>VGSS01000075.1 GCA_016874935.1 Deltaproteobacteria bacterium | reverse complement strand
ACCGCTGTGTTCCAGAAGATAAAGGCAATGGGGTTATCGTCACGCTTCTCCAGAGATTCCAACATCGTGACCAGAATCTGATAGCCAATGTTATCGTCTCCCCGGCCAATCGCTTCAGATCCGAACAAAAAAACCTTCCCTTGTTGTCCGGACATCACTTAGCTCCTATGATTTTCTCGATCACCTTATCTCTTGGAATGATCGAGATGCTGGCCACCTCCTTGGGATCGAATCCTATGCAGAGGGCCAGGATCTGTGCGTAATCGAAGACGGGGATGGAGAATTCGCAATCCTCCTTGCTGAATTCCTTTTGGACCTTTTCCATGTGCATCAGACAGGTGATGCAGTTGACGACGATGAAATCCACCTGGGTCTCCCTGACCATGGCGTCGAATTTCTTCTTTGCGAACTTCAGGGCATCCTGGTAGGCCTGGCGGGCAAACCCGCCTGCACCGCCGCAGCATTGAAGCTCCCTGCTGTAACTCTGAACCGTTGCCCCCAGCGCCTCGACGAGTTTCTGAAGCATGCGGGGCCGACCCGGGCTATCGAACCCCAGCACGTCACTGGGGAACCGTGAATGACAAGGGTACTGCACAACCGCATTGAACCCTTTTAAGTTCTTTTTGATGGACTGGCTGATTTTTTCTGTTCCTATATCATTGAAGAGAATATCAATGACGTGCCGGGGACAGGTCTTCCCTTCAAAATATTTGCCTGCTTTCTTCAGCAGGTCGTTTACCCTCTCTCTTTTCTCTTCATCTTTAACAAGTTTCTCCCTGGCCATTCTCAGAACACTGTAGCAGGAGCCACATTGGATCATGGAGTTGACTCCCTCTTTTTCAGCAATCGAAAGGTTCCAACCACTGACAGCCAGGCTCGCTATTTCATCGGCTGAGGGAAAAGTGCCAAAGGCAGGGCAGCAGGCGCTCCCTTCCAGATCAACGAGTTCGATTCCAAGGGCTGGGATCGCCAACCGCATGGCCCGTTCGACATCAGGCCTGATGGCAGGCATATTGCACCCTAAAAAAAGGCCGTACTTATTCATCGAATCCTTTACTCCATCCTTAAGCAGTTGTTTCGTAATATTAAAACTCCGACTTTTCGAAATGGGGGAGAGGCGGTCGGGTGGAAAAGATTTAGAGCGGGAACCTTTAACCCTCCGGATTTTGGCATGTCAAGCATATGATGGCATTCGATTTTACACAGGCGACGATTTCCTATCATCTCATAGACCCGCATTCTAAATCTTTGGAGCCTGACTGCCTCTCACACATTTCTTCCGATTGCAACACAGCTTTCTATGGGGAAGGTGATTTACTTTTTATTTCCTTCTTTAAACATATAATCATTGTTCTTGACAACCTCAGTCTCTTTGAGCATGGCTTGAAATATTTTCAGAAGTTCTGAAAACTTTGCAATCGTAGGTGGAATCTCTGGAAGGCCCAGCGATTTTCTCAATTCCCCTATCTTCTCAACGGGCTGCGTATGTCCGGTCTCGAAAATCTCTGTGGTCGCAAGCGGAAGGTACGTCTCATCCTTTCTCGTCTGCCATCTCCGGATGGCCAGACCCACCTCAAAGGGCTTCACACCCATGGGGCACATCTCTTCGCAGGCGGTGCAGGTCACGCACATCCACGGGGTTCCATCCTCCAAGAGCTTCTCATCGAGTCCGAGAAGTACCATTCGGACGAGCCTGCGGATCATGAGCGGATTGTCCGCTTCCGCAGCAGGGCAGCCGGATACACAGGTTCCGCAGTTGAAACAGTGACGGATATCCCCGCAATCCTCTTCCATGATTTCCTTCCAGAGATTGTGATTCGCCTTTGCGAGATCGTTCATCTCGTTCATCCTTCTTTAGGAAGTATATTTAACTGCTCCAGGCTGAAAACGGGACCATCCTTACAAACATAGAGATGTCCGATGTTGCAGCGCCCGCACTTCCCGACGCCGCATTTCATCCGTCTTTCGAGCGAGGTGTAAATTCGCTCGTCAGGAAACTGAAGAGCCTTCAATTGGGGTAGAGTAAAACGGATCATGATCGGAGGGCCGCAGACCACTGCATAGGTGTCCTCCGATGAAGGAGCCACCTCTTTAAGCACATTGGGCACAAGCCCCACCGTTCCCTTCCAGCCCTGATCTCCCACGTCGACCGTCACCACCACTTTCATGTCATCTCTTTTCGACCATTCCTGAAGTTCTTCTTTGTAAAGCAGAAGGCCTGGCATTCTCGCGCCATAGAGGACCGTGATCTCCCTGATCAGGGAGCGGTGCTCGGGCTCCAAAAAGTAGGCGATCAGCGAGCGCAATGTGGTAAAGGCAAATCCACCGCCCACGACAAGGAGGTTGTGTCCTTTAAAGAGATCGATTGGATAGCCATTGCCCAGCGGTCCCCGGATTCCGACCTCCTCTCCTTCTTCGATGTGGTGAAGCGTCGTTGTCACCATACCAGCCCGGTTGATGGTGAATTTTAGGGAACCATTCTCTGTGGGAGAAGAGGCAATTCCGAAAGGCGCCTCCCCCTTGCCGAAAGAGGATAGCTCACAGAACTGTCCGGGAATAAATTCAAAGGCCTTCTGATCCTCTTCCTTTTGAAAGGTCAACTCCAGGGTCCGGAGCATCCGGTCCGTTGTCTCCATAAAGGCCTTTTTGACCATCATTGGAATGGGAAGATAAGGATTTTTCATCTTAGACTCAATGACAAATCTCAAAGATCAAGTGTCAAACAAAATCCGAAACTCAAAGAAAAAGAACCGAGTTTTAAAATTTTACATTTGGCATTTGAACTTTGACATTTAACTATCTATCCCTTCTGGATTTCTTTGATTGTCTCTCGAATGTCCAAATCAGCCGGACAATAAAGGACACATCTCCCGCAGCCTACACATGCGATCCGCCCAACGTTCTTTGGAAAATAGTTGAACTTGTGCATCAGCCTCTGACGCGTCCGTTCCCGGTTCGTCGGCCTTGGATTGTGTCCCGAGGTCTCCTGAGAATAGAGAGACGATAAACACGAATCCCAGTTTCTGACCCGCTGGCCTTTTGTAGTGAGGGTCTCATCGGCAATGTCGAAGCAGTGACAGGTCGGGCAGAGATAGGTGCAAACCCTGCACCCGATACATCTTTCCTGAACCCGGTCCCAGAATGGACTTTCGATCATCTGATCCAGCTTCCGCTCAATCCCCTCCAGTGACAGGATCGCCCCTACCTGATTAGACGCGTTCTTCTCAATGGACTTGGCTGCCTTTAAGTCTTTTTGAGTGGCCTTTTTGAAAAACGGGTTTTTCTCAAACGCCTTTCCCTTCTCTGTGAGTACTTCCACCAGGTAGGCCTCTCCCAGATCAATCAAAAAAATATCCGAATGGTTCCTGGAGAAAGGTCCTCCTTCCATCGAGGAACAGAAGCAGGTTGACAGGGGCTGGCTGCAGCCCATGCCGATCACGGTGGTGGCCTGGCGTTTATTGATATAGTATGGGTCGCTATACTCTCTGCCCTGAAAGATCTCATCCAGAAGCGAAACCGCCTGAAGATCACAGGGCCTTGCACCCAGAAGGATTCTCTTTCTCTCCACCTTTTCGGTTGATGTCACCTCTGTCTTAACTCCAACCTTTCCATAACGAAACATCGTCTCGCTTTGTGGAAAGAAGACCTCTTTCGCAGGTTTTTGAGGGTTTAAGGAGAAGCGTGCTGCCTCCAAGGGATGTTCAATCTTTTTGTAGACTGCCACACCCTCAGCCACCTGCACCGGAGCAAAGAGCTCATAGTCATTCATCAGGTTTTGTAAAAAAGAATGGAAATCTTTTTTGTCCAGTTTCAATGTCATTTGATGAATTCCTGTTGGTCTTCCACGTCGAAGGTGGAAAGGGGAGAGGAGGCCTGCGGATCTACCCCCGTCTCAAATCCAAAAAGCTCTTTGACATCCTGGTTCAGTTTCTCCGTCATATAGGTCAGCCGGATCTCCATTGGACAGGCCCGCTCACAGGCTCCACATGCCGTGCAGCGCCCTGTCTGATGATAGGCCCGGACAATATGATAAAATTCCAGATCCGAAGGAGATAGCCCCTGCTCCATCCATTTTGGATTGGAGTTGTCCACAAAACATTCCGGACAGTAACACATGGGGCATGCCTCTCTGCAGGCATAACACCGGATGCACCGGCCCGTCTCTTTTTCAAAATAGTCCCACCGCTCCTCAACCCCTTTGTTCAGAAACCCTTTCATATCAGGATGGGTCTCCAATAGAGAAAACTCCTCAACAACCTCTCCCATCAGGAGATCAGCCCGAACAGGATTCCGATGCACACAAACCTGACATGACGGATAGAGGAAGTCCTTTCGGTTCAGTCTGGTCTTGAAATCTTTCCCCTCCACGATTAACTCATCCCCTTGCTCCGAAACATGTAGAATTTCTCCCTGTACCGCCCTCTTCACCCTTCGATGATCAACCATCCTCTGACACGGAACCCCGATCAAAAAAAGTTGATCGGGCTTGAACCTCTTCTCCAGTGAAAGGGCAACCACTGAGCGCGAATCGCAGCCTTTGACCACAAGGCCAATCTTTAAAGACTTGAATTTGTGAAGATAGGTCGATAGATTCTGTCTGCAAAAGGAGTTCCAGACAAGGCGGTCCACTTCATGAGGATTTCTGATAAAGACCGGTGAGACCCGAAGCGGGAGGCTCCCTTCGCCAAACCCAATGACGAGATCCACGGCCTTGCTCTCCAACAATTCCCTGGCCTTCTGTCTCAGCTTTTCCTGAATCATCGCTCCCAACTACGAACTCTTTTTGACGAACCGCTTTGCCGGTCCCAGTTTTTTGACTTCCTCAGTTACCTCGTGGACCACCTGAGAGAATTTGCCTCCCTCGGCAGCCGAGACCCAGGAGAATTGAACCCTGCCCTCTTCCAAACCCAGAAATTCAATAAACCTCTTCAGAGTGGCTGACTTTCTTCTACCCACATAATTGCCACTCAGGTAGTGGCAATCTCCCGGATGACACCCGGAGACCAAGACCCCGTCAACCCCATTCTGGAGGGCTTTGAGAATAAACAGGGGATTGATCCTCCCTGAGCAGGGAACCCGAATCACTCGAATGTTGGGTGGATACTGAATTCTCGATGTCCCTGCGAGATCCGCCCCAGCATAAGAACACCAGTTGCAGAGAAACGCTAAAATTTTTGGCTCCCAAACCATTTCCATCTTTTTTCTCACATACCTTGTCTTGTCAAGAAAATTTCCAATAACCAAATTCCAATTTTCAAATAATCTTCAATCTCCAATGACCAAATAACCAAACTTTTTTATTTCATGTTTAATCGTTTGGTTATTGAAAATTTGGTAATTATTTGGTGTTTGGTGCTTGCCTGCCTGCCGCAGGCAGGGTGTTTGGTCATTCCTCCCCTTGTCATCCAAACGCCAGCTCATTAATCTGGGCAACCACCTCGGCGTTTGTGAATCCTTTCAGATCAATTGCTCCAGAGCGGCAGGAGGAAGCACAAACACCGCATCCCTTGCACAAAGCCTCATTGATCACGGCAACCATTTTGACTTCATCCATATCAATCGCCTTAAATGGGCAGAGCTGCTGGCAGATGCCACAGCCCGTGCATCTCCTCTGGTCCACCCAACTCACCATGCCACCGGCTTCGATTCTCTCCTTGGAGAGGATCGTCATTGCTTTTGAAACAGCTGCTCCTGCCTGAGCAATACTCTCCTCGATGAATTTTGGATTGTGCGCCAGTCCACAGACGAAAACTCCTTCTGCCGGAAACTCGACCGGCCGAAGTTTGATATGCGCCTCCATAAAAAAACCGTCTTCGTTGAGCGGAACCTTAAAGAACTGAGCCATCCCCTCTTTCCCGGAGGATGGGACAATGGCCGTGGCCAAACTGATCACATCAGCGTCTATGAAGACAGGCTCCCCTAAGATGGGGTCTTTGAGTGTGACCCTCAAGACATCCTGGTCACCCTCTTTGATGGTCTCCACTACGGGTTTGTCATCCACCTCATAACGGATGAAGATAATCCCTTTGTCCCTGGCCTCCTGGTAGTATGGCTCTTTAAACCCATAGGTTCGAATATCCCTGTAGAGGATGTAGATGTTCATCTCAGGATTGATCTCTTTCAGATGAAGGACCGCCTTGATTGACCCGCTGCAGCAGACACGGCTGCAATAGAGCCGCTCCGGTTCACGGGATCCCACGCACTGGATCATCACAAGGTTCTTGCTTTTTGTGATCGAAGGATTTCCTTTTTCAATCTCGTCCTTCAGATCAAGCAGGGTCAGGACCTTTGTGTCCTTCCCGTAAAGGTATTCCTCCGGCTTGTAGGCTTCTCCGCCTGTGGCAAGGATCACGACTCCATGTCTGATCTCATTGATCTCCCCAGTTGACAGACTCTTCAGTTTGGTCTTGAAATTTCCTACATATCCATGGACTTCATCAACCTCAGTCTCTTGGTGAATATGAATGAGGGGATGTTCCGAGACCTCACGGATCAGTTCCCGGAGATAGGCCTGGATATCTTTACCTTCAAGGCTATGATGATGCCTTCTGGCCATGCCTCCTAACTCCGAAGTCCGCTCCACCAGATGAACCGGAAATCCCTGTCTGGCTAGATGAAGTGCACTCACCATCCCTGAAATTCCGGCTCCGATGACGAGTGCCGATCGATCGACTTCAAGAAAAATCGGTTTCAGAGGGTCAATCAGCCTTGCCTTGGCCACGGCCATCCGGATCAAATCTTCAGCCTTCAGCGTTCCTTTCTCCGGCTGATTCATATGAACCCAGGAGCACTGGTCACGGATATTGGCCATCTCAAAGAGATAGCGATTGAGGCCGGCTGCCCGGAGCGTTTCTTGAAATAAGGGCTCATGCGTCCTCGGACTGCAGGCAGCAACCACAAGCCGGTTCAGGCGATGCTCCCTGACGATTTCCTGAATCTTTTTCTGGTTATCCTGTGCGCAGGCGAAGAGCGTGTCATCCGCATAAACCACGTTGGGCAATGATTGAGCATACTCCTTCAAACTGGGGACATTGAGAACGCCGCCGATATTAATCCCGCAGTGACAGACGAAAACCCCGATCCTGGGCCGCTCCCCATTGACCTCCCGTTCCGGCGGATACTCTTTTTCATTCGTCAACTGGTGCCTTGACGCTGAAATGAGAGAAGAGGCCTCGGTTGCCGAGGCGCTGGCTTCCATCACGGTCTCGGGAATATCCTTTGGCCCGCTGAAGACTCCGGCAGCAAAGATTCCGGGTTTTGAGGTGGCGACCGTTGAAAACCCCTGAACGTCACAGAACCCGTGTTCGTTCAATTGTAACCCGAGCCTCTCTGCCAGGGCTTTCGTCTCAGGGGGCTGAAGAAGCCCTACAGAGAGAACGACCATGCTGAAGCGTTCCTCTCTGATCTGATCCTCATCGAAATATCGGAGCGTGAGATCTCCATCCTTCTCCTGATAAATCGTCGTGACTCTGGCCCGGACGAACCGGACGCCATGGTCTTTTTTTGCCCTTTCGTAATAGCGTTCAAAGCCTTTGCCAAAGGTTCTGAGGTCAATGAGAAAGATTGTCGTCTCCAGCGGTGTCGGACTATGTTCGCGGGCAACAACCGCCTCCTTGATGGCGTAGGTGCAGCAGACCGATGAACAGTAGGCATGGTTTGCATGGTGGATGTCCCGGGAACCCACACACTGAATCCAGGCAATCCGTTTCGGCGCCTGATGGTCAGAGGGCCTGACAAGATGGCCCTGGAACGGACCTGAGGCGCTCAGGATCCGCTCGAATTCGAGGCTGCTGACCACATTCGGATAAATACCGTATCCGTAATTTGAGAGGGCTGTAGCGTCGAACTCACTAAAACCAGGGGTCAGAATGATCGCTCCAGCTTCAATCTCTATCATCTCATCCTTCTGATCGAAATCAATCGCTTGAGCCTGGCAGACGTCCTTGCAGATCCCGCAGTTGCCTGTGAGGAGGTGAATGCAGACCTCTTTGTCAATCGCAGGAACGCTCGGAACGGCTTGGGGATAGGGAAGGTAGACAGGCGACCTGACCGAAAGGCCCCGGTTGAACTCCGAAGCAATGGGAACCGGCTTATGTTTCGAGATCTCCTCTAATTTAATCGCATCCGTGGGGCAGATGAAAGCGCAGGCGCCGCAGGTCTGGCAGACATCGGAAAGGAAATCAAAGGGGGTGCTCACTTTGCGATCAACCCCGCGGCCAACAAAGTTGATGGCGCTGACTCCCATTCTCTCCTGGCAGACTCGAACGCACAATCCGCAGAGAATGCAACGATCGTTTTTGGTCTTCTTAAGCCTCGGTTTTTCAATCCCGTAGTCCCGGCCAAGCTCTTGAAGAATCTCAACGTCCGGACACCTCGCAAGAAGCAACTCAAGAAGCATCTTGCGGATTTTTTTTACTTTCGGGGAATCGGTTTTGATCGTGATCGTGTCCTCGATCGGGTAGTTGCACGAGGTGACCAATCTTGACCGCTCCCCTCGAATGACCTCCACTGTGCACACACGACAGGACCCAACAGGAGACAAAGCCTTATGATGGCAGAGCGTGGGGATCCGGATGCCTGCCTCTTGCGCAACCTCAAGGACAGTCATCCCCTTCTTCGCTTTAAGTTCCCTTCCATCGATAATGACATTCAACTCTTTCACGCTTCTCCTCTTACGAAGCAGTCCTCTTTCGTATGATGGTTCTTCCTTCAACCGGAAGGGAGGGAGGTACGGGAACCCCAGAAAGCTTTAACACCGCTCTAAACTTATCAGGGCATACATCGAAACAGATTCCACATCTAATGCATTTCTCCTGATCGATCACATGAATTTGATTTTTTCCACCCACAATGGCTTCGGAGGGACAATTTTTAAGGCAACGAAGGCAGGCCCGACATTTCTCCGGCTCAATATAAAATGATAGCAATGCCTTACAGACACCTGCGGGGCATCTCTTCTCATCGATATGCGCCTTGTACTCGTCCCGAAAATATTGGATGGTGCTCAACACAGGATTGGCAGCGGTCTGGCCCAGGGCGCAGAGGGAGGCGTCCTGGGTAACCTCGGCGATTTCTTCGAGGAGTCCAAGATCGCCCAGTTCTCCTTTTCCCTCTGTGATATCAATGAGAATCGCCAACATCTGGTCAATGCCCTCTCGACAGGGGGTGCATTTTCCACAGGATTCTTCGGCAAGAAAATCGAGGAAATATCGTGCCGTGTCCACCATACACGTATCCTCATCCATCACGATCATTCCACCGGACCCCATCATCGAACCCAGCCTTGTCAACTCATCGAAATCCACAGGCGAATCGATCAACCTTTCGGGGATGCATCCACCGGAGGGACCGCCGGTTTGAACCGCCTTGAACTTCTTCCCGTTGAGAATGCCTCCTCCAATTTTATAGATGATATCCTTGAGGCTGGTTCCCATCGGGACTTCCACGAGTCCGGTGTTGGTCACCTTTCCAACGAGAGAAAATATTTTTGTGCCTGTGCTCCCCTTTGTTCCGATGGACGCAAACCAGGCAGCGCCCCGATTGATGATCAACGGTATGTTGGCCCAAGTCTCGACATTGTTAAGGTTGCTCGGGCGATTCCAAAGCCCACTGACGATCGTATGAATATATTTCGGCCTCGGCTCTCCGACCTTACCCTCTAAGGCCGTCATCAAAGCGCTTGACTCACCGGAGACGAAGGCCCCGGCTCCCCGATGGACTTTCACATCGAAATCGAAACCTGAGCCGAGGATGTTTTGACCGAGAAGCCCCAGTTTCCTTGCCTGATCGAGCGCGATATTCACGTTCTCGACGGCCAAGGGGTACTCCTGGCGGACATAGATGTATCCCTCATGAGCACCAATGGCATAAGCCCCGATCGTCAACCCCTCCAGCACGCTGTGCGGGTTTCCCTCCAGAAGGCTCCGGTCCATATATGCTCCGGGATCCCCTTCATCGGCATTGACCATGACGTACTTGATTGTTCCTGGTGCATGACGGCATTCCTCCCATTTCCTGCCAGTTGGGAATCCACCACCTCCCCGACCGCGAAGGTTTGAGTATTTCACCTGCTCGATGACCTCCTCTGGCGACATTTCGAAAAGCACCTTTGCCAGGGCGGAATAACCATCGAGGGCAATATAATCTTCGATTCTCTTAGGATCGATCCGGCTATTGTTGCCCAGCACGAGTCGGTACTGATGCCGGTAGAAAGGAACGTCCTCTTCATGGAGGATTTTTTCACCACTCAGAGGGTCGACAAAGAGTAGGCGTTCGACGATCTTTCTATGGATCGTCTGTGTCACAATCTCAGAGACATCTTGAACCTTTACCTGAACGTAGAGTATCCCCTCGGGGTAAATCACAACGAGCGGCCCCTTTTCGCAGAAGCCGTGACAGCCGGTTCCCTTTAACTCGATCTTATTCTCCAAACACTGCTTCTCGATCTCCTGCGCAAAGGCGGCTCGGACCGTTTCACTGGCATACGCACGACAACCCGTCCCCGAACAGATGGTGATGTAGAGCCTACCCGGCTCTCCCCGGGCAAGGATCTCCTTTCTCAAAAGATTTAACTGGGAAGAAGTGGTAAGGCGAGTCATTTTTTCAGAGGGCCCTCATTCGTATCGGTTCAGAATTCCCTCGACTTCTGCTGGGGTAAGGTTGCCATGGGCCTCACCATCTACTACGATCACCGGTCCCAAGGCACAGCAACCGAGGCAGTTCACCCTTTCCAGGGAGAACCTCATATCTCGGGTGGTCTCTCCCGCCCTGATATTCAAGAACTGTTCGATTTTTCCGAGAATGCGTGGGCTTCCGCGTACATGGCAGGCTGTTCCCATACATATTCGGATCAGATGGCGGCCTCTGGGGACCAAACTCAATGCTTTATAAAAACTGGCTGTCCGATAGACTTCGCTCAGCGCAATCCCAAGTTGTTCGCTGATTCGTCTCAGTACATTCTGAGGAAGCCAATGAAAGGTACTCTGCGCATCGAGAAGGATTTGGATCAAGGAGCTCTTGTCGCCTCCATAGGTGTAAAGAATCCGATCGATTTCACCATCGTCGGGCTGGTTAGCGATTTGCATGATCTTTGTCGTCTTGGGTGACATAAGCCCTGAACTTCACCGGGCATTGATTGTAACAATCTCCGCAGCCGGTGCATTTCTTAAGATCAACGTATCTTGCCCTTTTTCTAACTTTCACTTTAAACTTTCCTGGTTCGCCCTCAACAGCAACAAGATCTGCATTGGTGATGACTTCAATGTTGAGATGCCTCCCGCATTCGACCAGCTTGGGGGAGAGGATGCACATGGAGCAGTCGTTTGTTGGGAAGGTCTTGTCCAACTGAGGCATGGTGCCACCAATGACTGGAGACTTTTCAATTAAATAGACCTTGTATCCGGATTCAGCGAGGTCAAGGGCGGCCTGAACCCCTGCAATGCCTCCGCCGACCACGAGCACGGCTCCGGTTTGATTCGATGCGGATTTCAAAAATCTTCCCCCTATGAGATGTGTTAACCCCGTTAGAAAGTTTATGGCCTACCAACGGTATAACTCACGCGAGGCTTTCTAACGGGGTAAATAAATGATGAACCGTACGATGGGTTTGCCATTCGTGCGGTTCATTGAAGGGCAATATCAAATAGGTAATTTTTATACACAACCCGTCGGCTTGGGCAATCCTGCTACTTTGCAGGCGCCTTTGGCCGGACCTCCGGGAAACATTTTATAGATCGTTTTGAGATCAAAGTTCGTCTGTTTGCACAGCATCCGAATTGCTGGAGCGATCCCGTATTTCAAATAGTAATCCCTCAGATAGTTGACCAGTTTCCAGTGGTCCTCGCCCATCGGGAAGGCATTCTCTGTTTTTGCAAGATCTTCAGCCACTGCCTGATTCCATTTATCTGGTTCCTGGATAAACCCATCCTCATCAATCTCGATTTCCAATCCACCGAGTGTCGCCTTAGGCATCTTTTTCCTCCTCCTTGAAATAATTTTCGGGTGACTCATCAAACTTTTTCTTACAGGCTTTGCTGCAAAAGTAAAAGGGCTTCTCTTGGTAGATACTTGTTCCTCTCGCTTTTTTCTCTTCAACCTCCATTTCACAAACCGGACAAATCGCCATAACCCACCTCCTTTATGCCTCCACCGCTTTCAAAGAGACTTGATTAAAGCCTTCTCTTGCCGCCAGGGAAACAAAAGCCTCTGCCCATTTGGGGGTTCCCAAGGCATGCACATGGGTGTATGAGGCGACCATATTTTTATATAAAATACCGTCCCTTTGGCCGTCAATTCCGTTTCCGCGCCTGATCTGATACAGACAATCCAATCTGTTGGAAAAAGAGAGTTTGGAGTGATGAAATTCGTGCCCCCGAAGGATCGTCCCCACAGGGTAGAAGGGATTCTCTCTTACGACCTCAGCCATGACATACCCATGTCCCTTTGGTTTCGAAGACCATTCGACACTCGCAGGAATAATCCCTACCATTTCATAGGAGCGATTCTGCCAGTGGATCGATTGACACAGATACATCAGACCCGCGCATTCTGTATAACAGGGGAGGCCCTCCTCAATGGCCTGGTGTATATCCTCCCGCAACCTCCGGTTGGCCTCCAACTGGCTCAGGAAAAATTCAGGGAAACCGCCGCCAATATAAAGGCCATCAATTTCTGGGAGTCGGTCATGGAGAGAATTGATGAAGATAAGTTCGCCTCCTTCCTGACTCAACGCTTCAAGGTTCTCCGGGTAGTAGAAATGAAAGACGGAATCGAAGATGACCCCGATTTTCACTTTTCTGCTTCTATTTTTTTTAGGCTTCTCCTGTTCGTTTTGATCTCCGACGGAGCGGCCCGGTATTTTAAAACGTTTTGCAATTGTAAGGATCTGATTGAGATCAAGGTGAGGCTCGAGTCTCTCAACGATTTTTTCCACCAGCGATTCCGACTCTTTCCATTCCCGGGAAGGGACGAGACCGAGATGACGCTCGGAAATGGTGAGGCCCAGATCTCGAGGGATGCTTCCGACTACAGGGAGGCGACAATACTTCTCGACCGCTGATCTGAGCTTCTGCTCGTGCCGGGAACCGGAAACATAATTAAGGATGACGCCTTCAATCGGAACCTCAGGCTGGAATCGCTGATACCCCATGACCATAGCTGCGATACTGCCGGTCATTCGAGTGGTATTCACTACCAGGAGAACAGGGAGATTGAAGAGACGGGCAATCTCCGCAGTCGTCCACGACTCCGGGGATGTCAACCCATCGTAGAGCCCCATGGCTCCCTCAACGATGGCCATGTTTGCATCTTGACAAGTTTTTTGATAATGCGGGATCAATCGGTCTACTGGAACCAGAAAAAGATCTAAATTCCGGCAGTTTCGACCAGCAGCCAGGGTAAGCCAGGACGGATCTATATAATCAGGGCCTTTCTTAAAAGGCTGAACCGAAAATCCCTTCCGTCTCAAGGCGCCGCACAATCCAATGGCAACAACCGTCTTTCCAGAATGGCCCTGCGGGGAAGAGATCAGTAGGGAACCGAAATTGTGTTGGGTTGGAGTAGAGCGACCGCAGTGAACCATTGCGACCTAAGACTCGGCCTTTCCAGGAAGAGCCACATAAGTGATCCCCCCGAAACTCCGGTACTCGATTTTCCCTTCTTTTGCCAGATCTCCAATGGCCTTATCCACTTCTGCCTTCTCGACCCCGATCGCCCTGGCCACTTCCTTGTTTCGCGCTTGACTCACCGACCCAAGGTGTTTGAGTATTTTCTCTCTCAGCTCTTCGTTCATTTTCTTTTTCCTTTCCCCCCATCTCCCTCAACCGTTAAGGGAGAGAGGGAAAAAAGGTTACCATTTGAACTGGGTGGTGGTTCTCCAGGTTTCTCTGGCATACGTGAAATCATCAATATGTTGCTCGGTGAAGGGAATTCCTGTCTTCCGGAAGAAGGCTTCCCAACCGATCCGCTCAATCCATTCTCCCATTCTCTCATACTTCTTTGCATCGGATGCGTAGATTTCGACGATCTTCTTAATCGCCTCAACGGTCTCTGGCCAACGAGGCGGATTGTTCGGAAGATAGGGGATGATCAACCTGGAAAACATGGGTGGTTTTCTCGCATTGGACACCTTACCTCCGGCATAGATGGCTATCCCATCGCCCTCTTTGTCTGCCAGCGGCAGCGCCGGGCATACCGTAAAACAGTTTCCACAGTACATACAGAGGTCTTCTTTAATCACGACGCTTTTGATCTCTTTGTCGGGATGACGCCGGATGGCGCCGGTCGGGCAGGATGAGAGGACCGTAGGAATTTCACAGACAGCGGCTAACTTCTGATGGTCCACTTTGGGCACTTTGGTATGGATCCCCACAATGGCCAGATCCGAGCAATGAACCGCTCCGCACATGTTGATGCAGCAGGCTAATGAAACTCTCAGTTTTCCAGGGAGTTTGATCGTGGTAAAATAATCATAGAGTTCGTCCATCAACGCCTTGACGATCGGGGAGCTGTCCGTTGCTGCGCTGTGACAATGAGCCCAGCCCTGAGTGTGGACGATGTTGGAAATGGCGTCTCCCATCCCTCCCACGGGAAGCCCTAATTTTTTAGCGGCCCCGATGATCGGCTCCACCTTGCTTTTGTCCGGGGTGAGAAATTCGATGTTATACCGGCTGGTGAACCGGAGGCGTCCTTCACAGTACTGATCGGCGATGTCGCAGATGTCCCGGATGAAATCGACACTGACCAGCCTGGGCGAGCCCACCCTCACTGTATACAATTCATCTCCGTTTTCAGCGACATGCCGGAGCACGCCCGGCTTCAATATTTCATGATATTTCCATTGCCCATAATTTTTCTTGATGACCTCTGGAAGCATCTCATTAAAATCCGGCGGTCCTATATCTGTCTTTGGCATGGTAACCTCCTCTTTATTATTTCGGATTGTAGATTGCGGATTGCGGAATTGGATATCCAATTTTAAGAACTCCAAAATCCGCATCCCGAAATCGCAAATTAAAAGAACACATAGGGATTCGTTCTCGGGGCCTTGATCATCTGAGGCATCGGTTTCAATCCGACCGCCTTTAGAAAAACCCTCATCCCCATCCTCTCGATCAACTCCCCAACTCGTTCCCTGGGCCGCCCATATTCATCCCACC
>VGSS01000074.1 GCA_016874935.1 Deltaproteobacteria bacterium | reverse complement strand
AGATCAATATCCCCATCTTCTATAAGTCGAAACAGGAACGGAAAGTTGCGGAGACGAAAGCTGACATTCAGGTCATCGAAGCCCAGTACCGGGCGATGAAGAATGAGATCCTCTTCATGATCACGGATATGGGTTCGATGATTCAGAGAGTGGAGAGGCAATTGGAGCTATATAAAACAGGGATCATCCCGCAGGCGAGCCTTCAGATCAATTCAGCGATGAGCGCCTACCGGGTGGGGAAGGCTGATTTTATGACCCTGCTCGATAGCCGGATGACACTCTACCGGTATGAGTTAGAATACCATCAGGCCCTCACCGAATATGAAAAGAATGTGGCCAGCCTGGAGGCAGTCGTTGGAAGACGTTTTGAATAAATGGGGGGTAAGAGAATGAAAAGATCCATCTCGACGATTCTTTTGTTATTGATAGTCTGGTTGATCGCGAGCTGTGGAAAAGAGACGACCACCCACCAAGAACATCAACCGGAGGTCAAACAGGGAACAAAGAAGACGGATGACTTGGACATCAAGGGGCTCACCATGGAGTCGATCCAAAAAGAAGGGAAGATGCAGGAGGTGACCCCCGGGGCCGTCCAGATCTCTCCGGAACGGCAGCAGTTGATCGGAGTGAAGATTGGGAAGGTTGAGATGAGGCCGCTTGAGAAGATCATCCGGACCGTGGGCAGGGTGGATTATGATGAGAGGAAAGTTGTCACGGTCTCACCCAAAATCGGAGGCTGGATCGAAGACCTCTATGTCGATTTCACAGGGCGGTTTGTGAGGCAGGGAGAACCCCTTCTCACGATCTACAGCCCGGAACTGGTCTCCACACAGGAAGAGTATCTCATCGCACTGGGGGCAAGGAAAGATCTGGTGAAGAGTCCATTCGCAGAGGTGGCGGCAAGCGGAAACTCCCTTGCTGAATCTGCAAGGCGTCGTCTCAAACTCTGGGATATCAGCGACGATCAGATCAAAGCCCTGGAGGAGAGCGGCCAGGCGAAGAAGACGCTCACCCTCTATTCTCCCTTTAGCGGGTTTGTCCTTGAAAAGATGGCTTTTAAAGGGATGAGTTTGATGCCCGGCATGGCCCTTTTCAAATTAGCGGATCTCTCAACCGTATGGCTCTATGCGGATATCTATGAATATGAGCTTCCTTTTATTAGGTTGGGACAGCAGGCGGCGATCCAGCTTTCCTATCTTCAGGGAGAGACCTTTACCGGAAAGGCGATCTATATCTATCCCTCCCTGGATCCCAATACCCGGACGGCAAAAGTGAGGTTTGAGTTTCCCAACCCTGATGGAAAGCTGAAGCCGGAGATGTATGGCAATGTGGAGATTAAAGTCCACTTGGGTCAGAGGCTGGTTGTAGCTGAAGGGGCGATTATCGATACGGGACTTCGACAGATGGCCATTGTGGATAAGGGCAATGGCTATTTTGAACCGAGAGAGGTGAAGGTCGGCGCCAAGGTCGATCATTATTACGAGATCTTAAAAGGCCTGAAGGCAGGGGAGAGCGTCGTGACAAGCGCCAATTTCCTCATTGACTCTGAGTCGAGGTTTAAAGAGGCTGTGGGAGCGCCGGGACATGTGCATTGAGAGCGAGGGACGACGGACGAGGGACGATGTAACTCCCTAACCCCCCTCTATTCCCCCCTTAAGCTAAGGGGGGATGAAGGGGGGTTATAAAGGGGTGAGAGGGAGTTAAGAGGAAATAATCATGATCGAAAAGATTATTGAAGTTTGTGCGAAGAATCGATTTCTTGTTTTCACCGTCGTTCTTCTGGTGATGTTAGGAGGGGTCTATTCGATCAAGCATATTCCTCTCGATGCCGTGCCTGATATCTCCGATGTCCAGGTGATTGTCTATACTCCATGGGAGGGAAGAAGCCCGGATCTTATAGAAGATCAAGTGACCTATCCCATTGTCTCGGCCCTCATCTCAGCGCCCAAAGTGAGGACGGTGAGGGGATTTTCCGATTTTGGATTCTCTTATGTCTATGTGATTTTCGAAGATGGAACGGATATCTACTGGGCAAGGTCCAGGGTTCTGGAATATATGCAGCAGATCACCGGAAGGCTTCCAGCAGGCGCAAATCCTGTGCTTGGACCGGATGCGTCAGGAGTGGGTTGGGTCTATACCTATGCCCTGGTGGATGAAAGCGGCAAGCATGATCTTGCTAATCTTCGCACCCTTCAGGACTGGTATCTGCGTTATTCCCTGGCCAGCGTCGAAGGGGTGGCCGAGGTGGCCAGTGTGGGAGGTTTTGTCAAGCAGTACCAGATCAATATCGACCCGAACCGGATGTCGGCCTATGGCATCTCTCTCAGGGAGGTGATGGAGCGAGTCAAGATGTCGAATGCGGATGTGGAGGGAAGGCTTCTTGAATTCAGCGGCAGAGAATATATGGTGAGGGGACGTGGATACATCAAGTCTGTCGAGGATATCCAGAAGATCGTAGTGGGCGGACGCAGGGGAACCCCGATCCTTCTCCGGGACATTGCTCAGGTCAGCCTCGGGCCAGAGATCCGCAGGGGGATTGTGGAGATGGATGGGAAGGGTGAGGTCGTTGGCGGGATCATCGTAATGCGATTCGGTGAAAATGCCCTCAATGTGATCGATCGCGTCAAAGAGAAGATCAAAGAGATCAGCCCCGGGTTTCCGGAAGGGATGAAGGTGGTTACCACTTACGATCGTTCCGAACTGATACGGCTCTCCATTGAAAATCTTCAGAAGACGCTCCTCACGGAGATCATCGTCGTAAGCCTGGTCATCATCGTCTTTCTCCTTCATTTTCGTTCTGCCTTTGTCCCCATCTTTGCGCTGCCGATTGCAGTCATTGCCTCCTTCATTCCGATGTATTTTTTGAAGCTGACATCGAACATCATGTCCCTCGGAGGCATTGCCCTCTCCATCGGAGTTCTCGTGGATGCTTCAATCGTCATGGTAGAAAATGGATATCGCCACCTCTCCGAAGGCACGGAGGAGGATCGGAAGAATAGCTCAGGCACGATTGTCCGGGCTTGCCAGCAGGTGGGACGGGGCATCTTCTTCTCTCTGATCATCATCATCATCTCCTTTGTCCCGGTCTTCATGCTTGAGGCTCAGGAAGGAAGGCTCTTCCGTCCCCTTGCCTTTACCAAGACCTTTGCCATGGCGGCCTCTTCGATTCTTGCCATCACTCTTGTTCCCGTATTGATGACGATCTTCTTAAAAGGCAAACGCCTCAAACCCGAGGCTGTGAACCCGATCTCAAGGCTCTTCCGATGGTTCTATGAACCCGTCATCCACTTTGTTTTAAGATTTAAGAAGACAGCGCTATTCGTCAACTTCCTCATCATTCCCTTGAGTGTCTTTCTGTTATTAAAGATCGGAAGCGAGTTCATGCCTCCCCTTTACGAGGGGACGATCTTCTATATGCCCGTCACCAGTCCGGGAATCTCAGTGACCGAGGCCGGAAGGATTCTTGCGGTTCAGGATAAGATCCTTAAGAGCTTTCCGGAAGTTCATACCGTCTTTGGAAAGGCGGGCCGGGCAGAGACCTCCACGGACCCGGCGCCCTTCAGCATGATGGAGACAACCGTTCATCTCAAGCCGAGAGAAGAGTGGAGAAAGGTTAGAAAGGATTATTCATCGCTGCCTGAGTGGTTGAGGCCCATTGCCGAAAAGATACTTGGAACCCATCGAACGATGACCTATGAAGAGCTCGTGGAAGAGATGGACAAAAAGATGCAATTTCCGGGGTTCCAGAATGCCTGGACCATGCCCATCCGGGCAAGGATCGATATGCTGACGACAGGGATCCGGACGCCGGTCGGAATCAAAGTCTCGGGTCCGGATTTGAAGACGATCGAGGAGACAGGAATCCATATCGAAGTCATCCTTAAAGAAGTGGCCGGCACAAGGAGCGTCTATGCCGAGAGGGTGGCAGGAGGCTATTTTACCGATATTAAGATCAACCGGGATGCGATCGCCCGGTATGGCCTGACGGTCGGCGAGGTTCAGGAGGTCATTCAGACAGCCCTGGGAGGAATGAATATTACCTGGACCGTCGAGGGGAGAGAGAGATATCCAGTGAATATCCGTTACCCGCGGGAACTCCGGGATGATATAGAGAGGATAAAAAGGATATTGGTTCCGATAAGGGGAGGAGGCGCTTCAGGGACCCAATCGATGGGCGGCTCTTCAGCACCTCTTCTCCATGTTCCCCTGGCCCAATTGGCAGAGATCAGCCACACCTCAGGCCCTGCCATGATCCGGGATGAGGATGCCATGCTGACCGGTTATGTCTATGTGGATGTGACCGGAAGGGACATCGGTGGATATGTGGAGGAGGCAAAGAGGGTGATCCATGAGAAATTAAAACTCCCTACGGGATACTCCCTCTCCTGGAGCGGCCAGTATGAGTTTCAGGTCAGAGCGAAAGAACGGTTAAAAATCCTGATGCCCATCGTCTTCTTCATCATCTTCATCCTTCTCTATATGACATTCCATTCGATTGCAGAGTCGATCATCCTGATGGTTGCCGTCCTCTATGCGATGACCGGAGGCGTCATCCTCCAGTACCTCCTCGGATACAATTTCAGCGTGGCGGTCTGGGTGGGCTACATCGCCCTCTACGGGATAGCGGTGGAAACCGGCATAGTGATGATCATCTACCTTCATGAGGCTTTGAACAAACGTCTTGCGAAAGGAGAGATCACACAGCAGGATATCCACGAGGCCACGGTGGAAGGCTCCGTGCTTAGGCTCCGTCCAAAATTGATGACCGTAGGAACAACGCTGATCGGCCTGGTTCCCATCATGTGGTCTTCAGGCGTGGGTGCAGATGTGATGAAACCGATTGCCGCGCCCATTATCGGAGGCCTCCTGACCTCGACCATCCATGTGTTGATCATCACACCCATCATCTTTGCCATGGTGAAGGAGAGGGCTTTAAAGAAAGGGAAGTTAAAATCAGCGGAGATGAAGATTTAATATCTTTCTCGAAGGTCCTTGAACTATGGATTTCAATGGATATATTAAACTAGAAGGAGGAAGTAAAATGAAAAGGTGTGATCTGTATTTTCTGATTTCTTTGTTGGGTTTATTTGTTTTTACATCAACCTCCATTGCTCAGCATGGGCATGGAGCAGGCTCAAAGATGGAGACCCGGGAGGTTTTGGTTGAAGGGATGAAGGTTATTTTCCAGATCATGTCCAATTCGGAGCATAAGAAGATGCTCAAGGAAATGAAGATGAAAGAAGATATTGAACCCGGGACTACGCACAATATCACTCTGACACTAAAGGATGAGAAGACTCAGAAAGAGGTCGCCAATGCCGAGGTCCAGATGAAGGTGGTCGATCCAAAGGGAAAGGATCAGATTAAATCTTTGAAGTATGAAGGGGAGATGAAGAGTTATGATGCCTATTTTAACCTTCCCACAAAAGGCAAGTATCAGGTCTTGGTCCTTTTCAAGAGCGGAGAGAAGAAGGGGACAGCAGGGATATATTATGAAGTGAAGTAAAAATCGCCAAACACCAAATTCCAATCACCAATGATCAAAAAATTAATAAGGGGAAAGAAAGGGGAATTCTATGGTAAATTATTTTGATGACAATTCATTGTCAATTGGAAACACGCCGATGGTAAAGATCAATCAGATGGCGCAGGGACTGAAGGCCACGATCCTTGCTAAAATCGAAGGTCGCCACCCTGCCTATTCGGTCAAGTGCCGGATCGGAGCCAGCATGATCTGGGCTGCAGAGAAGCAGGGGGTACTAAAACCCGGAATGGAGATCATCGAACCGACGAGTGGGAATACGGGCATTGCCCTTGCCTACGTGGCTGCTGCTAGGGGATATAAGCTCAATGTGACCATGCCCGAGACGATGTCTATGGAACGGCGAAAGGTGCTTGCCATTCTTGGTGCTAACGTCATCCTGACTCCGGGCGCCAAGGGAATGAAGGGGGCTATCGAGGAAGCTGAGCGTATTGCTTCATCCAGTCTCAATTACTTTATGCCCCAGCAGTTTAAGAACCCTGCCAATCCTGAAATCCATTTTAAGACGACAGGGCCGGAGATATGGGAACAGACAGAGGGTGAAATCGATGTTCTTGTCTCAGGAGTTGGCACCGGAGGAACGATTTCAGGTGTCTCCCGGTATATAAAAGGAGAAAAAAAGAAAAAAATCCTCAGCGTGGCCGTGGAGCCCGTGGAAAGTCCGGTGATCACACAACGTCTCGCAGGTCAGGAGTTGAAGCCGGGTCCGCATAAGATTCAGGGGATTGGCGCCGGGTTCATCCCTGATACACTCGATCTTTCCATGGTCGATCGTGTGGAGCAGGTCACCAGTCAAGAGGCGATTGGACATGCCAGAAGGCTTTCTCGCGAAGAAGGGATTCTTTCAGGCGTCAGTTGCGGCGCAGCCATTGCCGTGGCATTAAGACTGGCAAAGAGCGGTGAGTTCGATGGGAAGACGATCGTAGCGATCTTACCCGATTCGGGAGAACGATACCTCACCGGTCCACTCTTCGAAGGGGTATTTGACGAAGCTGGCCTTCCGAGTATATAACCGTTTATCCCATCCCCTCAGTGGAACAGGCTTCCAGCCTGTCATAACGGGCAAGATGCCCATCCCACTTGGTGAGAGTCGAGGTGCACATGTTGAAAATTTTGATAAACATTTTAATATTTATTTTCTTAAACTCTGCCTTCGCATGGGCCAATGGTGAGCATCCCAAAACCCTGAAACAGGAGACCGATCCAAAGGCCTTTAAAATCTTAAAAGATAAATCGATTGACCCAAAAACAGGGCTGCCTAAAACACTCGATCCGCACCATTTCAAAGGGAAGGCAAGGCAGGCTTATCAGATTGCTAAAGAGATACCGGAGGTGCTGACGCAGATTCCCTGTTTCTGCGATTGCGATGTTTTTGGCCATGAGAATCTCCTGGACTGCTTCATCGATCAGCACGGCGCAGGGTGAGGAATATGCCAGGAGGAGGCCCTCCTGACCAAAAGGCTCTATGATAAGAAGACTCCCATCGATAAGATCCGAGAGGAGATCATCAAGAGATTTAAGAAGCCATGAGAAATGAATTTTTACCTTAACATTGCAAAACATTTAGTCAAAACGGACATGGGTGAACCGTTCGTAAAGGCTTCGGGGCGAACCTTTTAACGAATAAGCACACACATCCCAAGTCCTTGCCGGAGTTCACATTAGGTGAGGTCTACCGTTTCCCTTAACATGTCAACTTAATCGCCGTCAGAAGCCTTGAAGAGCGGTTTACCCGTGGCCGTTTTTGCAACTGTAAGGTTTATTAACCGTATCACCATTGAATTGATTTAAACATTGGGGAATCCCCCCTTCTTTGCCTGCCTAAGGGCAGGGAAAAGATTATCAGAGAGGGGCATTAGAGTTCATTTGTATTCCTTAAACCCATTACCGAGAGGTTTACAGGGGCATACCTTTGGCGCTTGCATTTCAAATCAAAGGATGTTAAAAACCAAATTCGGGGGGCCTGATGTGCCCTCTTTTTTTATGCACTGACAATGGAGTTATCTAAAAACCAGAATGAGATTGAAAATTAATTGATTTTTATTGCCGATGGAACTAAAATCTTTAGAGATGCAAAGAACCCTACGCGCATTCGCAATCATACTCCTGACCATGTCCGCTTTTTTTTCACTTGCCCTTGGAGCAGGCCAGGAGTTTCCTGTTCCTCCTCCGCCTTTTACCGAAGGGATCTTCCCCTGCAGTCAATGTCACGCCTCTATGGAAACAAACCGGAAAAAGAGGGAGCTGAAAGACGAACATACGCAAATCAGGATGCATCATGCGGAAACCTTGCGATGGTGCCTTGATTGCCACGATGCAAAAAACAGGGATAAACTTCGCCTTTATAACGGAGAGCTCATCAACTTTACCGAAAGCTACCGGCTCTGCGGCGAATGTCATGGCAACCTTTACAGGGATTGGAGGGCGGGGATTCACGGGAAAAGGACAGGATCTTTCATGGGAACCGGGAAGAGAACCTATTTGCTCTGCGCCCACTGTCACGACCCCCATGAGCCAAAATTTAAAAGGGTGACAC
Organism: Deltaproteobacteria bacterium; assembly: GCA_016874935.1. Classification (GTDB taxonomy): domain Bacteria; phylum Desulfobacterota; class BSN033; order BSN033; family UBA1163; genus RBG-16-49-23. The sequence goes on along the minus strand of VGSS01000074.1, from coordinate 7,301 downwards.
CGGAGCCGCCTCCGTTTCGGCCCACGGACAGACGAAATGTCAAATAAAAACTATACCCGCAGGGGGTTCATCCGGAGTCTTTCCGTCACCGCTTTGGCGGGCCTTTCTCTTCCCCTCCTCTCTTCGTGTTCGAGAGAAGAACGCGAAGACTTCCTTCAGAAGCATTTCCTCGAGATGACCGAAGAGGAAAAGAAGCAGGTCATCGCCAAGCTGGAGCAAAGATACTTTGAACAATATGGAAGAAAATTCCAGATCAGCACACAGGAAGCCCTGCCGGAAATCCTCTGGGGCTATGGCCTGGAGCTTTCCCGGTGCATCGGTTGCCGAAAATGCGTTTATGCCTGCGCAAATGAAAACAATACCTCGCGATACACCCGCCAGGTTCACTGGATCAGGGTCTTAAGACTCAAGAGGGGAAATCTGATTAACCTTGAAGACTCGGAGCATTACTATGCCCCTGAGACCGTTCCGGAAAAGGGGTTCGTCTATCTTCCCGTTCAGTGTCAGCAGTGTCAGAACCCTCCCTGCGTAAAAGTATGCCCCATCCATGCCACCTGGCAGGAACCGGATGGAATCGTTGCTGTCGACTATAACTGGTGCATCGGATGCAGGTATTGTATTGCCGCTTGCCCTTATAAGGGGAGGGTCTTCAACTGGGCGGAACCGAATCTTCCCAAGGATGAAGTCAATCCAAATGTCCATTACCTCGGAAACCGGCCCAGGATGAAGTGCGCTGTGGAAAAATGCACGTTCTGTATCCAGCGGGTAAGGCAAGGGCGATACCCTGCCTGCGTGGAAGCCTGTCCCACGGGATCAAGAAAATTCGGAAACCTGCTCGACCCGAAAAGCGAAATACGCTACATCATTGAACGCAAAAGGGTCTTCCGGCTCAGAGAGGAATTAAATACCGAATCGAAATTTTACTACTTTTTTGAATCTTAGGAAGGCAATGGGATCATTACAGGGATTGTTGAAGGAGACATGGCATTTTTATAGAAAAACCCTGATTTTGGTGACCAGGGGAGGCAAAATTTATTATGCCTGGTGTTTCTCCCTGCTTGCCATTATCGTCGTGGGGTTCATCTTCTACTGGAAGCAACATGAGATGGGCCTGATCGAAACGAACATGACCGATCAGGTTTCCTGGGGCCTCTATATTGCCAACTTCACTTACCTCGTGGGAATGGCGGCCGCCGCCGTGCTTCTGGTCATCCCCTCCTATATCTATCAATTCAAACCCATCAAGGAAATCGTCGTCCTCGGAGAGCTCTTTGCCGCCTCTTGCATGGTCATGGCCATCCTCTTTGTCATGGTGGATCTCGGAAGGCTTGACCGTTTCTGGCACATGCTTCCATTCATCGGATCGATGAACTTCCCCGCTTCGCTTTTAGCCTGGGACGTTCTGGCTCTAAATGGCTACCTCTTTTTAAACCTCTTCATCCCGATTTACTTGCTGGTAAAATCTTACTATGGGAAAAAGCCTAACTGGAAATTCATCCTTCCTTTCATCCTCCTCTCCATTCCGTGGGCGGTCGGAATTCATACCGTCACCGCCTTCCTGTATAACGGCCTTGCCGCCCGTCCCTTCTGGAATGCATCGATTCTGGCCCCGAGGTTCCTGGCAAGCGCCTTCTGTTCAGGGCCTGCCATTATCATCGTCATTTTTCAGATCATCCGGAAGGTCTCCGCCATCAAGATAGAGGACGGCGCTCTCTTCAAGGTTGCGGAACTGATTGCTTATGCCATGTTCCTCAATCTCTTCCTTCTCGGCGCGGAGATATTTAAGGAATACTATTCCGGCACGGTTCATATGGCCTCCTTCAAGTACCTCTTTGAAGGCCTTCACCACCATAATGAGCTGGTTCCATGGATCTGGGCGGCCATGGCAATGAATGTCACTGCCTTTATCCTCTTCCTGATCCCCTCAACAAGAGAACGCTTAAGCACCCTCAACCTGGGATGCCTTCTCATCATCGTGGGGGTGTGGATTGAGAAGGGGCCGGGGTTTGTCATTCCGGGATTCGTTCCCGATCCACTTGGCGAGATTCATGAATATGTTCCCAATCTTGTGGAGCTCATGGTCTCCTTTGGAATCTGGGCGCTGGGTCTTCTCATCTTTACACTCCTGATGAAAGTGGCCATCCCCATTGAGACCGGAGAATTCACCCATACGGATTATGAAAGAGGTGTGATCACAAAAAAATCGCTGGATTATACTGCCTCGTTGCATAAAATTAATAAACAATAAACAGGGGAGGGCCTTATTTAATACCTCATCAGAGGAATTTAATTCTCGGCGCAAACTTGATCACAGGGTGGATAGAAGAAGATTTAAAAATATAAATGGAGATCATGACAGGGCTGGCCTTGATCTATTTCAATTACCTCAATTGTTCATCACTTGGGATGTAGCCTATGAATAGAAAACATTACATCCAGTATATCGTCATGTCTGCAATTGTCTTTATAGGGGGAATTTGTTTTTCGATCGCTGATGCCCAGAAAGTAGCGCTAAAAGAAAAACCTCTGAACCCGAAGGCGGCGACTAAAGAAACCCCTCTAAATGTCAAGACCTGTTATGGCTGTCATGATGAGATTAAAGATTTTCATGCGGCGGGAAAACATCGAAAAGTCAATTGCAGGAGCTGTCACGAGGGCCTGGAAAAACACCTCAAGGATGCGGAATCGAAACCGGCCACCCGAATGGACCATGCGACCTGCGGCAAGTGTCACAAGGAACAGTATGGGTCTTTTATTTCGGTAAATCTTGAGTCCAAGCCAAAAGTGGAAAAGTCAACTGCCACCAGTCGCTCACCGCTCTTTGACATTATTATGAGGCCCCATGGTTTTACAAGGGAACACGGGGAACCGAGAAGCCATGTATTCTCTCTCGTTGACCAGCTTCTGGTTGATCGGGCCTTTGGTGGAAGGTTCCAGCTTAAGGACTGGACAAAAATGAGCGAGGCCAAAGCTGCTGAAAAGTCCGTATGGGAGATATTAAAGGATGTAGATCCTTCATCGAGCGACCAGAAGATCTTTCCGCCTTACACGCCAAGAACAGCCTTTACAGCAGCCAACCCGGTCTGTCTGAGCTGTAAGACCCAGGACCATATTCTGAAGTGGGCTTACATGGGGGACAAGAATCCAAAGGCAAAGTGGGACAGGACGTCCAAGGTGGTTGAAATGGCAAGGGATGTTCACCGGCCATTTAACTGCTTTACCTGCCATGACCCTCATTCAGCAGGCCCGAGGGTTGTCAGGGACGCCCTGATTGATGCGGTCGTTGACAGGGGAGAAGGAACCTATCCATACGATAAAGAGAAGAGTAAGAAAATCACTATGACAAAAGTGATGTTCAGGGATTTCAGAGCCATTGGCGCCTTGAATAAACCTGATTCAAATCTCATGTGCGCCCAGTGCCACGTGGAGTATAACTGTAATCCTGTCATCGATCTTAAGACAGGCGAGACCATAGGCATGGGAGACCGAAGGACGAATGAATTTCAGTGGCGAAATGTCTTTGATTATGACGCCTGGGTTGAAAAACAGGGATACAGGGATTTTCGAAATGAAGTGACAGGAGCTCTCCTGTCGAAGATACAGCATCCTGAAGTTGAAGTCTTCTGGGGGAGCAAGCACGAAAGGGCAGGGGTGGAGTGCAAGGATTGCCATATGCCAAAGATGAAGAAGGCAGGCAAAACCTTCACCTGGCATGGGCAGAAAGGCGCTAAATATATGAAGAAAGACACCTGTCTGAAGTGCCATCCTCGCTGGACAGAGAAGGAGGCTGAGTATCAGATAGAAGGAGTGCAGAATTATATCAGGGGAAAGATGAGGAAGGCAGAGCTCTGGCTTTCGGAGTTTGTGCGGAGCTATCAGCTTGCAAAATCTGTCGGAGTCTCCGAGGACACCCTCAAGGAATCGAGGAAGTTCCATACAAAGGCGCATACGAAATGGGAGTGGTGGACGGCTGAAAACTCCGATGGCTTCCATAACCCTGACCAGGCGAAGGCATCTCTCCTCGAATCCATCCAGACATCCATTGATGGCGTAAAATTCCTCGAAAAGGCGATCGAGGATAAATTGAAGGCCGGGAAGTAATCGATGGACAGCGGGACCGGAGGACCCTATCACACTGGCAAGAAGAGGGTTGATTCCCTATCTATAAAAAATTTAAAATCTCCTTGATTTTTCTTAAGGCACTGTGTTACCTTATAAAAGGTTGAATAGGGGGAAAAACCGATCCGTTCGGTTTCCCCCTTTTTTTATTTACAGATAGAAAGGAGGGGACTAAAGATGAAGATGAAAGTGAATGCTATGTTATTTTGTCTCTGCGTAGTTCTGGCCTGGACCGGGACGGTGGTTGCGTCGCCAGCCTACCCGACACCCGAACAGGCGAATATTGCTAAGACCGGCAAATACGTCGGCGGCGATGCCTGCGCCTCATGCCACAAGGACTATTACAACACCTGGGTGACATCGCGGCACACGGTCAAGGCAACAAAGGGGCCGGCCTTCGGCAAAGAGTTCGAGAAAAATATCTACGAATGGGTTCGCCGCGACTGGGACAAGATCGACACTTACATGATTGTCGACCAGAAGGACGCAAAGACCAATTATATGGCTGCGCGCAAGGTGCCGTTGTCTGAGATCGACTATGTCATCGGCCAGACCTATAAACAGCGCTACATGAAATATTATGATGGCAGTCCGCTCGAGGTGTTCGAGGCAACCACTGAGGACGGAGGCATCAGCTGGAAGCTCGACAAGTCAAAGGTTTCGCAATTTCCCGGAAACAAGCAGCGCGCCGGCTACAAGTTCCTGTTCCTCGAAATGAATCCGAAGGACGGACAGTTCAACAAGAACTACTATGGCGAGTTCCGCTCATGGCAGGAACGTTGTATCGGTTGCCACGTGACCGGTTTTGACCACAAGGCGTGGGATGCGGCCAAGGCCGACTACGTCGCCGGGAAGCGCAAGGACTTGCGCGACATCTTTGCGGCTGACCTTCGGGTGGGCTGCGAATCGTGCCACGGTCCGGGAGAGGCACATGCGAAAAACCCATCAGCCCGCAACATCATCAACCCTGCCAAGATCACCGATATTGAAACACGCAAGATGGTTTGTGAACAGTGCCATACGCGTCCACAGCGCAGCCTGGTCGGCGCTGGCGCCAATGACTTGCGTGGCTACCGGTTGACCGAATCCTACATGGACTTCGCCCAATACACGCGGCCTGCCTGGGGCAAGGGGAACCGCCAGGTCTCGGTTGACGGCAAGGGCAGACGAGATCACCAGCAGGATATGGACCTCCGGCTAAGCGCAACCATCAAAGGGAACCACAGCGCACACGCAGCGATGGCTTGCTTTGACTGTCATGACGCTCATGGGGTAGGGAACAAGGGCAAGAAGAACCCTACGCTTAAGGCAGATAGTTCCGTTGCAACCTGCGCATCCTGCCACGGCGTGAAGGCCGAGGCCGTGTTGAAGGTGATGGATGGCCGCCAGGGTTGGAAGAGGGCAGGCTTCCCGGACTGGGGGACCGAATATGGCCGTCAGGGCAACAAACAGCACATTTTCAACATCGATATTTACGGCCGTTCGTATGGACTTCACCCGCAACAGTATCAGTGGGCTCTAAAGAAAGATGGCGACCCGAAGAAAGAGGGCGACTGGGAATCGATCTGGCCATGGGAAAAAGAGCGTTTCGAGAAGCAGGGACGCACCACCACCGTGGGTGCAACTCCTTGGAAATAGCCGGGGATGGCACTTCCTTTTAAATAGGGTCTGATGCCGGGCCACCTGAGTGAACAGGTGGCCCGTTTTTTTTCGGTACATTTGGTGATAGATCGGTCAAAAAGACTCTATAGTATGTGAATTACGTTCTCTACTCTACAAAGCCCTCACCGACTGCCTTTCCATTTTGATCACTCATCAGTAACAAAATTAAGGATAAAGGCAACCCGATTATTTATATTGACATCCCTAAAGCAATGTCTCACAGTGTTTTACATGAGAACCAACACATTAACTATCCGCCTGGATAAGGATCTGGACCGCTTATTGACAAGAGCGAGTAAAAGGTCGAGGAAAAATCGGAGTGAAATTGCCCGGGAGTTGCTGAAACGTCAACTGAGGCTTGAGCAATTTGAGGAATTAAGAAAGAGGATCATGCCTTTTGCTGAAGCCCGGGGTTTGCTGACCGACGAGGACATTTTCTCCCAGATCTCATGAGGATATTCCTTGACATAAATATTTTCGTCAACGCACTAAAATATCGCTAAAATCCTCTAAAGATTTCATGAAATTTGAGGCTCCACTCATTCCATACTTCTTCAAAATCTGGAACAGTTTTCATTAAAGGTATTAAGCTGTTTCCCCAGGTATTTTTGTTTCTTTCCTTTAGATTTTCGGAAATTAGACCTTCGAAATTGGGTTGAATTTGGCGAACTTTGCATTTCTCAATAAAGAGGGTTCTGAGTGTCTCTGGTTGAAAGGACTCCCCTGACCGGCAGAGGATAAACCAGAGGTCATATAGATCCCGGGGCCGTGGCCATTTTTTCTGTTGTTGAAGTAGTGCACGCATCTTTTCTGCTATAATCTCCTCTTTGCTATAGGAGGTTATTTTGAAATCGGATAGATCTGGATAACGTGGCGTTACAGATAGGATTTCCGGCTCTGTCAAGATCGGCTCATCAAACGTCAGGTGTATTTCCACGCTCGGGAGTTTCTGTCTGCGTGATCCCCCTCTGTTATATTCCACAGGGATTTCAACTTGAATATCTCCCGGGCTTGTGTGAGGGGTTTTTATGGCTATAAGAGTGCCCGATTTTTCTTGAACCCATTTTGCAATTCGATTAAGCAACTTTTGGGATGAATCCAAGTCCCCTGAATTGGGTTGGCAACTGAAATCAATATCTTCGGAAAATCGGTATTCCGGATAATAGCAATGTCTTGGACAAGTTCCACCTTTAAAGAACCATCCCTTGGGTGCGAGGTGATGCTGTGATAATCCATATAATATCCAGACGATGACATAATCTGTTTCAATTTGATCGAATCGAATCCCTTCAAGCGATGCAAAGTGGTGAAGCTCAGCCTTTGTGATCATTAAACGACCTTCGCATTAATCAGAAGATTCCATCGCCGATTATGCTTCCCCTGTCTGGGAAGCGTAGGGTCTAAGGGTGAGAAACCACGAGAATGTGATGCAAGTTTCTGCAAGGTTTGAGCATTGCCAAGCTCCAACGCTTCCATCAGGAACCCCAAACGTTTTGTTACAGCAGTGTTGCCTATTTTAG
>VGSS01000073.1 GCA_016874935.1 Deltaproteobacteria bacterium | reverse complement strand
TCTGAAATGCCTTTTTCTTTTTGGTGATAGCCATTTGCCCTCCCTTTCACTAAGATTAAACTTTTAATTTAATCCACAGCTCATCCAGTTGCTTCCCATCCACTTTCGAGGGAGCGTCGGTCATCAGACAGGTTCCCTTCTGTGTTTTTGGGAAAGCGATCACATCACGGATCGACTCGGAATGGCTGAGAATCATGACGAGTCGATCAAACCCGAAAGCAATTCCTCCATGAGGAGGGGTCCCGTATTCGAGGGCCTCCAACAAAAACCCGAATCTCTCTCTGGCTTCTTCCTCATCCATCCCCAGCTTTTCAAAGACCAGGGACTGCACCTCCTTCAGGTGGTTCCGGATGCTTCCTCCTCCGATCTCAGAACCGTTTAAAACGAGATCGTAAGCCTTGGCCTTCACCTCTCCCGGGTGCTTCTCCAATTTGGATATATCTTCGTCCCTGGGTCCGGTAAAGGGATGATGGACAGCAATATATCTTTTCTCTGCCTCATCATACTCTAATAGGGGAAAATCCAAAATCCATACAAACCGGTATTCCTCTTCGGGAATGAGCCCTAACTTCTTGCCGAGATGGAGGCGCAGGTTCGCCAGCGACTGATTCACTACTTTCGAAGGACCGGCAATGAAGAGAAGGAGATCCCCCTCCGATGCCTCCATCACTTTTTCCACTGATCTTCTCTCCTCATTGGAGATGAATTTCTGCATGGGCGATTGCCAGTTGTCTTTGCTCACTTTGGCGGAGATCAAACCCTTGGCCCCATAGTCATAGACAAAATGAGTGAGGTCATCGATCTCCTTCCGTGAAAAGGTCGCTCCTCCCTTCACATTGATCGCCTTTATGATCCCTCCACTGTTCAGTGCATCCTGAAACACTTTGAAGGTTGAGTCTTTTAAAATCTTTGAGAGATCCTTTAATTCCAATCCGAATCGGATATCGGGCTTATCCAGACCATACCGGTCCATTGCCTCATCGTAGCTCAAGACCGGGAAAGGGGTCTCCAGTTCCATTCCCAAAACTTCCTTAAAAAGGTGAACCATAAGCCCTTCCATTGTCCTCCGGATATCCTCAACTGTCACAAAGGACATCTCCACATCGATCTGTGTAAACTCCGGCTGACGGTCCGAGCGGAGATCTTCATCCCGGAAACATCGCACAATCTGAAAGTACCGGTCATAACCGGCTACCATTAGAATCTGTTTGAAGAGTTGAGGAGATTGTGGCAGGGCGTAAAAATGGCCCGGACTGAGTCGGCTGGGAACGAGAAAATCCCTTGCCCCTTCAGGAGTGCTCTTGGTTAGCATCGGAGTTTCGACCTCCAGAAAACCCAGCCGATCAAAGTATTCTCTCACCTCTCTGGCCAGTTGGTGACGAAGGATCAGATTTTTCTGCAAACCCGGCTTTCTTAAGTCGAGGTATCTGTATTTGAGCCGGGTATTCTCAGCCACCTCCTCTTCATCTTCGATGAGGAAAGGGGGATTTTTGGAGACATTGAGAATCTTCAATTCCTTTGCGGCCACCTCAACCTCTCCGGTTGTCAGTTTGGGATTGGCCGTTCCCTGAGGCCTTAAAACGACCTCTCCCTTTATTCCGATGACATACTCGCTCCGGAGGGTCTGTGCCTTCTCATGGACTTCCCTGTTCGCCTCAGGATTGAAGACCACCTGAACAAGTCCCTGCCGATCCCTCGTTTCAACAAAGATGAGGCCCCCCAGATCCCTCCTCTTTTGAACCCATCCTAAGAGGGTCACTTCACGGCCTCTATCCTCTTTCCGGAGATTTCCGCAGTAATCCGTCCTCTTCCAGTCTCCTAAAAAATCGATCATAGCAGTCCTATGGTCTCATAGTCTTATTGTCTGATGGTCCCATAGTCTAATCTCTCTTTCATTGACAATGAGACGATGCGACTAAAAGACTATCTGACTGACAAAGTATATTAACTGAATCCCATAGGAGGGTCAAGGAGTTACAATACCCTGCAGACCATGCCTCTTAGATATTCTCCCTCTGGGTGGGAAAGGTCGACGGGATGATCGATCGGGTGCCCTCTTCTGGCCAGGAGTTGAACCCTTTTGCCCGCATCCACGGCCGCGGAAAAAACGATCTTCTGAAAGAGATCCCAGTTCATATGGTGGGAGCAGGAGAAGGTGAAGAGAAGGCCCTCCCTTTTCAAGAGACGGAACGCCTGAAGATTGAGATCCTTATATCCTCTAGAAGCGCCTGGGAGGTGGCTTTTCTTTTTCGCAAAAGGAGGGGGGTCGAGAACCACGATATCATAATCGGAGTCAAGGCTACGCATCACTTCAAAGGCATCTCCCCTGATCAGATGGGGGGAAATCCTTTCCAGATGATTGAGAGTGAAATGGTCCTTGACTCTTTCGAGGGCCTCTTCTGAAGAGTCAATCATTGTAATCTCTTTGGCTCCCCCAAGCCCTGCGTGGACAGAGAAACCTCCGGAGTAGCAAAAGCAATCCAGTACCTTCTTTCCGTGAGAGACCTTCTGGAGAGAAAACCGGTTCTCCCTCTGATCCAGATAGAAGCCTGTCTTCTGTCCTTCTTTCACATCGACTCTGAACCGGCATCCATACTCCTCTAGCTCAACGGGATCGAGAATCTCCTCCCCGTAAAGAAGACCCTTGGCCTCAGGCAAACCTTCCTCCCTGCGGGTGGAAACATCGCTCCGTTCATAGATGCTTTTCGGGCCAAAATGCTTCACTAAAAGATCGAGGAAAAGCCCTTTCAGACGCTCCATCCCTGCCGTCAGACATTGAAGCACGAGGGTCTCCCTGTAACGGTCCACGATCAATCCCGGAAGAAAGTCTCCCTCTCCATTGACGGCACGGTAACCATTCGTCTTTGCCCGCAATTCCTTCTCTCTCAAGGCATCGGCCTGTAACAACCGCCCTCTGAAAAAGGACGAATCCAGAACTTCCTTTCTCCGGGTCAGCAAGCGGAGAATGATCTGGGAACGGGGGTTGAATTGACCTATCCCCAAAAATTTTCCATCCCCGGAATAGACCTCTCCAATCTCTCCCGGAGAAAGATCCCCCTCCGCTCTGGCAACAGCTCCTGAAAAGACCCAGGGATGACCCCTGAGGATTGGCTTCTCTTTTCCTTTTTTCAAGGTGATTCTTGGAAGGGTACCCATAATTCTAACCAGGGATAGGGGGATGGGGTGATGGGGAGAACAAAAGTTATATATAAGGTGTGATTAAACACTTATCTCATCGAATTCTACTCAAATAAATAATAATTATATTTTTAATTCCCATCATCGGATTTTTGGATTTTGGATCTTTCAAACCACAAAACCTGTTTTTTTAATCTGCGCTGGATTAATAAATCGTCAATCATGTGTTTGTTTGAATGAATCTCCCTATCCCCCTATCTCCTTATCTCCCCATCTTTCCTTTGGAGTGCTTTCTCAATTACCTTTCCGACAAATTCGGAGTAAGTCATCCCTTGAATCCGGATCGCCCTCGCCATGCCGGACGGTGGGGAGATATCCGGATTAGGATTGACCTCCAGGATGTAAATCTTTCCATCTCGGTCAATACGCATATCCACACGGGCATAGTCCCGGCAACCGAAAAGTTTAAAGACTTTGATGGCAAGATGTTCCACCCGTTTCTTCATCACCCATTCCAGCGGAGCGGGGCAGATCGGTTTAGATTTCTGATATTCGATACTCTCCTCCACCCACTTGGCTTCATAACCGCAAATCCGAGGAATCCCTTCTGGGAATTCCGAGTAATCGATCTCAGAGATGGGAAGGGTTCCCACTTTTCCATTCGTCTCCATCAAACCCACATTTAATTCCCTGCCTTCGATATACTCCTCCACCAGCGCGGGTTGACGATATTTTTCGATCACATACCGAATCTGCCTGTTCAGGTCCTCATCGTTATGGACCACGCTCTCCTTCGAGATCCCGAGACTTCCATCTTCGTGAAGGGGCTTGACGATGATCGGGAAGACATTCCCTTTCAGGGACCTGACCTCACGATCGAAGATCTTATATCGGGGGGTGAGGATACCCTGAGAGGATAGGATATCCTTCACCTTCCCCTTGTCCTGACACAATCCAAGCGTCAGGGGAGAAGACCCTGTATAGGGAATCCGTAAGAGATCCAGCAGGGCGGGGATATTCATCTCAAGACAGGCGTCCCCATACACACTTTCACACAGGTTGAAGACAACATCAGGTCGAATCTCTTTCAACCAGTGGATGATGGAATCGATCTCATTTCGGACGGCCATCACAAAAAATTGATGCCCCAGGGAACGGATTCCCTCTTCGATCGCACCGATCTCCTCGATGATCGATTCCTCTGCCAGAATATCCTTCTCCTCCCCCTTCTCAAGCCTCTCAAGAAGGTTGTAGAGCACAGCCACTTTTAACCCAGCTCTTTCCATCTCCTTCTCTCTTCTAAGCCGTGAACCTGAGAGGTTCAACGCGATGCCATCACCTTCTTTGTTGTAACCTTCTCCTCACCGCCGGTTCTCGCCTTCTTGAATTCAATGATATTCGGTTCCGGATATTCGTAGATCTTCCCTTCATAATTTCTTAAGACCATCTTCCCCTTCCCCCTGGAAACCAAGTAGTTGGGCTCCACAGGGATCTTCCCTCCTCCTCCCGGCGCGTCCACCACAAAGGTGGGGATGGCATAACCTGTGGTATAGCCGCGAAGCTTCTCGATGATCTGAACCCCCGTGGCAATCGAGGTCCTGAAATGTTCTGTCCCCGTGGCCAGATCGCATTGATAGATATAATAGGGCCGGACCCGGACCTTAAGGAGTTCATGAACCAGCTTCTTCATGATAGAGGCTTTATCATTGATCCCCTTGAGTAGAACGGTCTGGCTTCCCAGGGGTATTCCTCCATCCGCCAGATCATTACAGGCCCTCTTCACCGCATCGGTGATCTCCCTGGGATGGGTGAAATGGATGGACATCATTAGGGGATGGTACTTTTTAAGCATCTTTACCAATCCTGGGGTGATTCTCTGGGGAAGGGAAACGGGGACTCTCGTCCCGATTCGGAGGAGTTCGATATGAGGGATTGCTCTCAAGCGGCTTAAAATCTCCTCCAGCCTCTCGTTTTCAAGGAGAAGGGGATCCCCTCCCGAGAGAAGGACATCCCGAACCTTGCGGTTTTTCTTCAAGTACTTGAGGACCTCTTCAAAATTTCCTTCCGTGATCGACCGCTCCGTGCTTCCCACCAGCCGCCTCCGGGTGCAGTATCGGCAATAGACAGCACATTGATCGGTGATCAGCAGGAGGACCCGATCCGGGTAACGATGGACAAGACCGGGGACTGGAGAATCCTTATCCTCTCCGCAGGGGTCCACCATATCGCTCTTTGAGAGGTGGTGCTCCTCAACCCTTGGAACGGCCTGTCTCCGGATGGGGCAATTTGGATTGACCGGGTCCATCAAACTGACAAAGTAGGGGGTGACGGCCAAGGCCAATCTCCCTTTGGAATATTTGATCCCCTCGATCTCCTCCGGAGTCAACTGGATGATCTCTTTGAGTTGGTCCAGAGTCGTGATCCGATGCCTGAGTTGCCATCTCCAGTCATTCCATTCCTTCTCTGTGACCTCCTTCCAGAAGGGAGGAATGGTCTCTTTTGTCTCAACAATCATCCTCTCTTCTTCTGAGGTTCGAAACAATCCGAGCTGTAAAGGTCTCTCGATTCTTCTTAGCGGGACAGATAAATTAGAGTCTGAAGCAACCTCCATCTTCACTCCTTCCCGCATCCCTGCCGGTGGGATTCAATCCCTTCGCAAACAAAAAAGGAGATATCACTATTGATATCTCCTCCTGCAACACAAAGGAATCGCCCTCTGTCCTCGAAAGCAGGCATGCACCTTTTCTTTTGTTTTCGTTGACGGCGAATAATCTCAATCTCTCCTTCATTCGTTTACCCCGTTAGAAATCCCGGTCGTTACGACTCAAAACCGGACGGATCATTATTTCTAATGGGGCAAACTACTGTTGGCGTCCTCTCTTGAGTGAGAGGACGCCAACCTCTGGATGACACTTTCTGCTGTCCCTGAACCCGACCGACATCCCCCTCTTACTTCTTGGGTGCTGCAGCAGGTTTCTCTGCGGGTTTCTCAGCCGGTTTTTCTGCCGGAGGCGCCTCAGCGGGTTTGGCCTCAGCAGGTTTCGGTTCCTCTTTGACCGCTGGTTTTTCCGGAGCCTTGGCTTTACATCCGATTCCCACGGCGACAATATTGACGACCAGAACCAGAGCAAAAAAGAGCAAAATCCACTTCTTCATCTGTCTTCACCTCCTTTCTTATTAAGTCGGGAACCCTCCCCTCTTTTTAACCGACGAAGAAAACTTCACTCCATCGGGGAAAGACATCTCCCTGATCGCCTTCCTTAACAGTTTTGGCTCAACAGGCTTCTTGAGGATGCGGTGGATGCCGGTCTGTTTGAGACGCTGGATGAGATCATCGGTGATTTGCGGGCTCATCAATATGAAACGATCATTCCATCTTTTTAAAAGAGGAAGCCATCTTTCAAGGCCTTCTATCTCCAGGTCGGCAAGGATCATTCCCCCTTTGACATCCTTCTTTCTTTTTTCCAGTCCTGAAATATCTTCAATCTCTTCAACCTGAAACCCATACTTCTTGAGAATCTTATTGAGGCTGAGTCGAACAAATTCATCCTTATCAAGAATAAAGGCCCATCTCAACTTTTCTTTCATAAATTATATTATTAATCAATTTTCGTGCCAAATTTAATATATTCTTTAAAAACCATTTGCCTAAAAAACCTAATAAAATCAATATGTTTAAGTTTTTGTTCTTTTTAGATTACCAATAGATCCCCCTCTCTAAGAGAGTTTAGTGAAGAAATGTCATACTCCTCTTAACAAAAGTATGGCAAATTGTCCTTGTTTTATCGTTAACTCATAGATACTGCGACTATTTGCCAATCTTCGTCAATTTCTACTATGTTGAGGGATCTCCTTGTATTTCTTCCATTTTTCTATGTATTGTCCTCACATTGATCCCTAACAATTTTGCCGCTTTCTGTTTGTTCCCTTTTGTCGCCTTCAGGGTCTGGAGCAACATCTCTCTCTCCATATCCTCAAAGGGCGTTCCAATCTTAAAGGAGATCACTTCCTGCTCTTCTTTAAAGTCTCTGATCTCCTGGGGGAGATGTTGAAGGTCCAATACCTCCGGAGTATTGATGACAAGAGAGGACTCAATCGTATTCTCTAACTCCCTCACATTTCCACTCCAGGAATAGTCCATGAGAAGGTTCATCGCCCTCTGTGAGACCCCTTTAACTTTCATCTTATATTTTTTATTGAACTTCTCAGTCAAAAATTGGATTAAGAATGGAATATCCTCTTTTCGCTCCCTCAAAGGCGGCAGTTTGATATTGACCACATTGAGACGATAGTAGAGGTCTTCCCGGAAGGTGGAGACCTTGACTGCTTCCTGCAAATCCCGGTTGCTGGCCGCAATAATCCGGATATTGACTTTAAGGGTTTTATTTCCCCCCACCCTCTCAAATTCACCCTCTTGGAGGACCCTTAAAAGCTTAATCTGTGTGGAGAGGGGAATATCCTCCACTTCATCTAAAAAGAGGGTTCCCTGGTGGGCCATTTCAAATCGCCCCTTCCGGGAGGCGATTGCTCCGGTGAACGCACCTTTCTCATGGCCAAAGAGTTCACTCTCGATGATCCCTTCGCTTAAGGAAGCACAGCTTACCTTGATGAAGGGCATCGCTGTACGGGGGCTATTGTAATGGATGGCATTGGCGATCAATTCTTTCCCTGTGCCGCTCTCGCCGATGATGAGGACCGAACTGTCATAAAGAGCGATATGACGGATGAGTTCAAAGATCTTTACCATCTTCTCGCTTCTTCCGATGATATTCCTGAAATGGAATTTATCCTCCAGTTGAGAACGCAGATCCCGGTTCTGGAGAATCAAAGTCTGCTTCTCCAGAGCCCTCTCCGCCAACAGAGAGATGACCCTGGGATTGATCGGCTTTTCGATGAAATCGAAGGCCCCCAATTTCATCGCCTGGACTGCCTTTTCAATCGTTCCCTGGGCAGAGATCACGATCACCTCTGTCTCCGGCCTCAGACCTTTCACGGCCTCCAGGAGTTCAAGGCCGCCCATCTTTGGCATGACCACATCCGTGATCATCAGATCGACCGCCTCCTGCCGAAAAACATGGAGGCCTTCCTTCCCGTTGGAAGCAAGAAGAGTTGAGTAGCCCTTCTTCTTGAAGAGGAGGCGGAGGCTTTCCCCCACATGGGAATCATCCTCCACGATGAGGATCACTTTTTTATCCATAGTCTCCAAACTTAAAGGAATGATGGAATAGTGGAATAATGGAATAATGGTTTTTCAAGACAAATCTTTTATTTCTTTATCCATGATTCCATTTTTCCAACATTCCATTATTCCATTCTGTTTAGTTTACCTTCGGATTGAGCGGGAGCCTTATCCTGAAGGTTGAGCCTCGATTCAACTCGCTCCTCACGGTGATATCTCCGTGATGGTCCGAGATGATCTTCTTGGCGATCGAAAGCCCCAGACCGGATCCCGTGGGTTTAGTGCTGAACATAAAATCAAAAATCTTGTGGAGATGATCCTTGGATATCCCGGTTCCGTTGTCCTTAATGATGATAAAGACATTCTTCTTCGATGCGCGCGTCAAGAGATGGATCTCCCCTCTTTCCGAGACGGCCTGAACGCTGTTGATGAGGAGATTGGAGATCGCCAGGTTGATCTGGCTCACATCGATCTTCACCAGGGGCAGTTTCTTCTGAAAATGGACATCGATCCTTGCGTTCTTCATCTGGGCATCCGGCCTTAACAATCGAGCGATCGAATCCAGGACGTCATTCAACTGGACCCATTCAAATTTCAGGGGAGGGAGGCGATTGAAATCGAGAAACTCTTTGAGATTATTCTCAAGCCGGAGGGTCTCGTAACTGATAAAATTGAGAAGGGATTGAATCTCTCCCTTCTGGGCGAGGTGAACCTCTTCTCTCAGTTCATCCCTCAACAATTCAATATTGATGTTGAGGGAACTGAGGGGGTTCCGAATCTCATGGGCCATCCATCTCGCAAGCATGCCGATCGTGGAGAGGTCTTTGCTCTGGCTGATCTCGCGTGAGAGCAACCCCTTCTCCGTGATATCCGCAAAGGTGGCCAGGCATCCGATGAAAATTCCCTTTCTGTCATAGACGGGATAAAAACTGCACCGGAGCAGCTGTCCCTCCTCCTCCGAGACAGCCGGAAAATGGATGGCTAACTCAAGATCGTGATGGCCCTCTCTATGTTCGTAAACGGAATCGAATTGCTTTCTGATGATCTTATATGGGATGACCCGTTCCAGCTTCTTTCCCATTGCCTGCTTTTCTTTGACCTTGAAAAACTCCACGGCTACGGGATTGAAGATCTGAATCCGGCCCCGGCTATCGGCAAAGACAACCGCTTCCTTTAAATGTCTCAGGATGATTTCAAACAGATCTGGGTCAGGCCGGTTGATTCTCATCCGTTACCCCGCGATCCCATATCGTTCCAGGGCGTGATGGAAAATGGTTTGAACCAATCGGCTATACTCCCAGCCCATCCGCCCGGCCATGATGGGAAGATCGCCATACACCGGAGACAGGCCGGGGAGGGGATTGATTTCAAGGAAATAGGGAACCCCATCCTCTCCGACACGAATATCCACTCTTGAAACATCCCTGCAATCCAGGGCGCAATAAGCTCTCACCGCCACTTCCTCGATTCTTTTTTGCAAATCGCCGGTGATCGGGGGGGGACAGTGGTAGCGGACCTTTTCCTCCCACTCTCTCTTCACCTCGAGAGAATAGATCGCCTCATCAGGAGGACTTCCTTTGATCTCGATTTGCATCACACCGAGAACAACAGGATACGAATTGCCTAAAATTCCAACGGTGAACTCAGGCCCGCTCACAAACTCCTCCACCAGGACAGGAGGGCCGTAGGTTTCCAAAAGCCATTTCACCTTTTCCCCTAAGGAAGAAGGGTCGGATATTTTCGAATCAAGCCGGACCCCTTTGCTCGATCCTTCGTAACACAGCTTCACGAAGAGGGGATAGTGAAGATCGAGGCCATGGAGATCCTCCATCCTTTCAACCTTCTGAAACCCGGGGGTGGGAATCCCTTCGCTCCTGACCACTTTTTTCGCCATTGCCTTATCCAGAGTGAGGGAGAGGGTGAGGGGATCGGAGCCGGTATAGGGAATATTTAAGAATTCGAGAAGGGCGGGGATATGGGCTTCTCTGTTTCGTCCTCCAATCCCCTCGGCGATGTTGAAGACAATATCGACAGGAGAGTTCCTGAACCGGTCGATCAAACCGGCGCCTCCGCCCAATTTGAAGACCTCGTGCCCATCGCTTTCGAGGACCTGGCGTATGGCATCGATCGTTTCTTCCGAATCGAACTCCTCAAAAGAATCGATCGGCTGATCTTCCCGATGAGAAAAATCCTTCTTTAAATCGTAGGTGATTCCGACTTTCAGTCTTTTGTTAGCGAGATTCATCCGTTAAGAATCTCTATATCTCCGTTTTGTATCTTTGTCAATATAGATTTCACCTTTGATCTTATTTTTTTATGACTGAAAGAATAAAAGCGATATTTCGGAAGAACGTCTTTTATGTTACATTACATTGGGTATTTGTTGAGGAGAAAGAATCGGGATGGGAATCAAGCGGCAGGAACTTTTCCAATCGCTGGGCAGTTTGAGAAAAGGCTTCCTCCATATCATCGGAGCCGTCGTCCTCTTTGGAATCATTCTCTTTCCGTTTTCAAAAGAATTGCTCCGGCATCTTCATCGTCCCCTCCAAGAAGATATGGTCGCTTACGGCATTCCCGAAGCCTTTCTCTCCCTTCTCAAGTTGACGCTCTTTGCCAGCCTCTTCTTCTCCATACCGGTTATTTTCCATCATCTCTGGAAAGCTTTCTCTCCCCTTTTCCGGAAACGAGGACTGGAATCCTCCCTATTCGTTCCCCTGACCGCTATCTTCCTTTTCTACTTCGGAGCCTTTTTCTGTTATTTCGTCACCCTTCCCTTCGGCATCCAATTCCTCATGGGGTATCAATCGTCCACGATCAAACCCATGATCTCTGTGGCCAAATATATCTCCTTCTGCACCGGATTTATCTTCGCCTTTGGTCTCATTTTCGAGCTTCCCTTAATCCTTGCCCTGTTGAGTTACATCCGTGTGGTCAATGCCTCCTTTTTGACCCGCCATCGGAGGTACGCTATTCTAATAATTGCCATCCTATCCGCAGTGCTCACACCCACTCCGGATATTTTCAACATGGCATTAATGGGAGGTCCGCTCTATGTTCTTTTTGAGATCGGAATCCTTTTGGTCAAAATCGTCGAGCAAAGGAGGTCAGCTCATCATACAGCTTCTTCTTCGTCAAATGAGGAAGGATAAAAAAACGAAAAGAGGCACCCGAAGAAGATGCGTCTCTTTATAATATTCCTCTTTTTTCGAAGAAGAACTTAAATCCTATTTCGGACTCTCTTTCGCACCGGACACTCCCAGGATCGTCACGGTGTAAGCCACAAAATTTCCCCTGTGGGGTAAATATTCCACCTTCACTCTTTCCCCGGGAATCGGGTACCGCCTGGGGGTGTAAACCGTCTTTCGACCGATCCTGAAACTGACCAGGGCCTTATCCTTCTCGTTCTCCACATCCATCACCATTTTTGACTCAATGCTTTTTACTGTTCCGACCATAACCATCTTCTCCTCGGCAATCGAAGAACCGACGGAAAAGAAGAGCAGGGTCAGGACAATAGAAATGAAAATCACGCTGAGCAGTTGTCGAGTTGACATCTTTTTGTCCTCCTTCGTATAATATATTGGTTGAGTTTGGTTGGGTTACTGTTCCGTGTTTACCCCGTTAGAAATTCTATCGGGGCATTAAGCCCCGCCAGAATTATTCTAAAATGTTGCCTCCAGGGTAAAGAATTAAAAGACGCTAAACGTAGCCTTTTAATAACGATACGGGCCCTGAACCTAATATGGTACAGGGCGGGCTTCGTTACCCTTACCGTTAGATTTTTATTTTCTGAGCAATCTTTTTTCATACCTGGGCAGGATTAAAGATACATACACGATTGCGCCCCCCTCTCTTCGCATCGTAAAGGGCCTGGTCCGCCATCTTGACCAGATCTTCTTTTGTCCTGGCGCGGTGGCTCGGAAAGTTAGAGATCCCTAAACTCACCGTCATGTTGATATGGGCCTGTCCTACATCGAAAAGAGTCTTCTCCACTAATTGCCGGATACGTTCCGAAATCATGGCGGCCTCCTCCAATCCGGTCTCCGGCAAGATAAGGATGAACTCCTCCCCGCCATAACGGGCGACCGTATCCTTCTTCCGAACTGATGCTTTTAAGAGGGAGGCAATCGCCTGCAGCACCTTATCTCCTTCGGTATGGCCGAAAGTATCGTTCACTTTCTTAAAATGGTCGATGTCCACCATCACAAGGGAGAGGAAAGGCCCGCCGTAAAAAGACTTCTGCGCCTCGACGATCAACCTCTCCTCAAAATATCTCCGGTTATACAGAGCGGTGAGAGTGTCAAAAACAGCCATTGTCTTAACAGAACTAAACCTCTGAAAATGTTTTAATGTCGCCGCCATCTGGTAGCCGATGACGGAGAAGAATTGGAGGTCCTGGGCATCGTAGGCATTGGGTTGATCGCTGTTGAGTGAGACACAGCCGACGATCTCCTCCTCCACGGCAAGGGGAAGGACCAGATAGGATTTCAGTGTGGCTTTCGGATCCATCGCCATATGAGAGGGTCGTAACTTTCTCTTCTCAACCTGAAGGGTCACGCAGCTGAGATCACTTGGCTCTTCCCCTAAGATCGAGAAGACCCTCACCATGTTGACGGCCAACTCCTGGGTAAAGGAGGGAGGACAGGACTCCTCCTGGTAGAGATAAAGGGTGGACTCCTCCTTCCAGAGGACCCCCAGCGCGGAGAATTGAAACAGATTGGGCAGGTTATCCCCGGCCGATTCCACGATCTCTTTCACCTCAAAGCTCGTGTTGATGGCATTGAGGATCGATCGGAGGATATTGAGGTTTTTAACGATGAGTCTCACTGTTTCTCCTATGAGAAATCTGATTCCGCAGATTTAAGAAAAGATTTCATCGATTTTTCTTTATGAATCAATACATCTCTAATCTATGTAATCGGCCCCTAATCGATGGAATCAGAGATTTTTAACTTTCTTAGAGATCTCCCTATTTCTGAGAGATGAGACGCTCCGCCTCCCTGACCTTGGGAAACACTTTTGGAAAGACCTCCCGGCTGATCACCCCTTCTGTAAGGGCCGAAAAGAGATTGAGAAGGTGATTGATCAGGCTTTGAAAACCCCTGTGAATTTCAACAGGGGGGAGGCCCCGGCATTCCTCTTTAACTTTTCCAGAATAAATCCCTTCTTCCGATACCTCGAGGGATTTCAAGAAAGGGTGCTTCTCGCTAATCTTCTTGATGGATAGGTTGAAAAGGAGTCCTAAAATGGCTTCGCCGACCATAGCGGAAACAACCTCCCAGACCTCTGACAACAGGTTGGAGTAGAGATCCAGCATGAGATCTGACGTATATTTTCCTCCTCTATTCTCTTTTGCCATCGGTCCGCTTCACCTTAAAAAACCAGGGGGTTGAATTATGACCTGATCCCCCTCATCTTTTTGAGTAACGCATGGATCTCATGATGATAGATATAGAAAACCATAATGATCAGGGCCGATATTCCGAACAGGATCAACAGGGCCTTGTATTGATGATCGAATGCCTTTCCGCCCTGAAGACAGGCCATCAAAACCCCCGGTATTCTCCCGATGGTGGAAATGATAAGAAAAATGCCGAGATGCATGGGAGTCAATCCCAGGATGTAGCAGAGCGCATCCTTCGGAAAACCCGGGATGAGAAAGAGAAGAAAGCTGAGGATGACGCCTTCATGCCCGATCAAATAATCAAATTTTTTCCTCGTCCGTATGTGAACAAACTTTTCAACAGCCACTCTCTCAAAAATCCTCGCCAGGCCGAAGGCAAACCAGGACCCGAAAAAAACTCCGATCATCGAATAGAAAAAACCGGCCTTGACACCGAAGAGGTATCCTCCCATGAACTCGATAATGCCTCCGGGGATAGGGGCCACGACTACCTGAGTGACCTGGATGAGGATATAAACCAGGGGTGAATAAGCTCCGAAGGAGGTGATGATCTCCTTTAAATGGTGTTGATCGTGGAGGAGATAGTAAAATTCAACGACCTTGATCCAAATCTGTGAATTGAACCGGTAGACGAGAAGGAAAGAAATACCCAAGAGCAAGAGAAAGATAACCCACTTTTTTCTTTTTAGAACAGAAACTGTCATAAGAGAATCATCGAACAAAAACCTGTAATTCTTTCAAGTTTTCATAACATAAAATAAAATAGGAGTAAAGACTTTTAAAAACGCATGGATACTTCATCTATTTTTCCACAGATAATTCGTAAATCCCATAGAAAGCGGGAGTCGAACCCGTGTTGTCCCGATGGAAATCGGGATGTTCTGGGTCTCTTCAAGGATCCCCAAAAAAAGCCCCGGCCGATGCCAGGGCTTTTTCGTCATAGCTTTGGCGTCCCCAACGGGAGTCGAACCCGTGTTGCCGACGTGAAAGGCCGGTGTCCTTGGCCTCTAGACGATGGGGACCCTATTTGATTGCGGATTGTGGATTGCAGATTGCGGATCGAAAACCTGAAAAACCCCGAATTCCGCAATCCGAAATTGAAATGGTGGGCCGTGCGGGACTCGAACCCACGACTCTCTGCTTAAAAGGCAGATACTCTACCGTCTGAGTTAACGGCCCAGCTTTGTTAGATTAAGAGAAAAGGACTCGAATTGTCAAGTAGGAGGGGTGTCTGAAAAACCAACCCATGGTCTCTATAGATTCCAGATTTTTTTTAGAAATTTCTTTAAAACCCCTCTCGAGAATCCTCTGAAAAAGGATTTTTAATCTCAATCGTCTCATTCCTTTCAGAACCGACTGAGACCATTGCTATTTTTACATGAGTCAATTCTTCAACCTTTTTCAGATACCGTTGCGCCTGGACAGGGAGGTCTGAGATTTTTTTCGCCCCTTTGATTTCCCCTCTCCATCCGTCTAATTCCTCATAAACGGGCTCGCAGCTTTCCAGAACTTCCAGATTGGAGGGAACATGTTGAACAACCTTTCCATTTAGGCAATACCCGACACAAATTTTTATCTTATCGAAATCATTCAACACATCGAGTTTGGTGATCGCCACCTCCTGGATGCCATTGATCCGGATGGCGTGGTTGACGACCACCGCA
>VGSS01000072.1 GCA_016874935.1 Deltaproteobacteria bacterium | reverse complement strand
CCACCATCTGGATGGTCGAACAGTTGGGATTGGCGATGATATTCTTCTTAGGATAGCCAGCGACCGCATGGGCATTGACCTCCGGAACGATCAGGGGAACGTCGGGATCCATCCTGAAGGCGCTGGTGTTGTCGATGACCACACAGCCCGCCTTTCCCGCAATGGGCGCAAACTTCTGGCTGACCGACCCTCCGGGAGAGAAGAGTCCGATGTCCATTCCGGCAAAGGAGCTTTCATCCATCACTTCAACGGTATAGGGCTTTCCCTTAAACTCCAGTTGTGTGCCGGCTCCTCTTGTGGAGGCAAGAAGTTTAAGCCGGTCAACCGGAAAATTTCTCTGGTCGAGGATGGAAATCATTTCGTTCCCCACGGCGCCCGTGGCTCCTGCCACCGCCACATTGTATTTCTCCTTTTTCATAAGCACCTCCGGATGTTACAGGAACAGGGATGTTCATTCGAACACCCCTGTTCCTTGGATACATCATTGTATCAGTGTATTATAAATAGTGGAAAAGAGGGGGTTTTGTCAAGTCGGAATTTGATAAACAGTCGGAATTTGATAAAAAAACTTCTTCTTGTAAGAATTTAATAGAATTGTTAAGATGCATCGAAATGGAAGCCCAGGAACTATTGGAAATAATTCAAAAAACAGAGTCCCCTTCGTCCGGATTATGAAGATGAGAATAAAAAAGTTACCATTACCAGGAACGGCATTACCAGGGACGGAACGGCATTACCAGGGACGTTGGTTCAAATGCAACTTGATCCTTGTCCATTCAAAGAACGGCATTACCAGGGACGTTGGTTCAAATGCAACTGGGACGCATCAAATCCTTTACCAGTTTTACCAGGGACGTTGGTTCAAATGCAACTTGATCCTTGTCCATTTGTCAGCCACTCCTATCAAATCCTTTACCAGGGACGTTGGTTCAAATGCAACTTGATCCTTGTCCATTTGTCAGCCACTCCTATCGACAACACTATTAACTCCTGGACCCTCCACCTCAACTCCCTGTTATGGCATCAGCCCACCTATCATTATGTCATAAACCTCTCGGTTATCTTGGCATCTAGGTGTATCCTACTCCTCCCATTCGGTAATGTTAATTTGTGTTTGACCCGGCCGGTATCCGCGCTGGTGAGCAGTGGGTAAGATTTTTCCCTTTGCAATGCAAAGTTGTATTTGAACCAACGTCCCGCTTTACTCACTTTTCCGGAATGATCAGGCGTGTTTTTCTCGACGGAAGCCAGGCCCATCCCCTTCAGACTTGGGAATCTGCGCTTCCGGTGAAGGTGCAAAAGCTGAGCATGAGATATTTTTTTTCGGGGAGACCGGAATTCAAAGCCAGATCAGGTCTTGTGAAATTTCGCTGGACGGAATGATTATCTCTCTGATGGACCATCTCTCCCGGATCATCGGATCAAACCGTCTCGACCAAGAGAAAGCGAAAAAGATGATGGAGGCCATTTCGATCGAAATCTCGGAGAACCGTTCGGTTTCGCTCTATCATGTCTACCATAACCACCTCTGGTTTTCCCCTCATCCGAAGGACTCGATCGAAGCGCGCTGGGGGTTGAAGAAGTGCGAGATGATCCATTCACAGACCCGCGCCGCCAACCATTCCATAGCCTTTATTGAGAAAACCTACCAGAAAAAGGACCCTCGATATGCGGATTTCTCGATTCGGCAGCAACGGCACCTCCTGGCGAGACTCAGCGAGGAGTGGAACAGGTCCGAATGTAGAGAACCACTTCCATCTTTGGAGAAAAAAGACCGGATCCCCCTCCCCCTGTCGGACGAAATACGAAAGTACTTTCAGGACTCCATAACCTTCTGACGCCTGCCCCATAATTCTGACAAAGTCGGAATATTACGAGGTGCGACTATCTCCCATAGAAGGAGTTTTCTTTCAATTCTCCCTCAAAATACCCTTGAAAACCCTTTTGTTAAATTTTGAATCTCCACGAAAAGCATATGGGCATGAAGGAGAAATAAATAATGACTGTTAAACACGTGGCCGAATATAACATGCATTAGAAATAACTTTATCTGACAGACAGTGTTAAGTCTAGTATCAACTTCCTCTTACCTCATGTTTTGCCAGCGTTTCGTAGTACTGTATGATCCCGCCGTGATCATCGCCGGCCTTCCCATTCACTTTAAGTGCCTGCATGATCTCCATCACCTGGCTTGTCAGGGGAAGGGGAACTCCCACTTCGTGGGCGGTTTCAATCGCATTGGCGAGGTCTTTGATGTGCAATTCAATACGGAACCCCGGTTTAAAGTTTCCGTTCAGAACCATCGGGGCCTTAGCATCCAGAACGGTGCTTCCGGCAAGACCACCTCGAATCGCCTTGTAAATGGTTTCGGGATTGACTCCGGCCTTGGCTCCCAGCACAAGGGCCTCCGACATCGCGGCGATGTTCAGAGCGACGATGATCTGATTAGCCAGTTTGGTCACATTACCGGCGCCAATGTCGCCGCAAAGAACGACCGAAGTCCCCATTTTACCCAGGAACTCTTTGCATTTCTCCAAAACTTCTTTTTTCCCGCCGACCATGATTGAAAGAATCCCGTCAATAGCTTTCGGTTCACCACCGCTCACAGGGGCATCTAACATCTCGACCCCTTTCTCAGCTGCCTTGGCTGAGACCTCTTTGGCTACAAGGGGCATAATGGAACTCATGTCCACGATGATCATGCCGGGCTTGGCGCCCTCCAAAACGCCGTTGGGTCCCAATACAGCGGACTTGACGTGCGGCGAATTCGGCAACATCGTGATCACCACCTCCACCTTTTGAGCCACTTCTTTCGCCGACGATGCGGCCTCGGCTCCTGCGGCGGCCAATTCCTTCACCGACACGGGGTTGATATCATACACTACCAACGGGTAGCCTGCCTTTAAAAGGTTCTTTGCCATTGGCTTTCCCATGATTCCCAAACCAATAAACCCGATTTTCATGATTTGCTCCTCCTTATTGAGGTCTTCTCAAACGGCCATCCCTCGTCCAAGTTCAATGCTGGCTTGTCGGGGGTAGATAATAATAATACTATATGTATTTTTTTGTCAATATTTTCTTGACAAATGAATTCTATTTGTATACAATTTCCAACCATGGAAAAGAACTCGGTCTATGAAGACCTCCGGCAACAGATCATCCAAGAGAAACTAATACCGGGCCAGTGGTTGATCGAGCGGGAACTTTGCGAAACCTACAGGATAAGCCGCACCCCGATCCGGGAGATCCTCTGGAAGCTCACAGGCGACGGTTTCCTGGAACAGGAAGCCAATCGAGGTTTTGTCGTGCGTCGTCTCGGCCTTGAGCAGATATTTGAAATCTTCCAAACGCGGGAAGCCATCGAAGGCATGGCCGCCAAACTGGCTTGCATCAGGGGTAACGAGGCTTTCCGCTCCAATCTGCGCGAGATCAAGAAAAAAATCACCAAGGCCAATATCCAATCCGACCCGACCGCTGGCATCGCACTGGGCCGCGAACTTCACAGGGCCATCATGGACGCTGCACAAAATGGTATCCTGACCGATACCAATAAGAGGCTCGAAAATATGACCCTTCTAACGGCCAATATCACCAAACATTCGCCAGCCATTGAGAAGGCTTCCGCCGAAGCCCATCTCAGGATCATCAATGCCGTGCTTGAGCAGGACCAGGAAAAAGCCGAGCAGATGATGCGTGAGCACCTGAGGGAGACGTGTCAGCATATCGTTGAGCGGTTTTATCCCGGCATGCTCGGCGGCGTTTCTAATAATAAATAAGGAAAACGGAATTGCAGAAAGGACGAATTGCATGGCAGTGAAAAGAATGCGTGAAGGTAAAAGAGTTGTCGGTACAATGGTGCGGATGGTTAAGAATCCTGCTATCGCCTTGCTGGCTTCTCATGCGGGCCTCGATTTCATTATGCTCGACTTGGAACATGGCCCCTATAACTTGGAGACCGTTGATGATATCTTCAAGGTTGGCCGTAGCGTCGGTCTCGGCTGCTTTGTCCGCGTGCCAGAGCTGGCCAGAGGATATGTTTCCCGCATCATGGATGCAGGGGCTACCGGCGTCATGGTGCCCATGTTAGAGTCAGTCAAAGAAGCAGAACTTCTCGCCCAGTGGACCAAGTATCCACCCTTAGGAGGTCGCGGGTTCGGGGGCGTAGGCGGGCATACCGACTTTGCCAGCATCGGTCCTGAAGCCACACCTGGCTTTATGGCGAAAACGAATGAGGAGACGATTGCGATCGCCCAGATCGAAACAGCCAAAGCAGTTGAAGATATTGATTTGATCGCAGACGTTCCTGGGATTGATGCACTCCTGATAGGCCCCAACGACCTTGCCATTTCGCTCGGCTGCGCCGGTGATCTCATGGGGACTGCCCTGGACAAAGCCATTGGAAAGGTGGCAGATGCTGCGAAAAAGCATGGAAAAATTTTTGGCCTGCATGCTCCGGAGGGTCTTCTCGAGCGCTGGATTCCCAGGGGCTGTACACTAATTATGAACAATCTGGACGCAAACATCCTTTCTGCGGGGATGAAGGCAATCAGTCAACGGTACAAAACCTGATCCAGGAATAATGACCTGCGGTTTAAGAAAAATAAAGGAACCATCAACAAGAAAAGAGGAAATGCGCATGGCAGCTTATAAGGTTTTGATTCCTCAGAATGTGGCGGAAGAGGGGAAGAATGATCTCCGGGAGAAGGGATATGAGATCAAGATGGGGAGCGGTGTCACAGTAGAGGCCATCGTAGCGGACGTGGCCGACTGTGATGCGATTCTGGCGCGCACGGCGCACTTTCCGGCCAAGGTCTTCGAGGCGGGCAAAAAGCTTAAAGTGATCTCGCGCCACGGGGTAGGATATGACAACATTGATGTGGCCAGAGCGACTGAACTGGGCATCTGGGTGACCTTTGCCCCTGAATCCAACGCCAATACGGTGGCCGAGCACACCATTGGCTGTATCCTTACCCTGGCACGCAATTTCATCCAACTGGACCGGGAAACGCGCGCTGGCAATTGGGAGATTCGAGATAAACTGCTGGGAACCGACCTGTCCGGCAAGGTGCTCGGTATTGTGGGCCTTGGGAAGATTGGCCGCCGCGTGGCGCAGAAAGCCTCGCACGGCCTTGATATGAAAGTCGTCGGCTACGATCCTTTTCTTAAGCCAGAACAGATCGCCGAATTCGCCACACCCGCCACGTCGTTGGATGAGGTCTTTGGCGTCGCGGATTTCGTGACCCTCCACATCCCGGGCGGCGCTTCCACCAAGGGGGCCGTTGGCCAGAGACAGTTCACCCTCATGAAGAAAACAGCCTTTTTTATCAATGCCTCGCGGGGCGACGTGGTTGTGGAATCAGACCTGATTGAGGTCTTGCGCAACGGGGAAATCGCCGGCGCGGCTATTGATGTCTACGAAAAGGAGCCTCCGCAGAAGGACAACCCAATGATGAGCATGAGCAATGTGCTCTTGACGCCCCACAATGCCTCACAGACACGGGAGTGCATGATTCGCATGGCACTCCATGCGGCACAGGGGATTGATGAGGTTCTGTCGGGCAGACAACCCACCTGGCCGGTGAACAAACCTATGAAAAGGGGATAAACCTTGTGGGAACCTTTAAAAATGTCATTCCGGTCCCGATCTTCATCGGGAGAATCCATCCCGCTTTTGGCGGGACTGATATCACTGGACTCCTGCTGGAGTTTATCCCGTACTTGATACGGGGCAAGAGTGACAAATTTGGAATTATTAGAGGTTCCCTTGTTATGGGAACCTCTTCGAAATGTATGGAAGTCTGATCAATAAGAATTAGAAGGAGGAAGAGACTCATCGAAAAGTGGGACCGCATTTCAGGGATTTTTCTCTTCGTCATCGGAGTGATGGCCGCCTGGGGTTCAACCCATCTCTCCATGGGAAGGTTTAAACACCCCGGACCCGGGTTTCTCCCCTTTGGGCTGGGACTCTGCCTCATCATCCTCTCGCTTATCCTTATCTTTAAAAATTTAGGGAGAAGTCCCTTCCCTCTTCCATTCTGGCCTCAGCGAACCTGGCTTAGGCCCATGCTCGGTCTGGTGATTCTCACCTTCTATGCCTTCTTCATCAATCATCTGGGATTCATCTTGACCACTTTTATATTTCTTATGATCTGGATGGGACTGATTGAACGTCTCCGGAAGAAAACCGTTCTCATCATCTCCCTGGGGACAACTGCCGCACTCTATCTTCTCTTCGTTTTTTTTCTTGAGATTCCCTTACCTTTGGGATTCTTGAAATGGTGATAAAAGACAATGAATGAACTTTTCGGAATGTTTCAAGGGTTAATCAGCGGGTTTGGCATTGCTCTCACTCTGAATAACCTCACCTTCGCCCTGCTTGGAGCCCTTCTTGGCACAGTGGTAGGTATCCTCCCTGGTCTCGGTCCGGCAGCCACCATCTCTCTTCTCCTTCCGCTCAGTTTTAAAATCGGAGATCCGATCACCTCCATCATCATGATGGCAGGGATCTTTTACGGAGCCATGTATGGTGGATCAACCACATCCATTCTCGTCAACATCCCCGGAGAGGCCGCTTCTGTCGTGACCTGCATTGATGGCTACCAGATGGCTCTCAAGGGCCGGGCCGGGCCTGCGCTTGGCATTGCAGCCATCGGCTCATTCATTGCCGGAACCCTCGGGGTGATCGGCCTCACCTTTGTGGCTCCTCCTCTTGCGGAATTCGCACTGAAATTTGGACCTCCGGAGTACTTTTCGCTCACCATTCTTGGGTTGCTGATGGCGTCACTCTTAGGAGGATCCTCCATCCTTAAAGGATTGATCATGATCGTTCTGGGACTCCTGTTAGGCTCGGTCGGCCTTGATCCTATCTCCGGCGCAATCCGTTTCACCTGGGGGTTCTTTCTGCTCCAGGAAGGAGTTGATTTTGTGACCCTGGCCATGGGGCTATTCGGTGTCGGCGAAATCCTATACAATCTTGAGAAAGAGCTGAAGACCGAGCTTGTAACGAGAAAAATCTCTCATCTCTGGCCGACATTAAAGGACTGGGCCGAATCGAAATGGGCGATCGTGCGAGGCTCCTTTATTGGATTTTTTGTCGGAATCCTGCCCGGCGGCGGAGCGGTCATCTCCTCCCTTGTCTCTTATGCGGTTGAGAAAAAGGTCTCCAAACACCCTGAAGAGTTTGGGAAAGGCGCCATTCAGGGCGTGGCAGGACCTGAATCGGCCAACAACTCCGCAGCCAGCGCTTCCTTCATTCCCCTTCTCACCCTTGGTATTCCCGGGAACGCTGCCATTGCCATGATCTTTGCTGCCCTGCTCATCCAGGGTGTGCAGCCAGGGCCTTTTCTCATCACTGAAAGAGCGGATGTCTTCTGGGGAGTGGTGGCTTCTATGTATATCGGAAATGCCATGCTTCTCATCCTCAACCTCCCCATGGTTGGGATGTGGGTCCAGTTGCTCAGGGTTCCCTATGCCATTCTTGCTCCCATCATTGTCCTCTTCTGCTGCATAGGGGTATATAGTGTCCGCAATACAGTCTTTGATATCTGGATTATGGGAATCTTCGGGGTTTTCGGCTACCTGCTCAGAAAGCTCGATTTTGAACCGGGTCCTATGATTCTCGCTTTTGTCCTTGGCCCAATCCTGGAAAGATCCCTGCGTCAGGCCCTTCTCATCTCTGCGGGAAGCCCCTTGATCTTCTTTAAGCGTCCTATTTCTGGCACATTGATGGGATTCCTTATCCTCTTCATCCTCTTCCAGATATTTATGGTGTTACGAAAACGAAGGACAGGGATAAAGGAAGAATCATCCTGAATCATCTTATTATCAGAAAAGAAGGGGAAGTTTTAAAGGTCACTTATAGTAAATCCATTCAAATTAAGGAGGAGAAAAATGGAAAAGGTAAAGAAGATGTTCTGGGTCTCGGTGTTATGCTCTCTTTTAATCATTCCAACCCTGGCTGGTGCGCAGGACAAGTTCCCGACGAAACCGATCGAACTGGTTGTCCCGTTTGCCGCAGGAGGCTCCACTGATGTCCTGGCTCGCCTGGTCGCAAAGTTTGCCCCAAAATATTTTGACAAGCCTCTGGTCGTCATCAACAAACCCGGGGGCGGCGGGGTAACCGGAACAGAAGGGGTTGTCCGGTCCGCTGCGGATGGGCACACGCTCTATTTGGGCTATGGATCAGGACACGATCTGGTCATGCCCCATTTTCAAAAATTACCTTATAAAACCTTTGAAGACCTCGTTCCTGTCAGTCTTCTCTCTGTCCACTCTGTGGTCATGATCATCCGCGGGGATGCGCCCTACAAGACGATGAAGGAAATGATCGAGTGGGGGAAAAAGAGAGAACAGGTGACCGCCTCTGTTTCAACCAAGGCAGGATCCGTTGATATCACTTTCCAGGCTGTTGGAAAAACCACTGGCATGAAGGTCGTCACGGTCCCGTTTAGAGGAGGAGCAGAATCCGTAACCGCCATCGTAGGAGGTCAGACCGATTGTGGCGGAAACCATCCCTCAGAAGTCATCAGCCATATCAAGGCAAAACGGCTTATCCCCATTGCCGTGGCGCTGGAGCAGAGAGACCCCGCCATTCTTGACGTGCCTA
The DNA here is from genome assembly GCA_016874935.1 of Deltaproteobacteria bacterium. Classification (GTDB taxonomy): domain Bacteria; phylum Desulfobacterota; class BSN033; order BSN033; family UBA1163; genus RBG-16-49-23. Next base: position 6,829 of record VGSS01000072.1, on the reverse strand, counting down.
CCTTTAAAGAACTTGGCTACAATGTCGTAACCGCAGGCTCGGTGAAGGGCGTGGCAGCGCCGAAAGCAACCCCTCTCGATGCCATTCGATATCTTGCCGAACGATTCAAGAAGGTCTGTGAGGACCCGGAGTTCATCCAGGCCATGAAGGATATCGGTCAGCCGGTTATGTATAAGGGACCAAGCGACTTCGGGAAATATTTACAGGAAGGATACGACCAATATGGAAAGTTGATTAAAGAATTCAATATTAAGTTGGAGTAATGGGATTCCTGTCTTTCAATTCGATGGAAATAGAGATACTAATAAGTCCATTATTGAAAAGACAATTTTTAGAAAATCTTCCCTTTCCCCTCTTTGAGGCTGTGTCGTAATTGCAGTTTTGTCACCCTGAACTTGTTTCAGGGTCTCGTATGTTTTTGGAATGATGAGATGCTCAACCAAGTTCAGACATTTTTTCTATTTCCGTATTACGACACAGCCTCCTTTGTTAAATCCCGCTAAAAACGGGACCTAATTTTGCAAAGCCTGCCTGCCCGTAGGCACGGGAGGTAAAGAGGGATGAGAGGGTTGATGTCTGAACACAATGAGGGAGTGATTGACAAATGGAGTCGAATCCTCATCTTTGAGATTCGGCTCATACTTTTTTCTCTAATGCCTGACGCCTCGATGGCGTCCACGAATATGAAGACCTACCCCATTCCTTGCGGCAAAAAACTGATCCATCTTGAGGGTTATAATGAGTAATGAGGGTCAGGCAATCGTTATAAAATATTTCTTCTTGGCTTGTTGAGTCAGCTCCTTTTCCAACTCACCCACCAGTTTTCTTAGGGACTCGTCTTTCCGCAGTTCAGTTTCAAATTCGATGATTGCCTGACTCATCCTCATCGGGCTCCTCTCAAAATGCTCCGTAATCTCCTTGACCATCTGCCCTGCCAAAACCCTTGCCAGATAGGCTACCATTGTCATCAAGGAAAATGTCCTGACGCTGATTTCCTCGGCTGATCACATGATATAAACCACCCGGCAAATGGACACGAGGTTTGCGAGCCATGAACGTCAATTATCAAAAAATACACTCCTCGTCAATTCTTTATTACGATTGCCTGACCCTGCTTCTTTCTACTTACCAAACCTCATGATCCATCAACCGCTTGATAAGATTTTCGGAGACAGACCTGCCCGATTGACGGATTTTCCACACGATTCAGTGAGGCGTTACCACAGAATCATTTTTTAAATTGAAATACTTCGTCAAACCTGATAAAGTTTGATAAAACATTACGGTGATCAATCCGGAAACCGGAAAGCTCCTCTATTGACCCCGTTAGAAAGTTGAAAACTTTCTAACGGGGTGTACTGATATTCAATGAAATTTATTTATTCATCCATCATCAGTTCCTTCCTTGAAAGCAAAAGCAACAAGCAAAACGTCCGTCTGCTTCTGCGTTTCATCCTGACGCTTGGGGGTATGGTGACGGCTTACAGCGTCGTTTTTCATTTTCTCATGGCCGCCGAGGGCAGGGAGTATTCCTGGATCACCGGATTTTACTGGACGCTGGTTGTCATGACAACCCTGGGGTTCGGCGATGTCACCTTTACCGGAGACATCGGGAAAGCCTTTTCCATTCTGGTGCTGCTATCGGGAGTTGTTTTTTTATTGGTCCTTTTTCCCTTCACCTTCATCAAATTCTTTCTGGCTCCGTGGATGGCAGCCGAATCCAGACGGCGCACCCCCGTCGAACTGCCGGAAGAGACGGGGGACCATGTCATCATCACTTCCTATGACGCCATCACCATGGCCTTGATTGAAAAATTAAAAATGAACAATCAGGACTATGTGGTGATCGCAGAGGGCCTCGACCAGGCCGTAGAGTTATACAACAGGGATATCCGGGTGGCCCTGGGACATATCGATGATCCGGACACCTACCGGAAAATGAGACTTGATCGGGCCGCCCTCATTGGGAATCAAAGGGTCAGGTCTTTAATCTTGATGTTTAGGTGACAACGTTCAGGACATCGTTCACCATCAAACGCTTAAAACTGTTAAAAACCTTGACATACCTGAGGTATAAGTTTTATTCGGTTTGTCATTCCGGACTTGATCCGGAATCCAGTGTTTTTCTGGATTATTAAAATGGAGAAAATGTTTAAAGGGGAATCAAAGCTATCTGCCAAAAGAGGATAATAGTTTTAATGGGTGCTTAAAGTCTCTCGTCAATTTTGTCTGGGTGACCTTTTAGCCAATTGAGGTAAGCATCTTTGACTATTTCTAAATCCCCGAGTTGTTCCTTGCAGATTTTAAAAAGCTCTTCCTCCCCTATCTCACGATAAAAATGGATGAGTCGATTCCGATAGCCAGCCAGAATCCTTAAAATCCCTGCTTCCTCAGGAGACAACACCCCAAATTCACCGAGCCTTTGGGCTATCTCTTTATACTCGGTGACACCTGTTGCAAAACCTTTTGCCAATAGATGTCTGCCAATATCAAGCAAGGCTTCCAACCCTCTTCTCAGACAGGATTCAGCGGACCATACATTCCGCTTATCGGCAATAAAGTCCTGGTAGTGGTGAAGAGGCAGGGAGCGTATTTCCGCCAACATCCTGGTCACCCAATCTAAACGGTCCGTGACCACTTTCTTCGAAATAACCCCCGGGGTCATATCCCTTCCTTGAAAATCAATCTTTCTCTTTCTCGTTCTAAGGGAATGAGGTCGCCTGCTCTCCTCAGAATATAAAGTTCAAATTCGTCTGCTCTGATGGACTCTCTTGCAAAAAGCCTCTCTCCCCGAATGATCTCTGCCGCTAAAAAAGGATCAACCTCTGAGATGACGACAAGGTCTGCCCTATGAACCCCAAAGAGGTCTTCAAAAAAAATGGATAGAACAGCTTTCTCCTTAACATCCAGCTTTTTCCCCGGAATGATCTTTACTCCTAAATCAACATCCGAAGGCCCGGAAGCAAGACTAATTTCCTCGCCCGATAAGAAATCGGCCATCTCTTTTGAACGACTTCCAAAGGCATAAAGGATATCAATGCCATAGCGGTCACACAGGCTTTTAATGGATTCTATTTTCTCTTCCGGAGTCATGGTCTACGGGGTGTTCCCACAGGTTTGGGAATTTAAATTCCATTTAAACGGTATCATAAGATTAAAGAAATAACAATAAAACTTTCAATTGTTCTCGGGGAGAGAATATGCTAAATTTTCCCTTGATGAAAAAAGGGATTCCAATCCACGGAATGGTTGGATTTCTTCTCCTGATTCTCTCTGAAATCCTCCACCTTAAGAAAATAGTATAATGAGGGAATCAAAGGGAATCAAAGGGTCAGGTCTTTAATCTTGATGTTTAGGTGACAACGTTCACGACATCGTTCACCATCAGATGTCGTAACCATTATTTCTATGAACGATGTCCTGAACGTTGTCACCTAGGAATTATCAAAAGGCAAGACCCCGGAACTGCGATTGCCTGATCCAACTTCTTTCGGGGGTTTACCCCGTTAGAAAGCCCCGCAGCTCTGCTACGGGGATGGTGGTTGTTTTCTTTTCAGCAAACAGGGGGGTTACTTAATTTGCTCATGAGCCCATGATCGCCCTTTTGATAAGGGTTTTGGCGATCTCTACCTTGTAGGCGTTCATGGTGAGGGGCTGAGCGCCAGCCATGGCCTGCTCTGCCGCCTCATTAGCCCGATGCTCGTCGATGGGCCGCCCAATGATCACTTCCTCGGCTGCCTTTGCCCGAACAGGCCCAGGGGCCACAGCCCCAAGGGCGATGCGGGCATCCACACACACCCCCTTTTCAACCGTGATGATTGATGCGACGCTCACAATGGCAAAATCGATCGGAGTTCTTAAGCTGTATTTCAGGTATTTCTGTTGGGCCCCATCCCGTGGTTTTGGAATTTGAATTTCCTTGACCACCTCGTCCGGGTCAAGTAGTGTTGATCGTGTTGCGCTCGCCGTGAAAAAGCTCTGAGCATCAACGGTCCTCTTTGTCGTTACGATATTAGCGTCTAAAGCAGTGAGGACGATGCCGATATCGGAGGGACTAACGGCGATGCATCCGCAGTTGAAACATCGGCTAGCCTCTGTTTCGATTTCGCTTAAACCGAGGCCCGGCGTATCCTCAACCTCGATGCCCTTGAGGCGCTCGGATACCGGTAACTCGGGAATTCGGACCCGGGGCGTTGTCTCAAGTGAGGCGCTCCTAACCGTTGGCTCTATCCCTCCTAATTGAACAGAAGGTTGTTTCCCTTTTAAGAATCGCTCGATAAGGCTCGCCGCTTCCCTGCCCGCAGCAATAGCCTGGACAACCGTGGATGGGCCGCTGATAAAGTCGCCTCCCGCAAAGAGGTTCTTGCCGAGCCAATGGGCTGAGGATGAGGCTTTCTGCGCTTTCTTCCGAAACGTTGCAGGGAGCAGAGAGGTATCCGGCTCTTCGCCAACCGCTTTGATGATCGCGTCAAACGGGGCGTTAAAATCTGAACCCTTGATCGGTATGGGTTTTGGACGGCCCGACGCATCCGGAGAGCCAAGTCGCATTCGAACACATTTAAGCGTTATTTTACCATTAACCTCTGATGCCTCGGTTGGCAGCGTGAGAAACTCAAATTCGATCCCCTCCTCCTTTGCCTTTTCCACCTCATCCCTGAATGCCGGCATCTCAGCCTGGGTGCGCCGGTATATCACCACCGGCTCTCCGCCCAGCCTTAGCAAGGTTCGGGCGACATCCAGAGCCACATTGCCGCCGCCGATCACTGCCACTCTTTTCCCCGGTAGATCTCTGGAACCGTTATTGACGCTGTTCAAGAACTCAAGGCCGGACAGGCCGATTTTCTCCCCTTTGATGCCAAGCAACCTCTCTTTCCAGGCTCCGCTGGCAAGGAAGACCGCATCAAAGCGGCCCATCAGTTTGGTGAGAGCAACATCTTTGCCCACATTGACTCCAACCTCAAACTTGATCCCCATTCCCTTCAACGCTTGAACCTGCTTTCGAACCACATCCTTTGGCAAACGATACGCCGGGATGCTGTAAAGAAGCATGCCGCCAGCTTCCGGAAACCTCTCAAATACCGTGACCCGGTGGCCTGATCTCCTGAGGGTGTAGGCCGCAGTCAACCCTGCTGGTCCGGAACCGATGATGGCAATGTTTCTGCCGGACTTCGTCCTCGGTGACGTAAAAAACTCGCTCATCCTTTCCAGGATACGATCACCCAGGGATCGCTCAATACACCTGATGGCTACGGGTTCATCGAATTCACTCCGGTAACATTCCGGCTCGCAGAAGATGGGGCATACCCGGCCGGTGATGGCTGGCATGGGATTGAAATCGAGCAATGCCCGCGCGGCTCCCATGAGATCGCCATGGCTCATCCTGTTCAGAAAAGAGGGAATATTCGTATGAGCCGGGCAATTCGAAGAACAGGGATAATCCGAGACACTGGCAGTGCCGAATATGGAATGATACCGATGATCACCGGTCAGGGCATTGCAAATCTTTCCGCCTTTGCGCAGGCACACGATACGTCCGCCGATCTGTTCCGGATACCGGTAATACCAGCAACGGACGTCCTGACACAGATTACCGCCAAGGGTGGCAGTATTACGGATCTGGGGGGTGGCCACGGAACAGGCGGCCTCAACCAGCGCTTTGCAACTCTCCCTGAGAAGGGAGGATTTCGCGATGTCGGAAAGCTTCGTGAGGGCGCCTATCTTCAGTGTCCCTCTCTCCTCCTTGATGTAATCGAGACCCGGTAGGGTCTTGATGTTAATAACGGCTTCAGGATAGTTTAATAGATATTCTCCCTTAAGGGTTGAGAGCAACTCAGTCCCACCGGCGTTGAGTATGGCTTTGCCCTTGTATTTTTTAAGAAGTGCGCCAGCTTCACCGACCGTCCGGGCATTGATGTGCTTGAAGGATCTCATGCCGCACCTCCCTTCCGGTCCCCGCCCCTTACCTTGCCCAGCGCCTTGAGCACCCGCTCCGGTGTCGCCGGATATTCGTGCAGCCAGACGCCGATGGCATTCGAAACAGCCATCAGTACGGCTGCCGGCCCTGGGGATGTGGCGATCTCACCAACCCCTACCGCATGGAAACGGTGACTCGGAATCGGTGTTTCGAAGACCACATTGTCGATGGGCGGAAGCTCAGAAAAGGTCCGCCACTTGTAGTCGATCATATTGGCGTTCAGGATATGGCCTGAAGAACGATCAAGGATTGTTTCCTCGAAGAGGGCGCTATCAATACCCCCGGACCCGAGACATCCGTTGAGCTGGCCTTCGAGACCAGGAGGATCAATCACCTGGCCGACGTCTGTTGCGTTCACAACGCGTTGCAGAGTTACTTTTCCCGTTTCCGTATCGACCTCGACCTCCACGAATGTCATCATGCAATTCGACAGGGTATAATCAGGCTCAAAGCGTCCGTAGCCGGTGATCGTACGGTCAACACTCATGGCCTTCCATGGGATCTTCTTTTCCGGATGACCCTTGACAAAGACCACACCCTCCTCTGTATCCAGTTCAGAAGGCTCTGCCTGCAGCTTGGGAGCCAGCAGTTCAAGGAGTTTTCTTTTAGCGTCCTCGGCTGCTGCAATCGCGGCGCCTCCAATGGCATAGGTTCCTCTGGAACCCGCTGGGCCAAACTCGTAGGGGTTGATCAGTGAATCAGAGGGCGTTATGGAGACATGATCTAAGGGCAGTTGCAACACTTCGGCAACCATCTTGACGAAGTTGGTCCTCTGTCCTGTGCCGTGCTCCGTGACGCACGAGAAGAGCATGGCTGTTCCGTCCGGATGAAGTCGCACATAGGCCTCTGAAGCGT
>VGSS01000071.1 GCA_016874935.1 Deltaproteobacteria bacterium | reverse complement strand
CGGATTGAAGTCATTCGGGGACCTCAGAGCACTTTGTATGGATCCGATGCCATTGGTGGGGTGATCAACATCATCACTAAAAAAGGAGAGGGAAAGCCAAAATTCAGCCTTTCGGCTGAAGGGGGGTCATTTACAACTTTCAGAGAAACAGCAGGAGTGAGTGGTGGAAATAGATGGGTCAATTACTCCTTGAGCCTTTCCAGGTTAGATACCGAGGGAATCTCTGCCGCAGGTAAAAAGTACGGAAATTATGAAAGGGATGGATATAAAAATACTTCCCTATCCACAAGGCTTGGATTCACGCCTCTTGATAACCTTAATATTGATTTCATCCTGCGATACGTCAATGCTGAGTCCGAGCTTGATTACTCCGGTGGCATTGGGGGAGATGATCCCAATTATATCCAACGGTCAAATCAACTCCTTTTTAAAACAGAGGCAGGGCTATCCCTCTTTGACCAGTTCTGGAATCAAAAATTGGGTTTTGCCATAAATAATCATCACAGGGATTATAAGAATAAGATAGATCCATGGAATCCTTTATATGAGAAAAGTAACTACGATGGTGAATTGATAAAATTTGACTGGCAGCATCACATGAAACTCCATAAAACCAATGCCATAACATTCGGTTTCGAATATGAGAGGGAAGAAGGAAGGTCGAAATATTACTATGAATATTTTGGGTGGCCGGGGCAGAGTATTCTCCCGAAGAAGAGAGCGAACACGAAAGGATACTATTTTCAGGATGAGATTAGACTCCGGGATCGATTCTTTGCAACCCTTGGCATTCGTGTTGATGACCACAGCCGTTTTGGCACAGAGACGACTTATCGGGTTGCCCCTGCCTATCTGATTAAGGAGACAGGAACAAAGGTTAAAGGGACTTTCGGAACAGGTTTTAAGGCACCCACCCTATATCAATTATATGCTCCTGCCACTTTATGGGGTCCCATTGGCAATAAAGATCTCAAGCCGGAAAAGAGCAAAGGATCGGATTTTGGAATCGAACAAGAGCTCCTGAAAAAAAGGGTTATTTTAGGAGCCACTTACTTCAGGAATGATTTTAAGAACCTGATCAATTACGAATCCGGACTAGGGTACATTAACATTAATAAAGCCAAAACCGAAGGGGGCGAGTTGTCTGCCTCGGTAAAACCCATTGATCATTTAACACTAAGCTTCAACTATACCCATACCGATACGGAGGATAAGAGAACTAAGAAAGATCTTTTGAGAAGACCGAAGAATAAGTTTGGTCTTGATATCAATTATCATTTTTTTGATAAGGGAAATGTAAACCTCGGAGTGATCTATGTTGGGAAAAGGGATGATATGGATTGGTCCGTCTGGCCAGCGAGAAGGGTAGAACTTGATGGATATGCGCTGGTCAATCTGGCAGCCTCATACAACATCACTAACAACTTCCAGCTATTTGGCCGCATTGATAACCTTTTTAATAAAGAATATGAAGAGGCCAAAGGTTGGGGAACCCCTGGACTCTCCCTCTTTGGAGGGATAAAATTGAGTTTTTAAATGTCATTGTCTTCAATTCCAAATGGCTATAAAGGGATGTTTCCTTTTCGTTTGGCGACGACCTCCTATATTTACCCCGATCGGATCGTCCCAAACGTGATCCGTCTCGCTCCGTATTTTGATGAGGTTGAGCTTGTTCTTTTTGAAAGCGAGGGGGAGAACAACCTTCCTGAAGAAGCGGATATCTGTCTGCTCGGAGAGATTTCTTTGAATCAACAGTTAGGTTTCAACGTTCACCTCCCCATTGATATATTTCTGGGAGATAAGAAGGACGAGACGAGGTATCTGGCATGCTCCGCGATAAAAAAAGTGATAAGAAGAACGCTTCCGCTCAATCCCTCCCTCTATACCCTCCATCTCGATCTCAGAGATATGACCGGCCAAGACCATGCTGACATAGAGGGATGGAAGGCTCGTATCACACAAAGTTTGGAAGAGATCATGGGAGAAGGGATCGAACCGAATCGAATCTCTATTGAGAATCTCGATTATCCTTTCTCATGGATTGAAGACATTATAGAGAGGTTTGGCCTCTCCATCTGCCTTGATATCGGTCACATCCTGAGCTACGGACAGGATCTTCAAAACTTTTTCGAAAAATATCTTATGGCAACCTCGATCATCCATCTTCATGGGTTTGAAAACGGTGTGGACCATCTGGGAATTCACACGATAGAGGACACAAAGATGGAACTGATCCTCTCTTGCCTTCGAACCTTCCAGGGGATCGTATCCATTGAGGTCTTTTCCTTCGATGACCTGTATCGCTCACTCAAGGTATTCGAAGAGAAATGGAGATGATATGAAGAAGAACCTGTTGATCACGGGAGGATGTCGAAGTGGCAAAAGTCGTTTTGCCTTAGACTATGCCAACCGTTTTTTCTCAAAAAAAATCTATCTCGCCACCTGCGAGCCTCTTGATGAGGAAATGGTCTATCGCATCGAAGATCATAAGAGAATGAGAGGAGCTGAATGGGAAACAGTGGAAGAACCCATAGAGATTGTTGGTAAAATAAGACAATACGGGAAAGAGGTGGAGGTAATTCTGCTCGATTGCATCACCCTCTGGATCTCCAATCTCCTTCTGAAATGGGATGACGATTCAAGGATTATCGAGGAAATTGAAAGATTGAGAAGTACCATAAAAGAGGTTGGAACATCCATGATCCTCGTATCCAATGAGGTTGGAATGGGGATTGTGCCGGCAGACCCGTTGAGCCGACGCTTTAGAGATCTTTCAGGGATGGCTAATCAGAAGATCGCTGAGGCATCCGATACAGTGATCTTTATGGTCTCTGGAATTCAAGTTTTTTTAAAGGGGCAAGAATGAGGCCTTTCCTTCATGCTCTCTCATTTTTGACGATCCTTCCTATGGGCGGGAATACCATTACAGAGGACAGGGAGCTTGCCCGATCAATGGCCTTCTTTCCTGTAGTGGGGTTGCTGATCGGCTTGATTTTATGCCCGGGATATTATCTCCTATCGTTGTTTTTTCTAAAACCTCTTGTAATCTGGTTAACGATTGGCTTACTTGTATTTTTAACCAGGGGGCTTCATCTGGACGGTTTTGCAGATACGATGGACGGCCTATCTTCTGGAGGATCAAGGGAGAATATCCTCGAAGTGATGAGGGACAGCCGGATCGGCGCTTTTGGAGTCATGAGTCTCATCTTTCTGATTGGGGCCAAATATTTCGCTCTCGATCAGATACCAAATTCATCTTTCTACCCATCCCTGATTTTAATGACCGTACTGGGAAGGAATTCCATGGTTCTGGTCTGTTATCGTTCCCCTTATGCACGATCCGGTGAAGGATTGGGCAAACCTTTTTCTGAAAACCTTCATTTTCGTGAGATGGCCGTATCCCTTATCTTGACTTTTGGAATAGCTTTATTGCTCACAGGAACGAAGGGAATCTTAGTATTTTTGGGAGTAGGTCTGTTTAGCATGGGTTATCGGTTCTTTTTCATAAAGAGATTAGGGGGAGTGACAGGCGATATCTTGGGAGGGGCAAATGAAATTTCTGAACTTCTAACCCTTCTCCTTCTGATCATCAAAATAGGCCGATAAAGGGTCGATCAAGGTCAAAATCTTTAACTGAAGAGGTCTGCGGAAAATGATTTTGGTGAGTTCCTGGAGCGGTGGAAAAGATAGCTGTCTGGCCTGTTATAAAGCCATTCAAAGTGGACATCAGGTCCGATTCCTGCTCAATTTCACCTCTGAGGAATATAAACGCTGCTGTTTCCATGGCACTGAGGCTCATTTGTTGGATCTGCAAGCCAAATTAATCGGCATTCCACTGATGCAGAAAGAAGTGGGCGCCGACATGGTGAAGTATGAAACGGAATTTAAGGAAGCGGTTTCCGACATGAAAGCCAAAGGGATCGAGGGAATGGTCTTCGGGGATGTTTACCTGGAAGAACACCGTAACTGGGTGGAACGGGTATGTAACGATCTGGAGATTGCGCCCGTAGAACCCCTCTGGAACATTTCTCCTTTAAGGGTTGTGGAGGAATTTATAGAACTGGGTTTCAAGGCAATTGTGGTGAGTTGCAAGGCCGATCTCTTCGGCAGAGATTTTATTGGTAGATATTTCGATAAAGATATGCTTCAAGAACTCCAAAAAAGAGAAATCTGTCCCTGCGGAGAGAATGGTGAATTTCATACCCTTGTGGTGGACGGCCCCTTATTCCAGAGAGGAATCGAGATATTGAAAAGTGAACCGGTCCTCAGGGAAGGGTTCTGGAAACATTGGTTTCTTGATATTAAAAGCTACAGATAATACCGTTTTTCAGGAGGAGATCATGGTTAAGATAAATGAGGTCATCGCCAATATAAAACCTCTCAACGAGCAGGCGATGGTGGAAGCCAGGGTAAGGCAGGACAATCTGACCAAACCCCAGGGCTCTTTAGGACAGCTCGAATCCCTTTCCATTCGGGTGGCAGGAATAAAAGGAAATTCAAGACCCCAGATCGTTCATAAAGTTATTTTTACTCTGGCTGGAGATCATGGTGTCACCGAAGAAGGTATAAGCGCCTATCCATCTGAGGTGACCCCTCAGATGGTCAACAATTTCCTTCGAGGGGGTGCAGGAATTAATGTTTTAGCGCGACATGTGGGAGCAAGAGTGGTAGTGTCGGACCTCGGAGTCGGATCTGTGCTTGAACAACATCCCGCTCTGAAGGACAAGAAGGTGGCTATGGGCACCCGGAATATGGCAAAGGGGCCGGCGATGAGCCGAGAGGAAGCCCTCCGCTCTATTGAAGCCGGTATTGAACTGGTCGAGGAGGAGTTGTCAAAAGGGATGGATATATTAGGAACAGGCGACATGGGAATCGGAAATACCACTCCGTCCAGTGCCATCACAGCCGTCATAACAGGTGCTGATGTTGCCTTAGCCACGGGAAGGGGAACAGGCCTTGACAATGAGGGATTGAAGCGAAAAGTAGAGACCATTAAGAAAGCTCTAGATATCAATCGGCCCGATCCAAAGGACCCTATTGATGTCCTATCTAAGGTAGGAGGATTTGAGATTGGAGGAATCGCAGGAGTGATATTGGCAGGAGCCAGATACAGAATCCCTGTGGTGATTGATGGTTTTATCTCCGGGGCCGCCGCCTTAATCGCAACTTCCCTTGCACCGCAGGTTAACCCCTACCTCATTGCCGCCCATCAATCGGTGGAACAGGGGCATAAAATCATATTGGAATATCTCGGTCTGAAACCGCTGCTTAATCTCGATCTCTGCTTGGGAGAGGGGACAGGGGCCGCTCTGGGAATATTTTTAGTAGAGGCCAGTTTTAAGGTTCTCAACGAAATGGCCACCTTTGAAGAAGCCGGTGTGTCTCAAAAAATTGATGAAAACTGACTCTTGACACGATGGAAAGGTTGTAATATAAATGGGTTAACTTTGGATGCCGGGTTAGCTCAGTCGGTAGAGCAGAGGACTGAAAATCCTCGTGTCCGTGGTTCGATTCCGCGACCCGGCACTTTGCTATCACATCAGGGCAATTTCGATTGCCCTATTTTTTCATTCGGGGAGGTAAGAAGCCTATGTTCGTCTCGCTCATCCTAAAAGGCGGACCCGTCATGATCCCCATCATCCTCGGGTCGGTCATTGCCCTTGCCATCATCCTCGAAAGATTATGGACTCTCTGGAGGATCCGTCTCAACATCCCGCGATTTACCCAGGAGATTTTCCACTACATCGAAAAAGGACAGACCCAAAAAGCCCTGGAACGGTGTTCCAGGGTGAGACATCCGATCGGCGATGTCTTCAAGCTGGGAATTATCAATAGAGCATTAAAGCGGGATGAGGTCGAGGCAATAATGGAGCGGGAAGGAGACGAACAGATCCAGTATCTGGAGCGATATCTTGGCGCTCTCATCATCATTATCGGAGTGGAACCGATGATGGGATTTCTTGGAACCATTGTGGGCCTCATCCAGGCTTTCATGACCTGGGAACAGATGGGAACCAATATCACGGTCAATGCCCTTGCCGCGGGAATCTACCAGGCAATGATCACCACTGCCGCCGGTCTCTCGGTCGCCATCCCTGGTTTCATCCTCTATCACCTCATCATGGGAAAGGTCAAGAGCCATGCCCAGGAAATGACCTATTATGGGAACGAGCTTCTCGATCTTCTATCCCAAACCCGGGAGGGAGGTGTTCGATGAAAATTAAAGCCCGTCGAGAGTTCAGGGTTAGTTTGGAATCCCTTGCCTTCACCGACATTATCCTCAACATCTTCATTTTCTTCTTCACAGCTTTCAGTTTGATCTACACCTTCAACCCGATGAGGGAATCCAGAATCATCGTCAAACTTCCACAGGCCGATATTAAAGCGCCTCGCGACCAGAAAGAGCCCGTCATCGTCAACATCAACAGTCGAAATGAAGTCTTTCTGATGAGTAAACCCACCAACATCAGGGAACTGAAAAAAGAACTGGAGGCCCTTATGGCCTTCAATAAGGAAAGACCTGTCATTGTGAGGGCGGACAAGAGCGTTGTCTTTGACCGGGTCGTCCAGGTCCTTGATGTTGCCAACAATTCAGGCGTAGAAAGACTGGGTATTGCCATTGAAGAAAAACCACATTCAGCCCCTTCCACCCCTTAAAAAAAGCATATACCTCGGAAAGCGGCTGTCCAGCCTATCCCCTCAGTTAAAGAGATAGAAAAGGGTCGGGAGGTTCTTCTGGAAAAACCTTGAAGCGCACCCTCTAATCGTTGAACCGTGTAGGTTCGTTTCCTAAAACCACCATGCAAGGGGCAGGATGGCCGGTTTGTATAACCTCCCTGCCTGCCGCAGGCAGGTATGATCGCTTTACAAGGTTCTGGAGGAAGGATCTTCCGGCCCTTTTGGGTTAATTAATCGCATAACCGAAAGGTTACTGTCCAGCCTATTTTTTGTCCTAACACTAAAAATAACCTATAATTTCTTTGAGATGATTTGAAAACTTATGGTTTTACCTTTCTTTGATTTTGTAACCCATTGAAATCTTAAGAGATTAATTTTATGGAATTATGATTTTTTTTCTTGACATTTCTATATTTTGTGTTCTAAAATATCGACTATCCAATATGTAGAATTTAACCTACTTTAAGCGGAAGGGAGATTTAAGATATGAGTTATCTGATCTGTGACAAAAGAAAAGGTAGTCCTAAAATTCACATTGAAGTTTGCCGAAGGAAGTGTAAACTTTTGAGCGAGTGTAAAACATATAAGGAATTTGTCGATAATTCTGAGAAAAAAGCTGCTTAACACCTCCCTGTCTGCCCCTGCCTGTTGTGGGTAGATGGTGGGCAGGCTCTTCATACCCCTCCTTTCTGAAAGGGGCATTTCCTTTGTGGGAATTGCCCCTTTTTTTATCCAATATCACCCCACTCATATTGAAGAATGCTGAGGAGGCAGAGGCTTGCTGTCTCTGCCCTCAATATTCTCTCACCCATGTAAACAGGAACAAATCCCATCCCTTTTGACTCCTCAACCTCTTCCTGGCTCATTCCTCCTTCAGGCCCAACGATGAAAAAGATCCTTTTCTTATCTTTTGATTCTCTTAAAACCTCCTTCAACCTGCTTCCTTCCTTCTCCCAGAGGATGAGCCGTAAGGATTCGCGGGATGCCAGTGAAAGCATTTCGGAGTAATCACAAAGACGCTCGATCTTTGAAATGAATCCTCTTCCGCACTGCTTGGAGGCTTCGATGGCGATTCTCTCCAAACGGCGATGCCTTTCCAATTTCTTCGACCTATCAAGAAGGGGAACGGACCGGGAGGAAAAAAAGGGGATGATCTCCCTGACCCCCAGCTCCGTGGCTTTCTGTATCAGATAATCCATCTTCTCACCCTTGAGGAGACTCTGTGCTAAAGTAATCTCAACGGGGGATTCTTCTTTGGAAGAAAAGGGGTCTCCGACTTTGATCACCACAGAGGTGGGCTCCTCCTTGAAGATCCTTCCCTTATACTCATTTCCTGAACCATTAAAGACGATGACCTCGTCTCCTGCCCTAAGGCGAAGCACCCTCCGAATATGCCTTGCTTCATTGCCTTTAATGGTCAACAAATCTTCCTCAATTTGAGGATTAGGAATATAGAATCTTGGCATCACTCTCTCCTAAAAGACGCTTAGCGCTTAGCGCTTTGCGCATAGCGACATTCACCTCTTCCGAAACGTGAGGCAGACCCACTCCCCTTCTGGGTCCGTTTCAACCCATTGCAAGAGCTTAGTTTCAATATAATGTTGACGAAGCCTTTCTTCCTCTGTATCCAGTACTCCTGATAGGATGAGAAAACCCTGCCTTTTGATATGGCGAACCAAGGCCATCCTTATTTTTCTCAAGCTTCTGAAATCAAGATTGGCGACAACAAGATCGAACCTCTTCCGAATATCCCCAATGCTTCCTTTCTTAATTCGAACCCGATCAGAGACCTGATTTCGGCTCACATTCTCCTTCGCAATCTCTACAGCCAGTTGATCGATATCGATGCCCAAGACTTCCCCCGAACCCAACTGGGCAGCGGCAATAGAAAGGATACCTGATCCTGTCCCCACATCCAGAACGGAAAACCCTTTTTTCAGCCTCTTCTCCAATGCCTCCATACAGAGCCGGGTGGTGGCATGGGTGCCTGTGCCAAAAGCCATCCCGGGATTGATCTCAATCGGGATTTCATCCTTTATCAACCGGATCCTGGCCCAGGGTGGCTTCACCACAAACCTCGATCCCACCCGAAGGGGTTTAAAAAACCTCTTCCAGTTCTCACCCCAATCCTGATCGGGAATCGAAGCAGTCTCTATTTTGCTGTGTGGGAGTTTTAAGTTAATCTCCTGGAGGGATTTTAAATGCCGTCGGAGTGATCGTAAAGCCCTCTGCTCCCCTCCATCCTGAAGGAAATAGGCCTTCAATCTTTCCCGCTCAAGGTCTTCTTCAACCTCTTCGATGCCTGTGGCTCCCTGCTCCATCAGAAAGTTGGAGATCGGTTCTGCCAACTCTTTGGGAATGAGCAGAGAGAGTGCCAGCCAGCGTTTCATAGGCGCTCATACAAAAAGGGGGCAAGGGTTCGAGGGGCCAAGGGGCCAAGTAAACTTTGAACCTATTGCTCTGATTGTCATTTATCAATAACCACTCAATTTCTTGTGTTCTTAAATATTATTTTAGGTAACTCGAACCCTAAGACCCTTGAATCCTCGAACCCTTCAATACTTCTTCTATAAATGCCCTGATCGTCTCATTAAAGGCCAAGGAGGACTCCATCATCACCATGTGACCGGCGCCGGAAAGGACCTCCAGCCACGACCCTCTAATTCTATTCTGGAGGAATTGAGAATACTTTACAGGTGTCAACTCATCCTCATCCCCGCAGAGGATGAGTGTGGGAAGATTAATCTTTTCTAACTCGTTCATCACATCAAATCGGTCACAGGCCGAAAAGTCGCCATGAACGACCTCCGGCCGGCAACGCATCATTCCGATCATACCTTTATCAATCAAATCGTTCGAACTCTTCCGCGAATAAGCAAACTGGTTAATCCTTTTTACCGTTTCTTCGAAGTTTTCCCTGATTTCATTCAAAATCATCGGGAGTACCTTTAGCTTTGCTCCGGTCCCCACGAGAACGATCCCCTTGATCACTTCCGGATGGGTTAAGGCCATTGTCTGAACGATCGCCCCTCCCATAGAATGGCCTACGAGAAAGACTTTCGAAAGATTAAGGGCTTTCAAAAAACCATAGACATGTTCGGCATACTTCCCGATCTCATTTTCACCTTCACCTCCGGATTCTCCGTGGCCGGGAAGTTCAATGATGATGGGGTTAAAATACTTTTCAAAAAAACCCTTCTGAAAGCTCCAGGTATACTGTCCCCCTCCTGCTCCGTGGATGAAGAGAACAAACTCCCTTCCTTCTATAAAACCTTTTCTACCCATCCAGTAATTGATCTGTCTTCCTCCGGTACCGATCGTTGGCATGGCTCTCTCCTTTGAATCGAATCGAAATAGGAATGAAACGCCTGGAGCAATTTCTCCTTCCCCTTCAGGGATGACAATTGAGAATGGAAGGCGGCGCAGTTAGGAAGTCCCTTCGTGTACCAGTAGAGGTGTTTGCGGATCTGGGAAGTCAAATTCCTTTCCTCATAATAGTTCTGGATCAGTGAAAGATGACGATGGATCACCCGTTTTCTCTCTTCGAGAGAAATGGCCGTCCCTTTGTCCGGTGGCCCTGAAGGCCTTGTATTGAAAACCCATGGGGTTCCAAGAGCCCCTCTTCCTATCATCACCCCATCGCACCCCGTCTCCTCTATCATCCTTTTTATCAAAGATGTTGTGTTTACATCTCCATTCCCGATGACAGGAATCCGGACGGCCCTCTTGACCGCTGCGATCACACTCCAATCGGCCCGCCCCCGAAAGCCCTGGGTTCTCGTCCGTGGATGAACAGTGATCGCATCCAAACCGCAGTCCTCGGCGAGCTTGGAAATTTCAACGGCATTGATCTGTTTTTCATCCCATCCGGAGCGAATCTTGACGGTCAGGGGACAGGCGACCCTCTTTCTCATCGCAATCAGTATCCCCTCAACCTTTTCCGGAAAACGCATCAGATCCACACCCGCCCCGGTCTTGACCACCTGTTTGGCAGGACAACCCATATTGAGGTCAATGGCATCAGCTCCCATGGCTTCTGCTTTTGCCGCGGCTTCGGCCAATACATCCGGCTTTGAACCAAAGATCTGGACGGAGACCGGATGCTCACCTTCGACCATTTTAAGGAAAGAATCCCCTTTCCGTAGCAACCCCTCGGCGCTGACCATCTCGGTAACAGTGAGGTCGCAGCCCATCTCTCTCGCCAACTGCCTGAAGGGATAGTCCGTAATCCCGGCCATCGGCGCCAGAACGAGGTTGTTATTGAGTTGAAGGTTTCCGAGTCTCATTTTCAATTTCGGATTTCGGATTTCGGATTTTACTCCGCATTCCGTAATCCGCATTCCGCAATTAGACTACCTTTTTTTCAGCATCCCAGTGCTTTTTAATCGCTTCGACCGCCTCATCCACCTGAAGAGGTTCCCCGAAATCGAGGCCTTCCTTTTTCAATCCCTTGAAGAGCCTTGTCAGAGTGGGTTCCTCCAGATTAAAACTCTCTAAATCCTTTAACTTTCCGAAAATCTCATCCGGTCTTCCCCGTTCGCTGAGATCCCCATGCCCATGCATGAGGTAAAGAACATCGGTCATCTGCGGGACCAGATCAACTTCGTGAAGCGTGACAATAAAGGTGATCCCCTTCTCCCTGTTTAACTCATTCAGAATCCCGATGAGTTCTCTTCTTGAAACCGGATCCAGCCCCGTGAAAGGTTCATCCAGGATCAGCAACTCCGGTTCTGTAACCAGGGCTCCGGCCAGAGCCACCTTCTTCTTCTCTCCGCCCGATAAGTAATTGACCATTTTATCTTTAATCGACCCGAGATTCAATCTCTCCATTACGCTCCCTGCGAGCCTCCCTGCTTCGGCTCTGTTCATTCCATAATTGAGCGGCGCGAAGAGAATATCATCATAGACCGTGGGCCCAAGAATCTGTTCGTCCACATCCTGCATGACCACGCCAATCTGTTGCCTGATCTTCGAATATTCCTTTCCCGGATCGACACCGAAAATCCTCACGCTTCCATCCTTCGGAACAAGGATTCCCAGGAGATGTTTGAGCAGGGTCGTCTTTCCACAGCCATTCGACCCGAGGATCGAAACCCTCTCCCCCCGATTGACAACAAAGTCGAGCCCGCAGATCTGCACCTTGGTCATATCGGGATAGACATGGGTTATACAATCCACCTGGATAATCCGTTCCCCTTGTTGCATAGCCTTATTCTCCTCTGTAATGAATCTTGTTCTTAAAACCCCTTAGCATCATCGATTCGTACATCTTCTCGCTCGCATCGATCCCCTTGATGATTAAATGGCCAAAGGCGTTTGAAATGTTGTGGAGACTTCTCCAGGGATGCTTCCATTGAAACCCTCCACGCAGGTAAAGGGCGTGCTGTGTCTCCTCAAGAACCTTAAGAAGAATAAAGATCGATCGGTAGGTCAGAAAGAGGGCGGTCACAAGGAGGGAGGGAAGAAATCGACCCAGGGTCCGAAAGATCAAAGGGTATGGGGTGGTCGCTAAAAGCAGGACAACCCCTGTTGATCCGGAAAGAGCCTTTAGAAAGACGAGGAGAATGAAATGGAGTTGAAATCCTGAAATGAAGATGAAAAGGACCGTAAAGATGAGGGGGTAGAGGGTGAGAAAGAATATCCTCAGTGGAAGGCGGCAGATAAAAAAGAAGGCGAGGAGAATTCCGTAAAGGGAAAAAAGTCCGAAGAGGTTTCTCAGGAGGACGATCCCTGATAAAACCATAAGCATTCCGATGATTTTCCATCCGGGCCCGAGGCGGTGAAGAAAGCTTCTTCCTTCAATAGAAAGATAATCGAGGTAGGATAGCTGAATCATGACGCCCCTATCTCCAGCCTCAACAGATCCGGTCTTAATCGATGGAGGTATCTCACGATTAAGGTAGTGATAATCCCTTCCAATATCCATCCCAGAAAACTCAAGGAAAGGACAATGGCGATAAACCTTCTAAAATTTACCTCGCCCTTTCCTTTATCCTCCCCATGCGGGTCGTGCTTCTCCTTAAGAAGTTTGAATTCAAAAATCCCATGCCCTTCGTTCTTATGGATCAACTCCTCGTAATGGGATACCCCCAAACCCACTACTCCGATCATTGAAAAAGTGGAAAGGCAGAGGGCAAGAAAGGTGGCGATAAAAGCAACCGGAGTCAGCCTTTTCAATATCTTCCAGAAAAGACGGAAAAAGAGATATCCGAAAATTCCTTCAATCGAAAGGGTAAGCGTGTTAAGTCCAATCACCGTGATCCCGCCGTGTCCGAAAAGGGCTAAGATGACATTGACCACAAAGGTCGCCAGGAAGATAAGCGAGGGTTCCAATAATATGCCGGAGATGACCATCAGATTGACATGGTAAGCAATAGGAACGATCTCGACCGAGGCGCCAAGAACCATGGCTGCAGCCATCATGCCAAGCAGAGGAAGTTTTTTAGTCAGAGCTTCCTTTTTTGTAAAACGAAAAAGGATGAATCCGATCAGGATGGCTATAATAAATCCTGAAGCCCAGAGCCAAACCGGCAAAACCCCATCAGGCAGATGTATATGGGACATTGATTCCTCCTAAAAAGGCGTAGGGCAAAGTACATAGCGTGTAACTCAGCCCTTTAGGGCTGATATCTCAGGGCTCCTGCGGCAGGGTCCTGAGATACAACTCTATATGCTCTCAGCCTCCTGCACTTTGCCTGCCTTGTAAAATTTTACACTCTTTGCAAAACCCGTAAAAATTGAGCTGGTGGTCCGTCACTTCATAGCCGGTTGACTCGGTCACTTTCTCGGACCACTCAGAGATATTACAAAAATCCATCTCCACCACATCCCCGCATTTCTTGCAGATGATATGGTGATGGTGATCCTCCATCTCGCAAAGTTTATACTTTACGCTCGAACCATTGATGATCTTAAAGGCAATCCCCAGCGATTCGAAGAGATCGAGGCAGCGATAGATCGAAGTGAGCCCGATCTTTCTCTCTTTCTTAGCGAGACACTGATAGAGTTCCTGAGGGCTTTTTGGACTTTCTGAGGTTGAAAGTTCCTGGTAGACGAGAAACCTGGGATGGCTCATCCTGAGCCTCTTTCCCTCGAAAATTGTTTTAAAAACCTCTTTATTCATAGCAAGTTAAGAGCGGAATGAAAATATTTTCATTAAAAACTTAACGGCTTCTACTCTTGTTGTCAAGCTCTTTGTGAGACCCATCGCATCGATGGTCAGTCGTGCAACTTCTTCAACACGCAACCCACATCTGAGCATCAGCATGAACATGGCCCGATATCTCACGTCTTTGATCTCTTTAAAGAGTAACGTGGCCTGCTCGTTTTTGAGGTGTTTTGGCAGCGGTTTCGCAAGACGAAGCCGATAGGCCTTTTTCACCGGATTGATAAGGGGTAACCCTTCCTTGTCGTAGAGATAGTCATAGAAGGCACGGAGGGTTCCAAGGTGGCAGTTGATGGTCTTAGGTTTCTGCCTTTTCTCAAGAGATGTTCCGTGTAGGCGCCTATGTCCTTGTGGGTTACCTCTTCGATGGACATTTTAAGCCAGAGGCTGAACTGACCAAGGATGTTTAGATAATTCTTCACTGTATGGACTGAATAGTTTCTTCTCTTTAAGAACCTTCGATATCTCATCATCAGTTCAGCACTGTCTGAGAGAGCTGCTGAAGGATTTGGCTGATCGCACTCGATTTATGTTGATCCTGTAGCCTTTCTTGTTCACGGATTGATACCTGCTCAATTGCCGATCTCGAACGGGTCATTTCTCCCCCCTTTCCCTTTAGAAAAGCAGGTTAGATAATGACCCTTAGCCAACTTAAGAATCAATCTATTTTGTTACGTATAGCGAATAGAAATCAATAGGATCAAAGTAACCTTATACAGGTCCGTTCCTCAGGTCATAAGCTTACAGATTTTTTCCATCCGATGCGACGCCATTTCTACGTGATTGACGCCAAGCCTCCGGCTCACTTCCCCCACTGTGTTCCTCTCGCTCAGAAGAACCTCGGCTTCCCTGAGCTTGCCGATGATCTACTCCGCCGTAAACCCTTTCTTTTTCATCCCTGTTTCCCTTCTTAATCCAACTCTAACTTACTATCCGGACTAATTTTGTGGGAGCAGGTCAATATCTCTCTCGTCTTGGTATTACCCTCCTCCTTCTCTATCTCCTTTCAAATAACCAGAGGTTAATAGCTCTTCCAACAGTTTCTGCTTCTCACCTGTTGTCAAGGGATCTAAAGGGGCTCGGGGAGGACCACCGTATAAACCCGCAAAATCCATTGCAGCCTTCACTCCTGCAACGCCAAAATTTCCTGAGACCATCTGGTTGATCTTCATGAGCTGAAACTGAAGGGCTTTACCCTCCTCGAATTGGTGAGTTACTCCCAGATCATAAAGCTTGCAACAATGCTCAGGAAAAACATTAGCCAAGGAAAGCACTCCGCCCACTGCACCCATCAGAAGTCCTGTAAAAAAGAAATTAGCTGACCCTGCTAATAAGGAGAATCCTGGTTCAGCATTGAGGATATAAGAACTTAAATTCCCAGAAGAGCTATCCTTCATCCCCACAATTTTTGGGTGTAACGAAACCTCTTTTATAACTTTGGTAGAAATAGTAATGCCAGTTATTCCCGGGTTATTATAGAGAAGAACAGGAATAGGGGAATTTTCAGCAACCCGGACGAAATGATTAGCTAGTATCCGATCTGACATCTTTTTAGCAAAAAAGGACGGGGTAACCAGACTTCCAAAATGAGCTCCAATCTCTGCTGCCTGATGACAGAGTTCAATGCACACCTTGGTTGATTCTGCACCGATCCCTGCCATAATGACTTTATCAGGGGAGGCGTTTTTTACAACTGCCTTGAGCACTTCCATCTGTTCGTAATGAGATAAACTGCATAACTCGCCATTTGTCCCCAAAACCAAATAACCACGAAGCCTGCTTTGATTGAGGTGCCGAATATTCGAGAATAGCTTTTCTAAGACAATATCCCCCATCTCATTAAATGGGGTTGTGAGGGGAGCAAAGACCCCGGAAAGCTTTTCTTTGTCCATAGCCGTCTCCTTTTAGATTAACTTACTAAAGTCTTGCACTTTTTAGTACGTGCATAAAAAAGGCTGTTATCCTAAAATAGGCTAAAGAAAGCGCGACCTTACCTTAGCCCGGAAAGGAGAACAGCCAATGAGAATCCAAAATGCCAGACAAG
>VGSS01000070.1 GCA_016874935.1 Deltaproteobacteria bacterium | reverse complement strand
GAGGCCTCTGATGGGGGCAAGGCATTACTGCTCTGCGAAAAGTTTAAAGAGCGGATTCATCTGATTCTGACCGATGTGGTGATGCCCGGGATGAGCGGCCGCAAGCTGGTGGAGCGACTCAAACAAATTCATCCGGAGATGAAGGCTCTCTATATGTCGGGTTACACGGATAATGCCATTGTCCATCATGGGGTTTTGGAGAAAGGGATCAATTTTATGCAGAAACCCTTTACATTGGAGAGCCTAACAAGGAAAGTGAGAGAAGCGCTGGATAAATGAGGCGATGGACCCGCCTACACTGACCTGCCCACCGCTATCAACTTTGGCAGGCGGGAGTTACGGCGGGCAAGCGATGGACGACAGAAAAGAGAAAATGATGCGGAATGCGAATTTCGGAATGAAGAAGGATAACAATAGTTCGGAGTTGGGAGTTTGGAGACAAACAAATATGATACAAGTTGCAAGCGGAAGATGGGGAGGGGGGGATGATGGCCAAACTGCCCGAAATTTTTAAAAAATATAATTGGGTCTTTTTCGGTGTTTTAATCCTTACCGGAATCTATCTTACCAGCCTCTACAATTTTCTTCTCTTTCACAGCCTGGCTGAGTTGTTTAGTATTGTAATCGCCTTTGGGATCTTCATCGTTGCGTGGCACTCCCGTCGTTTTCTCGACAACAACTATCTTCTGTTTCTGGGAATCGCCTATCTCTTTGTGGGCGCAATCGATGCGGTTCACACCCTGGCTTACAAGGGCATGGGAGTGTTTCAGGAATATGAAGCCAATTTACCGACCCAGTTATGGATTGTGGCGCGCTATGTCGAGAGCCTCTCCCTTTTCATCGCCCCCTTCTTTTTCAAAAGAAAGCTCAGGGTGGGCGCGGTATTTTGGGCTTACACAGTAGCCATTGCTCTTCTCTTCGGGACGATATTCTATGGGCCCATTTTCCCGGAATGTTTTATCGAGGGGAAAGGGTTGACCCCCTTTAAAAAGATCAGTGAATACGTGATCTCTTTGATCCTTCTTGGTTCCATGGCCCTCTTGATTCGGAAGCGAAGTGAGTTTGACAGATATGTATTGATCTGTGTGGTCTGGTCTATTATTGCGACGATCATTTCAGAATTGGCCTTCACCTTTTATATCAGCGTCTATGGTCTCTCCAATCTGGTCGGCCACCTTTTCAAAATCATCTCTTTTTATTTGATTTACAAAGCCATCATTGAGACGGGCTTAACAAAACCCTATAGCCTTCTCTGGAGGAACCTGAAATTGAGCGAAGAAAAGCTGAGAGAAGAGAGGAATAGGGCACAGGGTTATCTGGATGTGGCTGGCGTAATGTTGTTGGTGATTGGCTCTGACCAGAAGGTCCGTCTCATCAATAAGAAGGGGGGTGAGGTTTTGGGGTATGACGAGAAAGAGATTGTCGGGAAGAACTGGTTCGACCATTTTATGCCGGAGAGAGTCCGGGAAAATGCCAAGGCCGTTTTCTCAAAGATAATATCCGGAGAAAAGGGTTCTTTTGAGTATGTTGAAAGTGTCATTTTAACCAAAAGAGGCGAGGCAAGAATAATTGCTTGGTACAGTACGATATTGAGAGATGAAGCCGAAAATGTTGTTGCAACCCTCAGTTCCGGAGAGGACATCACCGAGCGCAAGCGCGCCGAGGAAGAACGAGAAAAGATCGTCCGTGAGCTTAAAGAAGCCCTTGGGAAGGTGAAACTTTTGAGCGGGTTTATTCCTATATGCGCCTCCTGTAAAAAGATTCGCGATGATAAAGGGTATTGGGAACAGGTAGAAGTCTATATTCGGGATCACTCGGAGGCTGAATTCAGCCACGGCATCTGCCCGGAGTGTATGAAGAAACTTTATCCGGAGATCTCTACTAAGAACCCAAAACTTAAAGAGGAGTGAGACGGTTAAGAAGGAGTTGCTTGAGGTGATTTGCCTTTTCCGGTTCCACTATCTTTTCTCCCCATTCATCCTGGACATAGAAGACATCCACCACACGATTTCCTAAGGTGGAGATGCGCGCGAAGTGAATATTGCATCCACAGTCGGTCAAAGCCTGCGTGATTTCGTAGAGGACTCCCAATCGATCCTCACCGGTGATTTCGATAATCGTATAAAAATCGGAATCTTGATTATTCACTTTCGTTTCCCCAGTAACTTTCGGAATCACTTTCTTTTGAATCCAGCCTGACTCTTCCCTCTGAGAGAGAAGGAGTTTCAAGGAAATCTTCCCACTTAAGATCTCCTTCAGGTCTTTCTTAAATTGCTGTAGTCTCCGTTCAATTTCTCCTGTCGGGTCTTCCACATAAAAGGTATCGAGGGCAACACCGTTTCCCCATGTATGAATCTGAGCTTCAAGGATATTAAGCCGATTGACAAACATGGAACCGGCGATTTTGGAGAAGAGTCCGTAGCGGTCTTTCGTGCAAATCGTCACCCTGGCCCTTACCTCTTCCTCGCGACTCCATTCTGCAAGCAAAACCTCCTTGTCGAGGCTCTGGGCCATCCCGATATGATAGGAGATTTCCCCTGAGGAGTAAGTGGATAGATAGCGATCCGGAAGATGCTCTGCATAGTGAGAAAGGGTCTCTCGGGGAAGGGATTGTCGCAACTGAGCGACCGTCTCCCCCATCTTGAGAAAGGATTGAGGTTCGTCTCCCTTTTCGAAGAAATGGGAGGTTTTGAGGAAGAGTTCCATGAGGAGGGAGTTCTTCCAGGAAGTCCAGGCTTCGGGGCCAACGGCTTTGATGTCGGCAAAAGTTAAAAGGTAGAGCATCTTTAAACGAACCGGGTTCCCCGTCTCATTGGCAAAACGCAAGATGGCCTGCTCGTCGTGGAGGTTTCTGCGGAACGCTGTTTCAAGCATCAAAAGGTGGTGGCGCACCAGGAAATCCATCAACCCCCTATCTTCCACGGGCAAGCCCATTCGCCAGCCGATTCGATTGACCATGTCCGCACCGACAGAAGGATGGTCTCCTTGCTTTCCCTTTCCGATGTCATGGAGGAGGGTCGTCAGAAAAAGAATATCGGGTTTTTCAATTTCCCGGATCAGAGAGGTGAGCAAAGGGTAATCTTTTTGATAATAGCCGTCCCTCAATCTTCCCAGTTCTTCCACCGCCAGGATCGAATGGATGTCAACCGGATGGACATGGTAGAGATCGTAGTGGACCTTTCCCTCGATTTCTGAAAATTCTGGGAGATAGTTAGAAAGGAAGCCGAGTTCGTGCATCTTTTTTAAGGCCCGGTCCACCCCTTCTCCTTTTCTCAGGATCGAAAGGAAGGCTTGATTGACCTTTTGAGAGGCTCGAAAGCGATCATCGATAAAGGGGAGCGCCTCCATCACGGCTTCCTCGGTCCGGAAATCCAGCTTGGCCTGGTAAGCCTGACCATGTTGAAAGAGGGTCATCACTTGCGAGGGGTCTTTCTTGAAGGCAACGGGGTCAAGAAGATGGAGCTCGCCATGGGCGATTTCAAAATTTTCATCAATCCTCTTCCGCTGAAAGAAAAAGATCATTTTCCTAAAAGCGGAGGGTTCATAGAGAGCCCGGTCGAGAATGTCATGGAAAAAGTTTGAGATTCCCCGAGCGGAGAGGTGATATTGTCGCATCATCTCCTCGACACCCTTTGTGCCCATGGGAAAGCCAAGGAGCGGTGCGATCTTCTCCTGCAGTTCAAAAGTCAGATCATCCTGTCTTCTTCCGCTTAATAGATGGAGATGGTTTCTGATCGCCCAGAGGAATTGAATGCTTTTATCTAACATTCGGGAGTGATCGGGGAAAAGGATGGAATCCCAGCGATCGGTCTTGTATTTTGCCCTGATGATCCATCGACCGACCTGGAAGTCTCTCAGGCCTCCTTCTCCTTCTTTAATATTAGGCTCCAGGACATAGGCGGGGTCTTCGTATTTCTGACGGCGGGGATGGACTTCCTGAGCCAAGGCTTCTGCAAAGCTTTGGACTCTGCGGTGAAGCACTTTTTTCGTAAAGAGACCGTATAAATTCCGAAAGAATTCGTATTCTCCGTCCAGATAACGGCCGTCGATTAAACCTGTCTTGACCTGGGCATCGGAGCAAGCCATTTTCAAGCACTCATCGATCGATCTTGAACTGCAGCTGACATCGAGTCCTAAATCCCAGAGGGGATAGAGGATTTGCTCAGCCAAAGGAGAAAGTTCATTCTTATTTGAAGGGGAGTAAAGAAGGAGGAGGTCGATATCGGAGTAAGGCGCCAGTTCAGCCCTTCCATAGCCTCCAATCGCCATCAGACAGACCGATGGGGATGGAACCTTGGCCCGGGCTGCTTGAAAGGCCTTCCTGACCAGGCCATCCATCATGTCTGAGTGCTGCCGGAGAAATTCTCTGGGAGGGAAATGGGCGGGCAGGCCCTGTGCGATTTGATTTCTTATATCCGCAAGGCCATTTTTCGTGAGTCCTAAATCAGATGGCATCTTTTCCGCGCTCACCGGTTCGGATCCGAATGACCTCTTCAACCGGAGAAAGAAAGATCTTGCCGTCCCCGATCTTTCCCGTCCTGGCCGCCCGCTCAAGGGCCTCAATCACCCCGGGGACTAATTCATCGCTGACGATGAGGTCAATCTTAATCTTGGGGATGAAATCGATGGTATATTCCGCTCCCCGATAGACTTCGGTATGGCCTTTCTGCCTTCCGAACCCCTTGACTTCGGTGATCGTCATCCCTTGAACGCCGATTTTGGTTAGTGCATTTTTTACTTCATCCAGCTTAAAGGGCTTCACAATCGCTTCGATCTTTTTCATGTTTCCTCCTGCAGGACGATAAACTTTAAACGATGAACGATGAACAGTTCATTGTCCATTGTCCTTCGTTCATAGTATTAAAAACTATATCCTGTTTCTCCATGCTGACTCAAATCCAGACCATTGATTTCATGCTCTTCGCTCACCCTTAAGCCCATGGTCCAGTCGAGGATCTTAAGTAGAACCAGGGTTACTACGAAAGAATATATCCATGCCACCAACACTGTCAATGCTTGTATCGCTAACAGCGATGGATTGCCAAAGAACAAGCCATCGTTTCCAGCCGGATTGATCGTTTTGGAGGCAAAGAGGCCTGTTGCCAGAGCTCCCCATGTGCCGCCCACTCCATGAACTCCTACGACATCAAGAGAGTCGTCGTATCGAAGTTTCATTTTGAGATTGATCGCAAAATAACATAACACGCCGGCGACAAACCCGATGAGGATGGCGGACATGGGTCCCACAAAACCGGAAGCCGGAGTGATGGCAACCAGCCCTGCCACGGCGCCCGAGGCCGCGCCAAGGGCCGTGGGATTGCCACGATATCGCCATTCGAAGATCATCCATGACAAAGCAGCAGCAGCCGAGGAGATATGGGTGACTACAAATGCTGAAGTGGCGAGAGAACCGGAAGCGATCGCGCTTCCACCGTTAAAGCCAAACCAGCCAAACCAGAGAAGCGCCGCACCCAGAAGGGTCATGGTCAGATTGTGCGGCGGCATTGGCTCTTCCCCATAACCTTTTCTCTTTCCGACCACAAAGGTTGCGGCAAGAGCTGCAATTCCGGAACTGATATGAACGACCAGCCCTCCGGCAAAGTCAAGGGCGCCGAGCTCTCTGATCCACCCGCCCACTCCCCAGACCCAGTGGGCCAGGGGGTCGTAGACGAAGGTTGCCCAGAGGATGAGGAAGACCAGATAGGTCTTGAATTTAAAGCGCTCGGCGAAGGCTCCTGTAATCAAAGCGGGGGTGATCACGGCGAACATCATCTGAAAGATCATAAAGGCCTGGTGAGGGACCGTTGGGGAATAGTCGGGATGAGGATCGAGTCCAACCCCCCTCAGCCCGATCCAGTCGAGGCTTCCAGTCACTCCCCCGATATCCGGGCCAAAAGCGAGGCTGTATCCATAAAGGACCCACTGGACGGTGATGACACCGAGAGCAATAAAGGACTGCATGATCGTCCCAAGGACATTCTTCTGCCTGACCATGCCGCCATAGAAGAGGGCCAGACCGGGCGTCATCAGCATGACCAGAGCCGAAGAGATTAAAAGCCAGGTGGTATCCCCTGTGTCCACTTTGGGGGAAGATGGGGGTGCTGTTTCAGCAAACACCGCGGGGGCGATCAAGAAACAGGATGCTATCAAAAGATACACAAATTTTTTCATTTTATCCCTCCCGATGATGATTCTTAAAAAATATTGTAAAAAAATTCATTCCCCTTCTCTTATTACTTCCGATCTTCCTCTCCGTTTGAGTTAAAATTTCGATTTTTTCATCCCCATCCTCATCAGCTTTCAACCATTCGCGGATCATCTCCTCGGTGACTTCGAGATAAAACTGAAGGCCGTAAACATTTTCTCCATATCGGAAAGCTTGGTGAGGGGTAGGACTAGAGGTGGCTATCAATTTTCCGGCTTTTGGAATCTCAAAGGTATCCTCATGCCATTGAAATACAGAAAATGTTTTTGGAAACTCGGAAAAGAGAGGGTCGAGTGAACCTTCCTCTGTCAATGAAACATCATACCATCCGATCTCTTTCATAGGCGCTTTGAATACCTTTGCGCCGAGTGCTTTGGCTATGAGTTGAGCTCCGAGACATATCCCTAAAATCTTTTTTCCCCTTTGGATCGCCCCCTTAATATAAAGGTCTTCTTCTCTGAGAAAAGGATAGCGATCTTCCTCATAAACATTCATCGGTCCCCCCAGAATTACAAGGTGGGTAACATCGTCAATCTTTTGGAGATCGACACCGGATTGGAGATGGATCATCTGATGAAGAATCTTTTCCTCTTTCAGATAATCTTCAATCAATCCCGGTCCCTCGATATCAATATGTTTGATGATCAAGACGTTCATATGGATGATATGAGCAATCTTTGTGCCATCAGGCGGATTGAAAGAAAAAGTTCAGTTTTTATTAGAGTTATTAAACGGTTGGTGGACTTTATGGGCAGGCGTTGGTCGTTCGGGAAGGCAAGGCGAAGAAATAAGTTGTTCGATTTTAAGCAACCTGTTAAAAAAAAACCAAGCGATGACTGAATCTGGAAGGGGAATTCTATTTTAAGAGGGTGGTCGATCAAGGACCATTTAAAAATTTCGATATTTGTTCGTGACCGGGAGTCTCCGGTCCTTTCCCAGGGCGCGGTGGGTGATCTTTACGCCCGGCGGGCTCTGCCTTCGTTTGTATTCGTTCCGGTCAACCATCCGGATCACTTCTTTGACCATACTCTCCTTAAATCCCATCTCTGAAATTTCATCAACTCCCTTATCCTCTTCGACATAAGCTTGGAGAATGGGATCAAGAATGGGGTAGGGGGGCAAGGAATCCTCATCCTTTTGATTCGGCCTCAATTCGGCGGAAGGTGGTTTGACGAAAACATTTTTGGGGATGACGGCCTTTCCTTCTTTCTTATTTTTGTGCCGGGTTAATTCGTAAACTAAAGTCTTAGGGACATCTTTCAGAACAGCATATCCTCCTGCCATGTCTCCGTAGAGTGTGCAGTATCCCACACTCATCTCACTTTTGTTCCCTGTCGTCAGAACAAGCCAGTTAAACTTATTGGAAAGAGCCATCAGGAGTGTTCCCCGGATGCGTGCCTGAATATTTTCTTCCGTCACATCAGGCTTGAGGCCCTTAAAAGAGGGAGAGAGGGTTGCGAGATAGGCTTGAAAGACATCTGTGATGGGAATGGTGAGGAATCGGATGCCAAGATTTTTAGCCAGGAGCTTCGCATCCTCCAGAGACGCTTTTGAGGAGTATAGAGAGGGCATGGCGACTCCGACCACTCCCTTCCTGCCCAGGGCATCCACGGCGATGGAGGCGGTCAACGCGGAATCAATGCCCCCACTCAAACCGATCAGGACTCTTTGGAAGCCATTTTTCCGGATATAGTCTCCCGTGCCAAGAACCAATGCCGCATATGTTTCAGAAAGGCGATCCAGGGGTTTTGAATCCCGCCTGGGGAGGGAAACCTTCTTTCGGGTCGGATGGTTTTTGCCTGACAGGTCAATCCTCCTCAAACCTTTCTCTTCTTCTGATAATCTCTCTCTTCTGACCCTGGGATCGTGAAGCCGCATTCGAAAGACGGCTTCCATATCAATATCCGCCAGAACCAGGTCCTCCTCAAACTGTTTCCCCCGGGCCAACAACTCCCCTCTTTGATCAAAGATCAGGCTTCCTCCGTCAAAGACCAGTTCATCCTGGCCCCCAACCAGATTGCAGTAGGCGACGATGGCTACATTGTCAGAGGCCCGCGTTGAAATCATCTTCTCACGGAAGGCGGTCTTACTGGCCTGATAAGGCGATGAGGAGATATTCACAATCAACTCTGCTCCTCCGTAGAGGGCCTGGGTTCGAATGGGATCTCCGGGATACCAGAGGTCCTCACAAATACTGATGCCGATGGGAATCGATTTAAGGGTGAAGATGAAATTCTCCTTTCCAGGTTGGAAATAACGGTACTCATCAAACACCCCGTAATTGGGAAGATAGGTTTTGGAGTAGACACTTATCAGTTCCCCATGGTGAAGAAGGGCGGCAGAATTGAAGATGTTCTCCTTTTTATCGACGAAACCTACAATGGCGGTGATGGAGGAAGTGGCCTGGGCGATTTTTTTGATGGCCTTTAAATTGGCCTCAATGAACTTCGGCATGAAGAGGAGATCCTCGGGAGGGTAGCCCGTGACCGCCAACTCGGGAAAGACGAGCAGGTCGGCCTCCATCCTCTTTCCCCTGGCCATATAGTCCAGGATCTTCTTGGTATTGCCTTCGATATCCCCTACGGTCGTATTAATCTGGCAGAGGCCAATTCTGAGTGTCCGCATTTTATACCCCTCACAACATCGCAAAGCGCATAGCGCATAGCGTTAAGAAATTTGTAATTTCAAATTCTTATTCCGAATTCCGCATTCCGGAATCCGCAATCGTCAATCTTCTTCTGAAACCACCACTTCCTTTTTAATATGATACCGGTCCATCCTGCCTCGAAGGGTGCTCCGATTAATTCCGAGCAGCGAAGCGGCCTGGACCTGATTTCCATTTGTCTTTTGGAGGGCCCGAATAATCAGTCCTTTTTCTATGGCCGAGACCATATCCAGACCTTCCTGGGCCAAAGGATTCCCTGTGAATTCTTCGAAGAGGGAATCAATAAGATTCTCGAATGTCCTCCTGTCCCGAACCTCACCGGACTCCCTTTTTTCTTCTACTTCAAGTAGGAGTTGATCATCAAGTATCCATTCTCCCTGACACAACAACATTGCCCTTTTCAAAACATTTTCAAGTTGCCTCACATTGCCCGGCCATCCATAGGAGGAAATCTTTTCCATTGCTCCAGGGGTAATCCCAACCACCCTCTTTTTCAACTCCCGATTGAACTTCCTCAAGAAGTAGGAGACGAGAGCGGTAATGTCCTCCTTCCTCTCCCTCAAGGGCGGAATCTTGATAGAGACCACATTGAGCCGGTAGTAGAGGTCTTCACGAAATTCTCCCTTTGCAATCGCTTCTTCCAGATCTTTATTCGTTGCCACGATAAACCGAATATCAACCCTGATTGTTTCCCTCCCCCCCAACCTTTCGAAGTTCTTCTCCTGCAGGGCCCTGAGCAGTTTGGCCTGGGTGGAGAGAGACATGTCGCCGATCTCATCGAGAAAAATGGTTCCTCCGTGGCACTGTTCCAGTTTTCCAATTCGGCGTGAGATGGCTCCGGTGAACGCCCCTTTCTCATGGCCGAAGAGTTCGCTCTCGAGGAGGGTATCCGGTATGGCGGCGCAATTGACCGGAAGAAAGAGTTGGTCAGAGCGAAGGCTGTGTTGATAGATCGCCCGCGCCATTAATTCCTTTCCCGTTCCGCTTTCACCCCGGAGGAGGACCGTGACGTCGCTGGGAGCGACCTGTCCGATCACTTTGTAAATCTCCTGCATCCTGGGAGAGGAACCGATGATCCGGTCTTCCTCTTTTTGTTGATCCGGTTCGGGAGCATAGGAGATCCCCTCCTTCATCAGTTTCCTCAGGGCGATCGCCTTTTGCACCAGCTCTTTCATCTGCGGAATCGGGAAAGGTTTCAGGATGTAATCGAAAGCTCCGTATTTCATCGCCTCAATCGCCGTCTCGGTGGTGCCATAGGCTGTCATCAGAATGACGAGCGACTTCGGATCGATCAACTTTATCTCCTTCAACACCTCAATTCCGCTTCGGCCCGGCATCTTGATGTCCATGATGATGAGATCGGGGGAAGATTCTTTCATGTGTGTCAGCGCTTCATCCCCATTCTGGGCGGTGAGGACGGAGAAATTCTCCTCTAACATCCTTTTCAGTGAGTAGCGGATCGATTTGTCATCGTCAACGACCAGGATCGTCTGCATGTCACCTCTATTATTAAAATTTTCCTGAAATAGTTTATCCATAACCCCACCTAACCTCCCGTTATTTTAAGGGGAGGGATATCCCCCCTCTTAGTTAAGAGGGGAGGGGGAGTTATTTTTATTGATTGCAACCACCAGTTTATTGGTGGTGTCCATTGTTCACCCTTCGAGAGCCTCAGGGCGAACGGCAACACAGCCTCTAATGAATAGGGAGACAAACTGTAAAGAGCGTTCCTTCCCCGGGAATGGTTTCCACCTCGATCTTTCCATGGTGCTGGTCGATGATGCGATGGGTGATGGAGAGGCCGAGGCCAATCCCTCCTTCTTTTGTGGAGAAGAAGGGGTCGAAGAGTTTATCGATGTCTTCTCCGGAGATTCCCATGCCGGAGTCCTGGATGGAGAGATGGATCCATTGACCATCTTCCGAATTTCTCCCCTTCAGGGTCAATTGACCGCCCTCCGGCATCGCCTGAATGGCATTGAGCAGAAGGTTGAGCATTGCCTGTTTCATCTGCTCAGGGTCCATTTGGATCATGGGCAGGGCTTGAAACTCTTTTTCAACAACGATCCGTTGCTTCTCGATCTGAGGCCTGAGCAATTGAAGGGTCTCTTCGACAATGGAGAGGACGTCTGTTTTTTCAAAGAAGGGGGGGGCAGGTTTTGCGAATCGGAGGAACTGATCGACAATCTCATTCATGCGATGGATTTCCTCTTCAATGACTTTCAGGTCTTCCTGCTGAGAATTTTCGGATGGCAGTCTTTCCCTCAAAGAATGGATGAGGATGTTGATGCTGGTCAGGGGATTTCGGATCTCATGGGCAATGCCTGCGGCCAATTGACCGAGGGCCGCCAATTTTTCGGACCGGACCAACTCAGCCTCCGTTTTCCTGAGATCGGCAGTCGTCTTTTGAATCTTCTCCTCCATCTGCCGGCTGAAATTCTTAAGCTCCTGATACATGGAGGCATTCTGAATGGCCAGGCCTGCCTGTTGAGCAACCGTCATGACCGAATCGAGCGTCTCCTTCGTCAACCTTCTTCCGGGTTCGGTGTGGTCTGCGGCAATGGCCCCCAGGGCTTTTTCCTTCGTGAGGAGGGGGATGACCACAAGGGAATGGAGATTGAATTTTTCCTTCAGGACGGGGTTGACCCTCGGGTCTATCCTGGCATCGGGAATGACATAGGGTTTCTTTTCAATCACGGACCTGGAGACAATACTTGCTTCAGGGTCCAAGGGGAGTTCGATCCCCTTGATCTTTTCCACATCCACTCCCACAGCCATTTTGCATTCGAGGACATCTCTCCTCTCGTTGACCAGATAGAGCCGCGCCCGATCAAATCCGATATTCTTGATCACCCCTTCCAGCACCAGTCTGAGGATTTCGTCGATATCGAGGGTTTCCATCAGGCCGGAATTTTCAATGCAGATGGCAGCCTGATTGGCTACGGTTGAGAGCATCTCCTCTTCCGACTTCGAAAAGGTCCGGGGATAAGAGGTGTAGCAGTTGATCACACCGATCACTTTCTCCTTGATGCACATCGGGACGCTGAGCATCGAGACCAATCCCTCTCTCCTTGCCAGTTCCTTCTCTTTATAAAGCGGTTCTTTGAGGACATTGGCGATGGCCATTGGCTGATTATGGAGGGCGACGTGTCCCACTACCCCCTCTCCCAGCCCCAGGCTTCTCTCCTTGAGGTATTCTTCGCTGATACTCTGGGTGGCCTTTAGCTTTAACTTTTGATCCCTTTCATCGAGGATCCAGAGGGAACAGATCTTCGAGTCCATCACATTGGCCGTTACCGTGACGATGAGACGTAGCACATCCTCAAGATAGAGACCGGAAGCGATCGCCTTGCTGATCTCCAGAAGGGCGTTGATCTCCCTGGCATCAGAAGTCATTTTCGTCTCTGGCAAACGTTTTTCCCTCCTCTATCCAACTATCATATATGAAACCTGTCTTTTTGCAAATTGAACTCCCACCGACTACAAACTGGTGTATCTCCCACTGATTGGAGTCTGCTGAAGAAGAAGCAATCCGGCCCAGAAATTCTCACAAGGGAAAAACTGGAAAACCTGCGCACCGTGTACATACTAACATACTAAAGTTTTCGGCAAAAGGCGAGGGGTTTTCCACGCCGAGTGAGACAATAAAAAAGGGATATCAAACATCTCCTGATATCCCCTTTTGGATGGACCGCTACAAATCTAAAGTTTCTATCGAGTCTTAAACCCAGCCCCTCAGCTTACAAGCTTCCGCCACACGGGCCACAGAAACGAGGTAGGCGGCCTGTCTCATGTTGACCTTCTCCCGTAAATACATCTGAGAAACCCCGTGAAAGGCCCGGGTCATCTTTTCATCCAACCTTTGGTGGATCTCCTCAAGGGGCCAGTAAAAATTGTAAGTATTCTGAACCTGCTCAAAATAGGATACCGTTACCCCCCCCGCATTGGCGAGGAAATCGGGAAGAACAAAGACATTATTCTGATGGAGGATATCATCGGCTTCGGGTGTCATTGGTCCGTTGGCCAGCTCACAAGAAATCTTGCACTTGATTCGATCTGCATTGGTCGCTGTAATCACATTTTCAAGGGCGGACGGGAAGAGAACGGTAACCTCCAGTTCCAGAAGCTCTTCGTTGCTAATGCTTTCGGCTCCCGGGAATCCATGAAGACTGCCGGACTTAAGCTTATAATCCACCACCTGTTTCGGATCTAACCCTTTCGCGTTATAAATCCCTCCTCTGGAATCCGAAGCGGCAACCAATTTAAGTCCGAGGATTTCACTCCCTAACAGAGCGGCGTATTGACCGGCATTTCCAAAGCCCTGTATGGCCATGGTTTTCCCCCGGAGATCGATGTTTAATTGTTTGGCGGCTTCACGCGTGACATAGACGCCGCCCCGCGCCGTCGCATCTCCCCGGCCCTCTGATCCTCCGAGGGGAATCGGTTTGCCCGTGATGACACCGGGATGATGATGCCCAACCATCGTTTCGTACTCGTCCATCATCCAGGCCATAATCTGAGGAGTCGTATAGACATCCGGAGCGGGCACGTCTTTCGAAACCGATATCGTCCAGGCGATGGCCCGAATATAGGCGCGAGCCAGCCGCTGCTTCTCAGCCTCTGACATCGATTTCGGATTGCAGGTGACCCCTCCCTTTCCTCCTCCCAGGGGAATATCGACCACCGCTGTCTTCCAGGTCATCCAGGCGGCGAGAGCCCGGACCGTGTCGATGGTCTCTTCGGGGTGCCATCGGAGGCCGCCTTTGGCAGGCCCCCGGGCGGTGTTATACTGGATTCGATAGGCGTGGAAAATTTGCACCTTTCCGTCATCCATTTGGACGGGAAGCGTTACCCGCAGTTCCTGCTGAGGCCAACGGAGCAGGTCATGGGTGGCTTGATCTAACCCTAATCTTTCCGCCGCAGCATCGAGTTGTCTCTGTGCAATCGTAAAAGGGTTCATCTCTAACATATCTTTTTCTCCTTTTTTGGGATGAATAAAAAAAGGCGCCAAATTTCTTTGACGCCTTTGTCCTCAATACCCCGTTGTACTGATTGGTTCAACTTTTAATATAATAAACGTTTTTTGTCAAGAAAATAAAATGAGATTTCTGAAAAAGTCCAGAAATCGCTTAATCATCCTTTTTCCAGAATGTCGCGGCAACGTCCTTATCCAAAAAACATATTGCGTCGTTTAGTTGCGGATCGGCAACCACCTGAGCAAACGCGCCCCCCGTTGTTTTAGGCACATCAATCAAGCGCAGGATGGATTCATATTCACCGGCCTGTGGTAATAATTCCGTGAGAGCATTGGGGGCTGTTTTAAAAAATTTTTCTTGAAATTCGGAAGCGGTGTCATCCGGGTAAACCGGCAGATAAATGACCTGCCCTTCAACCAGATCATTGAAAAAATGGGTGCCATAAGAGACTTCGGGCACATGGCCGGCTTCTTCCAGGGCTAATTCCACCAATACAGAAGCGTTATCAATGTCAGCGTAACTTACGTTCACTCCCAGGGCGATGTTGCTTGTGCCCCACCGCCCGGGTCCCATCATCATGATCCGGTCGCCCTGTATCGCAGGATGCCGGTTGATTTGCCCTACTAAACGTCCCAGAGATAATTTTGCCCCTGAGGACAGACGGTGGTACCGTTGAGGGTCAATATAAAGAATGTACCGGATTTGCTCCACAAAACCGCCACAGATCATGCGGTGGGCCCGAAATAGAATCTGGTGCGGTTCCAGGGAGGTCGGCATGGATACATCTTCCAGGGAACCCGGAAGAAACAACGGACGGCATTGAAGCAGGTTGATACGAACACGCTCGTCCGAACCCACAAAGGCGGTAAACTCAATATCCACCGGCTGGCCGTAGGCTTCTTCGAGTGTGACTAAAATATCCCCCATGACCCGGACAAAATCAGTTTGGTGGATCAAGTTATTAAATGTGAGGATCCATTGATTTGTGATCCCCTCCACTTTTCCATAGACGGGATCGTATGGGTAATGGTCGTGCATCACCGAAACAAAGAGGTGAAGATTGGGATAATGGTTATCCACCAGGACATCGGTTAGGAATCGACTATCGAACTTGTTGGTTTTTAAGTCAAGCAAGTCCACCTGGCGCTGGGAATATTTGACGACCATGGCTCCCACTTCAGGCCTCAAATGGGGATGGCTGATGGCTATCATGCGGGGATAATCCGAGCCGACCCTCTCCACGGCGCGCGTTCCCAAACCGAAGACCAGACGGATGATTCCCTGCCGTGTATCAATACGGTCATTCCAGGCATAAAGATTTCGAGAGAAGGCTACCCCGGCAAGCGTTGGAAAGAAATACTGCCGATAAGGCATGCCCGAAACGCGTTGCACCAGGATCGCCATTTGTTCGTCGGATTCGCCGAGACCCCGCCTGCTGCGGTAGCACAGGGCATCGGGGTTAAGGGCGCTGGCATAAACCAATTTGACGGCTTTCATGAACTCGGCCAGGCGGGTTTCGGGATTTCCCTGGTTTGCACAGAAGATGCTGCGGTATTTCCCGGCAAACGCATTGCCAAAACTGTCTTCCAATAAACTGCTGGAGCGCACGATGATGGGGGCTTGTCCGTAGTAGTCGAGCATCGCGCGAAATTGTTCTTCAATGGCTGCCGGAAAACGGCCGGTCAGGAAACGATCTTCGATCTCTTTAAACTCTTCATCGGAGGTGGCTGAATTGCAGGTCAAGTGCAGCCGTAGCCGGAAGAGGTCGTTATGGACCAGAAAGGTGAAAAAGACATCCGAACCGATGTAAAACGAGTCATGGTCCTCAAGCCGTTCTGCCAAGTCAATCCCGGTTTTTTTCTTTTCGGTCAGCAGAATACGCCGCGCCAACAACATGCCGGCGGCCTTCCCGCCGATGCGCCCGGCTCCGATTAAGCGGTTTCGAATGGCAAACAGATCGTCCAACGTGAAATATCTGTCAGCAAGTTGATTAAAGATCGGATGATGGCCGATGAGCATGCGGCCCAATTCTTGTTTTAAGGCCGTCTGCTCCCGGTCTGTTTCATCAAGACCTGACGGATGTTCACGATAGTGGACGAGTTTTTGATAGACGCTTTCCCAGGGAGCCAATGGTCTGTTGGTGTCGATGAGCGGGGTGGGATGAGCTGAGGTCAGCACCTCTACCGCTTCAC
>VGSS01000069.1 GCA_016874935.1 Deltaproteobacteria bacterium | reverse complement strand
TGATTTGACTCTTCCATTTCTCAATCATCTGGGGAAGAAAGGCGGGGAGATCGCTTGCCTCACGGGGGCCCACAATCACATCCCAGCCCTGTAATTCCTCTTCAAGTTCTCCCTTGATCCTTGCGGCAAATCCAGGGATAATCACTCTCTTGTTTTTAACTTTATCTGCTATCCCTATTTTTTTGATAAAGGGTCCGGCCGTATCGCCGCTAAATTTTCCCGTTGACCAGGCCGCAAGCACACAGAGCCCTTCGGTGTCTTTCACGCAGAGATAGGCAGGAACTTTACTGTTTTCGATTTCACTGGCTACCGCAAAATAGGTCAATGCAAAGTTGGTTGTTAAAAGAACCGGCGATTCCGGAGAGACCGCCCCGATTTCATAAATTTTCTGTTCCACGGCAAGGGGGACCCTTGGATCGGTGAAGATGTTCTGTCTGAGAACAAGAAGGGGATAGAGCCTCTCCTTTTCGAAATCGGACAGCACAATGATCCCGGCATATTTGATTGTCCCGGCCGATGCCAGCAGGGTTTCTTCCATTGCGTTTTCTGCGAGCAGACACGGAAATGAAAGAATGGGGTAACCCAGGGGCCGGTAAGTTTTCTTAAGGGCGGCCCTGCGGATGATTGTGTAATCCCTGATCATCTCCTTTAACGATTTAGGAGTGGGGTCGAGAACGATGTCCAGAATTCCCTCTTCTTTAAGCCGCTGGGTAATAGGGATGATCTCTTCAATACTGCTGGTCTTGACCCCGATGGCCGCGGGTTTTGCTTTTAACTTTGGAAGGGCGGCTTCGAGATTCTCCTTGGTGATGGGGTAGAGAAGTGGGTTTTTGTCTGCAATCAGATCCCTCGCTTTAAACAGAAGTTCCACATCCTCGCAGATTAAAACGATTGGATACCCTTCCGAGGCTACTTTCTTCACCAGGTTTAAATACTTGTCAGCGTTTCCTCCATACTGTAATGCAAAAAGATTGGCCCGCAATTTCTGGCCGACCCGGTCAAACTGAAATGTCTTGAGTTTGTTGATTTTGGCGGATATGATCCCTTCATCTTCTTTGTCACTGATGAGGATGGCGACTCCAGAAGGCCTGTAGAATGTCTTCTCGTGACGGTAGATCACCTCTTCCTCGCCCATGCTGAAAGCATTTTCCCCTGTTCCAATGGTCACCAACCTGATCGGAGGAGCCAATCCCTCTTCAAGTTCTGTCTTTATTTCAGGGGGGAGATACGGGCATTTCTGAACGGACACAGCACCCGATGCCAGTTTCATGGCAAAGGCGAAGCAGGTCGGAAAACCGCACTCCTTACAATTCTTTTTACCGCCATCCGGTAATTTTTTCTGTATATCTGATGCCTTAAGTGCCATGAGATCCTCCTTTTACTATTAGCCTGTTACCCAGGGGTGTCCTACCCGATTCAGGTATTCGGTCAGTTCATCCACGCTTTTCACATCTTCTTCCGTTGCAATCTTATCATATAAGCCTGCCTCATCGAGCACATCTTTGATCTGCTCTTTGATGGATTTAGGCAACCAGACAACCCTTTTGAGTCCACCATCGGTCTTGAGGAATTTTTTCGATCTCATATAGGAGATGGCCATACCCAGCATTCCCTCATTCTGCCTTCCGCCGGAAGCCTCACCGGCAATGCCTGAGAACTTCTGGCCGTTGACCGCTTCACCCATATAGTCTCGATGGACGACGCCAAAAGCATCCACCTCTGGAATGTAGAAACAGATGGCTTGGAAACATCCGCAGGAGGTATGGGGGCTTTCCAGTGCGCTGTGGAGACAGAAGACGCTGTTCGCGCCGAGCGATTTTTCCGCTATGATTGCATTGACACCGGAATAGATAAATTTCTCCGGGTCGAGGAGGTCACCTTTTTTCACGGCAAACTGCGGTCCCTCCGGGTCCATCTTATAGGCGGCCCTTCCGTCAAACCAGTTGATCGCTCCGCACAGCGAGACCCTCTCCGGGGTAACGACACAGACATGGGTTGGGGCGAAGGACTGGCAGAGTGAGCATCCGTAGAATTCGTCCACTTCTTCCTCGGTGATCCCCATGAGCCGGTCATCGCGTTCCTTGTAAATCTTTCGGGCTTCGAGCACCTCTTTTTCCACCTTAGCAGGATCGGTAATAAAGGTGATCTGGATCTTTTCGATGATGGAGAGTTCATTCTTGTAGAGCATAACGAGAATTCTTCCAATCTCGTCGAATGAGTTGAGACCCTTCTTGAAGCTGTCCTTGTGGAGCCTCATCCAGATCTCATCCCGCTGAGCCATGTGCCAGAAACCCTCAATGTAGTTGATATACATGTGAACCCGGCGCTCAAAAACAGGCTCCATATCTTTTTCTAGCTGCTCGCCTGCCGCCAGGATCTTAATGAAGATAGGGATGGAGGCTCCCTCTTCAAAATCTTTGATGTCCTTTCCAATGATCTCGACTTTCTCGTCTTCTACCTCGGCAGCCGGCCTGACAGACACCAGTTCCGCTTTGAACTTATGCTTCGGTCCTCCGAATTCGATTTGAAAATCTTCCTTCCGTACTGTTTCGCCTTCATACTGGGGTCCTACGTCAACTGAAAACATTGTCCTCCTCCTTTCTTATTTCAAACTTTTGACCAAATTTTCAAGGTATTCTTTCCATTTGTCAGCTTTCATATTGGCAAGGGAGAAACTGGCATGGGGATAGACATAGGGGCAGAGCGTGATCGTTTTCAAATGGGGGGCATAGTGTTTCAATGTGGAAAGCCCCTGGTTCCCAAAATCGGTCCTCATCCCGAGAAACATGACGATGTCGTGGTTTCCTAGTTTCTTGACTCCCTTCCAGTTGGGGTCTTTTAGATGGTTGATGATCTCGACGGCATCATACGCCGAATCTGGAGTTACACCGCATTCAAGGAGTTTCTTCTTGGTGTGGGCCGTGGCACAGGTTGCAGCGCCAAGCGCCTTTGCTAACTCAATACCGTATTCGATCGCCTTTTTCCCGCCCAGATCAATATCGATGCATCTCGGGCCAAAGACAAGCAGAGGTCTCTCTGCCTTCTTAATGATCTTTCCCAATGCCTGAGCGTCTTCAATAACCCGGCATCCCTTCAGTCCTGTTAAGACATTGACATAATGTAATGGTAAGCTCATAGAATTCCCTCCATTCTTGATTGTGAGTCGTGAAGGGTGAAACGTGAAGGCTGTTACGAGTCACGAGTCACGAGTCACGGTTTTTTAATCGCTTCATCCACGGCCAGCTTGACCTGCAAGCCGGCGTGGTGCATCAAGGTATCTCCCAACTCCGGATCCATGACCATAGTGGCCATACAGGGATGGTTATGATGCAGGATCCCGGAATTCTCCACAGCATCTTTCTGGTGCGTCCCAATGAGATGCTGGGCAACATATCGTGTATTTCCACAGGGGGCGTCCCGGATGACCCTGACCTCTTTGACCTTTTCGTTTTCAAGGTCAATTTCAACTGCTGGTCTTCCGAAATATTTCAAAAACTCGAGGATCAGATCATTTTGGGTCATCTTCTCCGATAGGGTGCAAAAGGTCATCGGGTGAAGAAATTCGACCCCCGCTTGTTCCAGTTTCTTTTTGAGCTGTCTGGCCAGTCCTGTGGAAAGGTGAACCTTGTTATCAACAGGGGCAATCACCGCACGAGCCCCGATCTGCTTGATGAACAGCGGAATCATCTCAGCCACGGCTGGATGCTCCTGAACCGAGATGAAGAGATCACAGGAGGGAAGGCCCTGGGGAAGAAAGTCGGCAAGCTCCTCCACAAAAGTGGGGATCTTCTTTGTATAGTGAAATCCCTTTACCTCCCATGCCGCAGGGGCATGCTGACCGATATTCTCCCAGAACCTCTTTCCGTAATCCCCTTGATAAAGGATGAGCACTTTCATTTCACTACCGCATCAATCGGGATATTGCTTTCGTAAGTGCCGATCAGGGTGGGCAGGGTTAATAGCGGTTTAGGCTTCCACCCAACGTTCTTCAGGTATTCGGCTACTTCCTTCTTATAGACAATGGGAATGTCCTTATCGTTTCTGACAAAATTCTGGAGGTCATCCGGAAGCGTTCCCATGTGCTGTTTGTAGAGTGAAATATAGTGATTCAATTTAAGCTGTCTTCCCTGAGCTGTATCGTTCTTCCGGATACAGAGTTTGGCCATGGTGATGATAGCCCTTTCTTTGCTTTCGACGACGATAGAGAGATGTTCAGGAGAAGGTTCTTCTGTATTGATCAGTTCTTTCTTTCTCCCATCCATCACCGTCCAGTCGTCCTCTTCCTTTCTGGACAGGTAAAGCCTCCGATATTTAGCAGAATGGGGGCCTAGGACTACGGGGATTCCCATCCGATTGCATCCTGTGCCAATACAGAACGCCTTCTGTGAGTAAGCACCCCATGCCAGACCAACTGCTCCAACCCGGTTTAGAATGTAATCAGCAATAACCTCATAATTTGCGCGAAGGGGAAGTTTGGCAAAGATGTTAGCCACCTTCATGGCGGCTCCAGTGATATGGGCATTGGCCACACAGCTTCCTACATTTAAAACTCCGCCTGCATCGAA
Organism: Deltaproteobacteria bacterium; assembly: GCA_016874935.1. GTDB lineage: Bacteria > Desulfobacterota > BSN033 > BSN033 > UBA1163 > RBG-16-49-23. Next base: position 11,835 of record VGSS01000069.1, on the reverse strand, counting down.
GTCGGGTTTAAATCTTTCGTAGATGGTTTTTCCTTCAGCATCCTTCTTCATGCCAGCAGCCATAGCAGCGCAACCGGAAAGCACGACAATATATTTCCGTTTTGCAAACTCCTCGGCGATTTCAACGACTTCTTCAGCCTCTTCGGGGTAGTTTGAACAACCGACGATGGCGATGATTCCCGGGATGGTTCCCAGAACAATGGGCGCCCCCACCTTTCTGATCTCCACGTCCTGGATGGGTCCTCTTCCCACGCGGATATTGAAGGTGTCCCAGGCTGTAGCCGCCTGCATGATTGTGATGATGGGAATGCTTTTGGGGCACTCCTGCTCGCATTTACCACAGCCGACGCATTTGGCGAAGAGATCGGCCATCTTTTCGAATTTGCCATCTCTGACATCTGCTGTGGCATCGGAGATGTTGAGAAGGTTGGGACAGACCCGATCACAGAGTCCGCATTGCTTGCATTCCTTGGCCAGTTCCGTTGCTTTCTCTTTTGTGGCGATCTCTTTCTTACGGCCCTTGGCCACGATGGGAAGAACCTTTGCCGCCACTTCTCCTGCCTTATCCACGTCACGGATGAGAACCTGTTTCCCCTCCTGTGTGATCATACGGACGATCTCGTCTACTTCCTTATGAGTCACATCATCGAGGCCGTAACTGATCTTATCCGAGGTAGCGATCAGAGCGCTCCCTGTTGCTTTGGCCAGCTCGGGGATATCGCACCGGACACATTGTTCATCCGTTAAAACCAGGTCCGCGATGCCGGTTCGGAGAAAGAATAGCTGCTTTGAAAGAGGCCCAATGATTTTTGCCTTATCGGAATACCGGATGTTGTCATGGGCTGTGCAGCAGATGCCCGTGACTTCCACCTGGTCGTAAATCCCCATCTTCATTAACTGGTCAATCATCACCGTGGCGACAGCGGCGTTGTGGCCCACGCAGGTGACCACCGGTTTTGACTTATCCACAGCTCCCCAGCCAAGACCCGAGAGAGGTGTCTCCGCAACAGAAGTGGGAAACTTAAATCCAATGGTCTGGGCGATATCAGCTACTTCCATTACAACATGGTCGAGCATCCCGATGTGGAGTGATTTTGATTCAAAATCGAGGCTGCTTCCTTCCTGGCCCATATGGGTGGCCGAAACCCCATGGATAATCCCGCGCTCAACAAATTCGATTCCTTTTCTCAGGTCTCCGAGGGTTTCGGGTTTCAGACCCATGACCGTTCTCATATGAGGGGCTTCGACTGCCACCTGACCGCCCAGATCAATCTTGTAGTCTTCTCCATACTTATCAATGAGGTAATCCACCAGGTGTCTTGCATGGGCTCCATGGGCCGAGCAGCCCATTAAGGAGAACATCAATGCCCATCTTCCCTGCTGGCCGGATATGTTGATGCCGCAGGCTCCTTTTTTCTCCCCTGTTAGGTCGCATTTGCCATAGGTACAGAAACAGCAGAGATCACAAAAAGGGGCATAAAAGGGTTTATAGGTATTCAAAAGTCTCATGTCCCATCGCCGTAAATCGGATATTTCAGGCATGGGGGTTGGCCCAACGGGCTCCCAGTTGTCTTCAGCCCGGATTGTCTTGTTGATTTCTTCACTCTTTACCTTTCCTTTGCTCATGGGAGACTCCTTTCATGAAATTAATTTCTTAACCAGTTTTAAGCTCTCAGGATGGCGCATAATCAACAGATTTGCGCCTGCGAGTATCAGTGTTAATGCCGTAATGGCTTCCCATAAAATGCCCTGGGTTTTATCTTCCTTGGCTTCCTTCGTCTTCCAGCAATCCTTTCCGATGTTGGAAACGATGGGCATCTTCATCATCTCGTCATTATGGATCACCGCTACCTGTTTGACGCGCTCCATGATCGAAAAGGAGTAGTCAATGCCGTAACCGATGGCTGCAGAAAGAGGATCAATGGCCATCTTCTCCTTGGGGAAGAATTTGGTCAGTTTCACATTGAGCTCCTTGCAGAGGTTGATGTCGAGGGGACTCTGTGGAATGATGCCGTGGCCTCCCTCCATTGCGGCCTTGGCGATCTCCTCGTAGTTTTCTTTTACCAGAGGACCGAGGAGGAGGTTCTTGCCTTTACAGGCCTTGGAAATCTCTACAAGCGCCTTGGCATCTTTGTCCTTATCTCCAATCCCCATCACGACGAGAGGAACAGAGACCTGATCCGCGATCTTCTTCACATTCTCAGCAATTTTGGCCGCATCGAAGTTGTCGCTGTCAAGGCTCGCCAGGAAGAGAGAGATGATGTCTGCCCCGAACTGTTTTACACATTTATCCGCCCAGGCAACCGGATTGGTGAGGACATCAGCATAAAAAGAACGGAGGTGTTCCGGCCAGCCTTCTGGAGCGACATCAAACACCTCGAGTGCAAATCTTACGGGCGCTCCCAGTTGTCCTTCAAAACCATGGAAGGGCAGGGTCTTCTCTCCCCCAAGCTTAACCGCTTTTCCTTCAGGGCCGACAGTTACTTCTTTGATATCACCCTTGTAAGGTTCAAAAAAGTCGTTCAATTGCATAAAAGCCTCCTTTTTGAAAAAATTACGAGTGACACGAATGTCACCGAATGGCGCGAATATTCGTGTGATTCGCTTTCATTCGTTATATTCGTGTCATTATGTTTCTAACCAGGAATGGGAGTAAAGCGACTTTCCCATCAGCACATTGACCGTCTTCACAATGTCGGTCTCTTTTTTGGGAAGACTGGATATATCAATCTCCTCATCCATGGCTTTATAGATCAAATCACTGATCTCAGGCAGCTGCCCCTTGGCGAGCATTACAAGCTCTTCATCAAAACTATCCACGATAGCCGAAAAACAGCCGAATCTTTCGAGCATGACAATACAGATACGGTTCAATATTCCTCTTAAATGTTCTGGAGCTCCATTGGAGAGGTTGGAAAGTCCCAGCGTTGATTTGGCTCCCGGGCAGATATCCTGGAGGATCTTCATAAACTCGAAAAGCTCTACGACTTGAGGTTGATCCACGGAGATGGGCATCATAATGGGGTCAACCCATATTCTTTCATTGGGGATTCCAATCTCATTGGCATAGGCGACGGTCTCCATAATGGCTTCTGCCCTTGATGAAGAATCGGTTGGTATTCCTGCATCAATCAACACGGAGACGACCACATCACAATTATACTTGGCAGCCAGAGGAAGCATCTTCTCTTTACTCTCCTGTTTGCCGGATGCAGAATTGATCAATGGGGGAATTTTACATACGGAGAGGCCTGCTTCCATGGCAATTGGATTGGTCGTATCCAGAGAGAGGGGTTTATTGACTGCCTCCTGGATGACCCCTGCGAGCCACTTCATGACATCAGGGTCTTTTCTTGCAGGTCCGATATTTAGATCAATATAATCTGCGCCGGCTTTAGCCTGTCTGATTGCAAGGTCCTGCAGTGGTTTCTCGTCCTTTTCCTTCAGGGCATTGGAAACAACTTTTGACAGAATTTGAATATTTTCCCCAATTAGAATCATGCGCTCCTCCTTTTTGCCCCGTTAGAAGTAATGCCCCACTGCTCTGCAGCGGTGTTACATTTCAGAATTATTCCGGCTTGACTTAATGGCCCGCTGGAATTTCTAACGGGGTTAACGAAATATTTCACAATTATTTGTAAAACTTTTTACAAAGTGTTGTCAATGAAATTTGGCTCACTTTTTTCATGACAATACCTTTGCCATGGCTTCATTTATTTTAATGACAGAGGGACTTGACTCTTCTAAATTGAGCATTGGAATCCCTCTCAGTTCATAGTCGATAATATTGCTGTCTTCGGGGATGATCTCGAGAAGATTGAGGCTCAATCTCTTTATCTCCTCAGCGATCTGAGATGGCGTTTCATTTGAGACACGGTTGATGAGCAGGTAGGTCTTTTTGATGTTTAAACCCAATTCGCTAACCAGGTCTTCAAGTTTCTTGCAGGTCCTGATTCCCTTCATGGATGGATCGGAGACCAGAAAGAGCACATCGAGGCTCCCATTGGTCCTTCTTGAGATGTGTTCCATGCCCGCCTCGTTGTCGATGACCACATGTTTATAATTAGAAGAGAGCTTTTCAATGTAATTGCGGATGACGGTATTGGGATAGCAGTAACAACCCGGTCCTTCTCCCTGGCCCATGCTCAGGAGATCGAAACCTTTTTCTTCGACCAGGATCTCGGAAAGCTTCGTATCAATCAATGATTCTTTAACCACGCCGGTTGGCAGATTCTCTTTATCCTTAAGAAAACTGTCCAGAACCTTTCCAACCGTGCTATCAACCTTGACCCCGAGGGCATCGCCGAAATTGGCATTGGGATCTGCATCCACAGCGAGAATGGGTTTATAGTTTTTCTTAAGAAGATAACGGAGGACCAGAGCTGCGATTGTGGTTTTCCCTGTTCCTCCCTTACCAGAGACTGCAATCTTCATTTCTTGTAAATTCTCTCTTTTCTCCGAACTCTGAACTCCGAACTACGAACTACAAGATCCTATTTAACTCCTGCATGCAGCTTGGCCGCCTTGACCGTATTCATCATCAGCATGGTGATCGTCATGGGTCCCACGCCGCCGGGGACGGGAGTGATGGCGCTTGCCTTCTCTTTGACGCCGTCGAAATCGACATCGCCGCAGAGTTTAGCCTTACCTTCGGGAGTCATTCCGATCCGGTTGACGCCCACATCAATGACAATGACCCCTTCCTTAACCATATCGGCTGTGACCGCTTTCGGTTTTCCAGCAGCCACAATAAGAATATCAGCCCTTTTCGTATGAAAGGCCATGTCCTTTGTGCCGGTGTGGCAAATGGTGACAGTTGCGTTGGCTCCCTTTTGTTTCTGGAGGAGGATGTTCGTGATGGGCTTTCCAACAATGTTCGAGCGCCCCACGACGACGACCTCTGCGCCATCGATTTTTGCGCCGGAGCGGATCAGAAGTTGTTGAATGCCCGCCGGGGTGCAGGGAAGGAAATCAGCTTCGCCGATCATCAGTTTTCCGACATTGACTGGATGAAAGCCGTCCACATCCTTCTTCGGATCAATCGCATAAAGAACTTTCGTTTCATTGATGTGCTTCGGGAGTGGAAGCTGCACCAATATTCCATGAATCTTCGGATCCTTATTATATTTGTCGATCAGATTGAGCAACTGCTCTTCCGTAATGTCCTGAGGCTGGTTGTCCTGAATCGAATAAAACCCTAAATCCTTGGAGGTTTTTTGTTTTGCTGTGACATAACTGATGGAGGCCGGGTTTTCGCCGACCAGGATGGTTACCAGGCCTGGTGTGACATTGTATTTCTCTTTAATCTGGGTGACTTCTTGTTTCAATTCTTCCCGAATCAACTGTGCAACCTCATTGCCATTAATCAATTTTGCCGTCATCTTTTTGTCCCCCTTCTAACATTTTGGATTTGTAACTCTTTCGTTATTCCTGAAAAGGTATCTTAACCATCCAGCAATCAGATGGGTCCTGGAGGGATTGATTTTTCCGCAGAATGGATTTGGTTTTCGGATTTTTTGGGGAAGCGCCTCCGTTATGAGCGGTTTGATCTCACATTTTCCGCAAGTGACCATTCCGTCGCGGGAGGCATTAATATGAATATCAGCTTCCATAGCTGTATGGAGGAGGTTCTCCCCCTATCGACTGAGATTTATTTCCACCGGAGCCAGAAGTAATCAAATACTTCGGCATTCCTAATCTATTTATAACCTCTATCCCCCGGCAGCGCAAAATATCATTAGGATGTTTTAAAAAAAAGAGGCACGGCAGTGCCGTGCCTCTTTTCCGTTTAAAACAGACCCTTTACTTTTCCGGTTTCGACATCGACATCAACCCTTCTGTAGGCAGGGTCAGAGGCTGTTCCGGGCATCAGGCTGATGGTTCCTGCCATGGGGCAGAGGAACTTTGCGCCAGAAAAGACCAGGACATCACGGATGGGAAGGGTCCATCCCTTGGGCACTCCCTTTTTGGTCGGATCATGGGAGAGTGAGAGGTGGCTCTTAACCATCATGGTCATATAATCCTTCATCTCTGGGTTGGCTTCAAAACGCTTGGCTTTGGCTTCTGCGTCGGGCAACCAGGAAACTCCATCCGCTCCGTAAACTTCCTTGGCAACCATTTCAACTCTCTGCCGCAAGGGGGTCTCCAGAGGATAGAGAAATTTAAAGCTGCTCTTATCGTTGCAGGCATCCATCACGACATCAGCCAATTCCAGAGCGCCATCTCCTCCTTTTTGCCAGTGCTCAGAGGTCGCAACGCGGGCTCCTGCTTGCTCGGCTGCTTTCCGGACAATAGCGATTTCATCTTTGGTGTCGGTATGGAAGGCATTGACGCAAACCACAGGGTTGATCCCTGATTTCTTGATCACTCCGATGAGGTGGACCATATTAGCACACCCTTTTTCCACCAGGCTGAGATTCTCTTTGGTATATTCATCCGGGAGAGGTCTTCCTGGAACCACGGTGGGGCCGCCGCCATGCATCTTCAATGCCCTGATCGTTGAAACCAGAACCGACACATGAGGAGTTAGGCCACTCAGCCTGGATTTCACATTCCAGAACTTTTCGAAACCGATATCTGCGGCAAAACCGCTCTCCGTTACATTATAATCAAACATCTTTAAAGCAATACGGTCGCCAATGATGGAGGACTGTCCAACAGCAATGTTGGCGAATGGCCCGGCGTGAACCAGGATGGGCTGGAATTCCACGGAAGTCATCAGGGTGGGGTTAATCGTGTTTCTCATCCAGGCGGTCATGGCGCCGGCTACGTCAAGGTCCGAAGTGGTTACAGGATTTCCTTTCTTATCGTAGGCAACGGTGATTTTACCGATCCTCTCCCTCATGTCTTTTAAATCGCGGACGATGGAAAGGATGGCCATCAGCTCAGAGCTGACCGCAATGCCGAACTTGGACTGCATCAAGAAACCATCCTGTTTTCCACCGATGCCGATCATAATATTTCTCAGAGACTGGGCACAGAAGTCCAGGATCCAGCCCATTTCAATATTGGTGGGATCCACATCAAGGCGTTTCAGACCTCTTTTGGCCAATTCGGCATCATCATAATTTCTTTCGTGCTGCATTCTCGATGTGAGGGCGACCATGGCCAGGTTATGGGCATTCATGATGTCATTGATGTCGCCGGTGAGGCCAAGGGAGAATTCCGTCATCGGAATAAGAAGCGCCTTTCCGCCTCCAGCTGCGGTTCCTTTCACATTCATGGTCGGACCACCGGAAGGCTGTCGAAGAACAGCACCCACATTTTTTCCTCTTTTTCCAAGCCCTTCGATTAACCCCAAACTGGTCGTGGATTTCCCTTCTCCGAGAGGAGTCGGAGTAATTGCTGTGACCTCAATGTATTTTCCATCGGGTTTATTTTTCAATCGGTCAATGATTTTCATGAAATCCAACTTGCATAATTTTCCCATTGGAATAATTTCTTCTTTTTTAAGCCCCAACTTTTCCTGCCACTCCTCTACGCTGGGCATGCCCTCTTCGGCGATTTCAGCAATCTGCCAATCCATCAATTTTCTCGGGTCTGCATCAATGTATTTTTGTGAAATTTTAAATCCCATGTTTCACGCTCCCCCTTTCTTTTTTATTTTAAACTTTAAACTTTGAACTTTGAATTCCCCCCTTTCTCTCAAATACAATAAGTTTATGTTGTCAAGTTGTGATAACAATCACAATGTAGCCTTTGCATACTAAAATAATTGGTTTTTTTTGTCAAGGGAAATTTTTGGATAAAGAGGTTAACTTAATGTTATTCAGTAATATGCTGATATTATTTGAGAATTTACTATTTCAGGTCTGCTTGAGGGAAGAGTAAAAATTGGCAGAGAAGTATAAATTTTTTATTCATTTTAAGGGCTCTGGATAATGCGGCTAACAGATTGAAATTAAATAAGTTTTTTAAATTGGATTTCTAAATCCTTTAGCCCTGAAATTTATTAAATAGAGTCTGTTTATAAACTAACGGTTCCCAAAAAGGCCGTCATTCCGGCGAAAGCCGGAATCCAGGGTTCCCGGTGAAAACCGGGATCCAGTCATGGAGATGGTTCCCGACTGGAGTTTACCCCGTACTTGATACGGGGTCGGGACGACGTCTGGATGCCGGATCAAGTCCGGCATGACGAGAAAAGTGCATTTATAAACAGACTCTAAGTAGAGGACTCCACAGCAGAGTTATTTCCCCTCCTTGAGAAACTTTTTCAGACCTTTTTTATCCCATTTTGAAAGATCCAGTTCCTTGATTCCCCGGCCTGTTTTCCAGTAGTCAGTCCGATTGATCACAGAGCAAAGTTGAATCACTGCGTCGTGTGTTGGAGTAGGAACACCGAGGAGATTTCCAAGCGTGGAGAGAAGGACCATCCCGTATGGGACATCCTCGGTAACGTACCGATCTTTCATATGTTCGGGTCCCTTCATCTTGATCCCGGCATAAATCCCGTCCTTTCCAAAGGCGGCATCCATACTGGTGTTGAGGATACGGTAGCGGCACTCCTCTTCGGTTTCACCCAAGTTGTAGTTTTTAAATTCGAGGTTGTCCCAATGATAAAGCTTGTAACCCATCGCTTTACAGAGGGCGAGTCTCTCCTCATTGAGGGCTTCAAAGGTCCTGGCAACCGATGGAGTCATTCCCTCCGCGTAGAGGTAGAATTCTCCCTTGGCATGTTCGATCCGAGTGGCGCTCAGAAGAGTAGCCACAGGATGAACGATCGGATTCGGGTTATTGATGGCAGCCTCCATAACATCCTTTGCAGGCGTGATGATCGGATAGTATTGTTTTAATTTTGGGATGACCTCGCTTGTTCTTTTCGATGGAAAAACTCCCGCGGAAAGGATGACCGCATGGATGAACACAGAGACATGGCCTGAACTTTTTAGCCGGGCCCCGTAGGGAAGGGTGCATGTTTCAGCAAAGGCGATCTCCTGTTTCACCTTCCTATGTTTAAAGATTTTAACAAATTCGAGGCTTCCACCGGAACCGGGCATCAGGACGATGATCTGACCATCCTGGACAAAAGGGGCGCAGGCTTCAGCCATGATTTTATGTCCGAAGGCAGGGGTGACAACAAAGAGGACTTCCGCATCTTTGATCGCTTGCTGGATATCAATGGTCGCCAGATTCAACTTTGCTGTTCCGTCGATGGAGACCCCTTCAATACGAATCTCCTTTGTCCGGAGCACTCTTTCAAACGATTCGGCAAATTGAGGGAGTTCGAAAAAGTTGACTTTATATCCGTTCAGGGAAAGGTTTGCGGCGACCGCATGCCCGCCATTGCCACCCCCCAGAACTGCTACTAAATCTTTCTCCATAATGAGCCCTCCAAAATAACTTCTTAATATTTTTCTTATGGGTTCTTAATTCTAAATTCTTAACTCTCCATTCTTGATTAGAATTATCCCATTTTTTTCTAAAAAAACAAGGGTTGAAAATCGATCTCTATGGGTTTAAAATAAAAGTTACAATAGTCATATCAAAAAAGGAGGTAGAGCGATGAAGTTCAATCGGATCATGACAATCGTGTTTGTTCTGGGTTTAGTCTTCGGAGTGAGTGGGGCGGCAGGCGCTCAGGAGTTGAATCTGAGAGATTATAATGCTTTGATTGTAAAAGACCTTGAAGTTCCCCCCGGCTCTCCTGCCCCCGAATCCGCAGGCGTTCAGATGGCTGAAAAGGCGACCTATCAGCTCAATCGATATTCTGAAAAATATAAACTTTTTGATTCAATCGTCAAAGAAGGAAGCAAAGGCGCTAAGGAGGTTCCTTCTGGCAAGAAGGTCCTCATCCTCAAGGGAGAAGTCAAAGAGTATTCCAAGGCAACCGTAGGGAGGCGAATCGGACGTTCCTTTATTCCGGGAGGCGAGCACACAGGCACATCTGCTTTTGCGGCCCGTTACCAGTTTGTTGACAGGGAGAGCGGAAAAGTGGTTTATGAAACCGACCTTCGAACCACCTCAACAGGCTCTGAGGATACGGTGGAATATGCCATGGACCGTAACGGCGAAGCCCTGGCCAAAACGATCCTGAAATTGAAAGGGAAATAAGGTTTTATTAATCAGTTTATATTGTATGGGCGGATGTCCCCCTCTTTGGCAAACCAGAGGTTAGGGGAGATTTTGTGAAACATCTCAATTCAATTTTTAGACTCTTAATAAGAGGTTTGGGTGTTGAATTGTCATGAGGCGATCAGTTTTGTAAATTGTTGGGGGATCATCCTTAATATCATTGGTTAGGTCAAAATTAAACATCGCCATCCCAGTTTTGTATTGTAATACATAAACCCTTCCTGTTCCTTCCCCTAAAAAGCAGCCAAAAAACGATTCTCCGAGTGCTCGCAGACCGAATGCCCCTGCCTGCCCGGTTTCTAATCCTTGGGAGCACCTCGTCAGATTTTCTCAGGCAGTCACCCGAATCATTTGGGCCCCATCCACGGCATGGGCAGCAACCCTCCGACGATTTCCTGCTCGCCCCAGACCCCATAGTATCTGAATTGCAGAACTGTTAAAAAAGACTTGACTTGGAGATTGGATGTTGTTATTATTCTGTGAAACAAAGTTCCGCAATACGAAACGGCTTATGGCAACCCCGAAGGAATCAAAACCAAACAACCTTGTGCAAACCATTGAAAGAATCTCGTTGATCCTTGACATACTGGGGCAGAATCCTCCGGGGATCAGCATCCGAGATCTCTCTTCAAAAGTGAGCCTCCCGAAGGGGACCACGCATCGCCTCCTCTCCTCCCTTTCCTACCTGGGCTATGCGCGCCAGGATCCCAAGACGAGAAACTACCTTCTGGGATTTAAACTGGTGGAACTGGGAAACATTCTTTTGGGCCAGCTCGATCTCCGCAAAGAGGCTGCCCCTTTTCTAAATGATCTGGCAGAGAGGACAAAAGAGACCATCCATATGGTGCTCCTCGACCGAAATGAGGTGGTCTATATAGACAAGGTGGAAGTGGATCATAACCCGAGCGGTCTGAGGATGGCCTCACGGGTTGGCCTCCGGAACCCTGCTCACAGCAGCGCCGTAGGCAAGGTTCTTATTTCTCATTTCCCTGAGGAGGAGTTGAATCAGTTCTTCAAAGGAAGAGGACTTACGAAAAGAACGGAAAATACGATCACGGATACGTCTCAGTTGAAAGAGCACCTGAAAATGGTTCGGAATCAGGGATATGCCATTGACGACGAAGAAAATGAGAAGGGGGTCCGATGCGTGGGCGCCCCTATCTATAACGAGACGGGAAATGCTGTCGCCGCCATCAGCATCTCGGGACCGGCTTTTCGGGTCACCAAAAAATTGGTTCAGGAATCCCTTAAAAAGGAGGTGATGGAAACGGCTTTGAAAATCTCGCAGCAATTGGGTTATCGGGAAGGAAGGTGATTTAAAAATTGTGGAATGCGGATTTCGGAATGCGGATTTAAAAAACGAAACTATTAACTTTTAGCTTTTAAAGAAGGAGGAAAGGAAGATGAAACGTTTTAAAGATTTTTCGATGATGTTAGCTGCGTTTATGGTTTTACTTCTTGCCATGACATTCTATGGGACACCAGCCTTTGGACAGGCCAAATACACATTGAAATTTAACCATGTGCTGAGCCCCAGAGAACCCTATCATGCCGGATTTCAGAAATGGGCGAAAGCGGTTGAGGAGAGAACAAAAGGCGGCCTTAAAATTGAGGTCTTTGCAAGTGCTCAGCTTGGCGTTGAAGAGGACATTCTGGAACAGATCAGGGCGGGCGCGAATGTGGGCCAGAACACGGATTCAGCCCGTATGGGCATGTATATTCCCGGCATTGCCATTATGAATGGCCCGTATTTTGTGGAGACCC
>VGSS01000068.1 GCA_016874935.1 Deltaproteobacteria bacterium | reverse complement strand
AGACGGATATCCGAATGGGGAAGGAATCCGGAATTGCTACAGGTATTGTCCTCACCGGTGTGACCGATGAAAAGACCCTCCTGCAGTATAAACACACTCCAGACCAGCCAGACTTCGTCTTCCAAAGTATCGCCGACGTCGAGAACTTATTGATAGGAAGATAGGGAGACGCGGAGACACGGAGATAGGGGGTGATGGAATACAGTGAAGAAAGTGGCACAGTAAAAAAGTGTAAAGCGGGACGTAAAGCGGGACGTTGGTTCAAATACAACTTTGCATTGCAAAGGAAAATATCTTACCCACTGCTCACCAGCGCGGATACCGGGTCAAACACAAATTGACATTGCCGAATGGGAGGAGTAGGATACACCTAGATGCCAAGATAACCGAGAGGTTTATGTCATAATGATAGGTGGGCTGATGCCATAACAGGGAGCTGAGGTGGAGGGTCCAGGAGTTAATAGTGTTGTCGATAGGAGTGGCTGACAAATGGACAAGGATCAAGTTGCATTTGAACCAACGTCCCTGGTAATTTTGCTGGTAATTTTGTTGGCACCTATATCGATAACCTTTGGGATCGGATCGGAGGAAAAATGAAGGCAAAAGGGATCAACCCAATGGGTATCAATAGGGCGATCAAGGAATCGAGAAAAAGTCGATGATAAAGGTTGTCATCGATACCAATATCTTTGTCTCTTCTTTTTTTGGGGGTAATCCCAAAAAAATCATCGACCTCTGGAAAAACGAAGAGATTGCCCTTTGCCTATCAAAAGATATCCTTGATGAGTATATCGATGTTCTGCAAAGAGTCGGGTTAAAGGACGAAAATGACATTGAGGAACTTCTCTCTTTTTTTGCTAAAGGGTTTAACATCCTCTTTACAGCAAATACACCGAAGATAAAAGCAGTCAAAGATGATCCTGACGACGATAAATTCATCGAATGCGCCGTGCCGTTAAAAGCAGACGTTATTATCATAGGAGATAAGGCATTAAAAACGATCGGTAAATATATGGGGATTAAGATATTAACCCCTCAGGAGTTCTTAAAGACCCATAAAATTGACTGAAACAGCAGTCTATTTTATGGGTTTCTCCCTATCACCCTATCTCTCCACCTCCTTATCAATTCCTTGCAGCAGTGCATCTCTTAATATCTGGATGGGATGCAACACTTTCAGGCCTGTGAGGTGCCTGATCTGCATCCGGCAGCCTTCACAATCCGTTAAAACGATCTCAGGGTTTAAACGATCGATCGCTTCCTTTAAATCTTTCCCGATTTCCTGAGAAATCTCATACTTTTCTTTTTTAAAGCCGAAGGTTCCTCCCAGGCCGCAACAATCTGCTTCGATGTTGTCAATTTGTAGGCCGGGAATGAGCCGTAAAATTTCAAGGGCAGGAAGACCGATTCCAAGGGATCGGAGATGGCAGGGGGCGAAATAGGCGACCTTTAAGGGAAGCTCTTTGAAATGGGTATTGAGGTTGCCATTTTCTCTTAAGTTTCTTAAAAACTCGAAGAGATCGAGGAGATGTTCTGCAACTTCTTCTGACCCTGGAATATTCAAAAGCCTGCTATACTCATGCTTAATCATATGGCCGCAACTGGTTGAGGAGAAGATGATGTCATATCCCGAACGAATGGTTTGAAGAAGAGAAGGGACGTTCTTCAGAGCCATCTTTTTTGCCCCGTTAAAATCACCATTACCAAGCATGGGGATGCCACAGCATTCCTGAGGCGGCAGGAAGACTTCAAAACCGTTGGCCTCAAGGACCTGGACCGTTGCTTTTCCAACCTCTACTTCGTTCGTGTTGATGTAACAGCCATAGAAATAGGCAATCTTTCTTTGTCCTTTTGATGGGTGGCTTCTAAACCATTGCCTAAATGTTTCAGATTGATAAACAGGAAGTTCCCTTCTTCTGTCTATCCTTAAAATGGATTCTGCAATCCATTTCACAACAGCGTTTTTGAAAAGACGGTTGAGGATCGGGGAGAAAAAAGCTCCAATCTGGCCATAGAGGTAAGAATGAGTCAATAGCCAATCTCGAAAGGGCCGTCCTTTTTCATCAAGATATTTGGCTTTGGCGATCAGGTTCATTTCAGAGATGGAAACACCTGAAGGGCAAACCAGATCACAGAGATGACACCCAATGCAGAGATCGGTCCATTGATCCACAGATGGGTCCCCGGGTTTCCGAAACCGCTCCGCTCCCGGGCCTGTGTGTTTCGGGCCTGGAAAAAGCGGAGTGACCCGTGAAACCGGGCAGACTGCCATGCAGGTGGCACAGCGGATACAGACATCAGAATTGCTCTTCGGCCAATTGGTTTTTTTCATTGTAATAGCCATAAGTTGTTGCGCTAAGTCTGGTCTGGCAAAAATCCGAAATTCGAATATCGAAATCCGAAACAAATTCAAAATTCAAAACGAACTAATTTGTTTGGGTCATTTGCATTTTGAACATTCGTGCTTGTCTCGAATTTCGTGCTTCGGATTTCGAATTTTTAATTCAAGGCTTGTTTTGCTGCCCAATATCCTGTTGCAATCTCGATTCCTTCTCTTGATTTTTCTTCCAGGAAGTGATGCCCGGACAGGATCGTGCCTGCGACCCGGACATTTTCCAATATCAATTCCCCTTTCTCGTCAATCGGATGCAGAGAGGAGTCGGTTAAAATACCCGTCCGATGGATAGGATGTTCATCGAAAAAGGATTTCTCAAACCATTTCTCCTGCGATCCGGGCTGGGAAACAGGTAGATTGAAGACAGGGTCAGATATCTTTTCACGGTCGGCTTTCAATCCCCCCCCCATAAAACGTCCTGTGGCAAGAACGTAATGATCCGCCGAATAAGAGGTGGTGACAGGGGGATGAAGTATCTCAATCCCCTCACATCTTTTGTCTTTCAAAGTTGCTTTTGAAACGGAATAACCCATGAGAAAAGTCACACCTCTCTGGATCAGCCGTTCCTTAAATCGATTAAAGATTCTCATCCCCGGAATGGAGGGTGGAAGAACGGGAATCTCGAACACAGAGACCCCCGTCTTCTTCTCAAGATCTTTTCTCACCCCCATGGGATCATTTACCCCCAAAACAGCAGGAAAGCCAATTAATTCCTCATCGCGAATCTGCTTTTTAACCTCTGTGCCGATGAATTCCCTGAAAGAAGGCTGTTCCATCCACCTTGCAAGGGCTGTTGCGGTGATTTCTGTTGAAGGGCTTTCAGGTAGAGAGAGGGTAGTTCCCCGGCATTCGAATGAATCAGCCAAACGCTGAGAATAAAAATCCTTATAACCTTTGAATCCTATGACAAGCGTTTTTTTCTCTTTGAGGGCTATCCCCCTCATCATGGTGGATGGTATGAGGTAGGTCGGTCGAAATGTTCCTATACCCGTGGGGATCAGGCTATTTGTTTCATTTCTTGACTGAAACGTATAGGGTGGCCGAAAGAAAGTGTTAAAAGAGCAAAGCGCCTCCTCGATCTTTTCTACCCCCACTTTCCCATAAGGATGTTCAGGATGATCATAAATCCACCGAGAGAGGTCATCTCTCAACCTTGTCGTTTCCGTGATCTTCCCGAATACATCAATGGTATTGGAGAAGAGGGTAAGACAGCCCATTCCTTTTCCGATGATCAGGGCCTTCTTGCCGGCCTCTACCGCTGTTTTAGCCGCCATCAGCCCGGAAAGGCCCATCCCAATAATGATGAGATCGTAGTGCATGGTTATTTAAACAGGGTTCCAGGATTCGAGGGCTCTAGGGTTCCAGGATTTCCTAACTTGAACCCTTGGCTCCTTGGCCCCTATAAATTGAATATTCCTTTATAAATCCCTTCCATCAACTCTTCTTCTTTGACCGTCGATTCCCAGAGAACCGGTCGAATTCCCTTCCATCTCTCTTCAAGAAAACCCTTCAATATTTTGTTGGAATCTCCTTCGGCCAATTCCCACTCGTTTAACATGCCTAACAGCCGATAGACGCAGAAGCCTCCCTGGCAGGTCCCTTTGGCGAGGCGGGTTCGATGGAGAATATCCTGAAGATTCTTTAATTTTCCTTCCCTCAACGCTTCCTCTACCTCTTCCCTCCGGACCAGCTCGCAATCACATAGGGTCTCCACTTTACCCAATGTTTTAAGACGGTCTTTGAGGCCTGAGGGTTTCTCAGCGCCGGGGAGAGGTTTTAAGTGGGTGGTGCAAGAAACATCGACTCCCATTTTTCGGCAGAGAAGATCAGAGGTCTTTTCCGCCATCAACCGGTAGGTGACCAGTTTCCCTCCGGTGATAGTGATCAAATTCTTTATTCCATCTCTCTTTTCGTGATCGATCAGAACAAACCCCCGGCTGATGGCACGATCATCGCCTTTTTCTCCGGATTGGAAGAGAGGTCTGATGCCTGCATAGGCCCGGATGAATCGGGTCTCTTCGATAGCCGGGATCATCTTCGATGTCTCTTGAATCAGGAGGGAGACTTCTCGAGGAGTGACCTCAAAATTCTCGGCGTCTTCAAGACGGACGGAGGTTGTTCCCAGAATGGAGACGGTATGGTTCGGCACGACGATGTCTCCATCCGAAGGAGGCCGGCACCGATTGATCACCCTGTGAGTGAGCCTCTGATTGGTGATGAGCATCGAACCCTTTGAAAGAGCCATGGCGATATGAAGGCCTGCCAATTTTAGAAGTTGGTCTGCCCAGGCTCCGGTGGCATTGATGAGATAAGAGGCTTCAATCAGATACTCCTCTCCGTGGAGAAGGTCTTTTGCAAGGACGGTTTTCACTCTATCCCCATCCACGACGAGGGAGGTGATTTCTGCGTGAAGAAGGTATCCGGCTCCGTAAACCTCTGCGTCTTTTGCATTCGCAAGGACTAATTCGAATGGATCGATGGCTCCGTCCGGAACTTTGACCGCGCTCAGGAGGTCGGGATTGAGTCCGGGTTCCAATGAGAGGGCCTCTTCCCGGAGCAGAAGAAGGGCGGGGAGGGCTGCCTCTTCGCAGGCTTGAATAAATCGATTCCTGAAATCGAGGCCGTCTTCGGGTAGAGAGACGAAAAGGCCGTCTGTTTCCTCGATACAGTGGGGAGCAATTTTTCTCAGAATCCTGTTTTCAACAATGCACTCACGCGCCGCTTCAGGATCGGATACAACGTATCTTCCGCCGCTGTGAAAGAGACCATGATTTCTTCCGGAGGCGCCGGATAGAAAATCTCCCTTTTCGATTAGAAGGGAAGGAATTCCCCTCAGCGATAAATCTCTCAGTATCCCCGCACCGGTGGCTCCCCCTCCGATGACCAGAACCTCTGTTTGAAGTTTCATTGATCCCTTAATAACGAGGTTCTCCTCTGTTTGTCAAGAAAAACGAATGAACAAGAGAACTCTGAAAAATACTTTCGCTCTCTGATCTAATCTCTGTAATCGGTCCCTAATCGATGTAATCAGAGATTTCTGGGCTTTTCCAGAAATCTCAACAATAAACCCTTGACTTTTTAAGGTAGTGGAATAAAATGAATTTACTTTCAACATTTTGCCAGGCCTCTTATGACAGATATCCTGAAAAACCGACATCCCTTCCTCGATTTTGGCCGGGTCGCTTTTATCCTCACGGACATCCATTCAAAAATCCTCTATACCAACCGTTATACAGAACACCTCTTCGGCTATACGAGAGAGGAAATGGAGGGGCAGAGGATCAGAACCTTTTTTTTCGAAGAAGACCTGAGCTATTTTTTGCCTAACATCCTTTACTTGACCAGTGATAAGGCCGGTTTTGAAGGGGACGGACTCTTACGACAGAAGGATGGAAAGGGAATCTTCGTTCACCTCTCCACCGCCTCTTTCAAGGAGGGAGGGGAATCCTTTTTAGCTTTTTCTTTCCAGGAAATACAGCGATTGAAGAGATTGGAGAGGGAGAAACTGGAACTGAAGCACCGGGCAAGCCTCGGGATGATGGTGGAGGAAATCGCCCATCAGGTCCGGAACCCGATTGCCTCGATCGGAGGCTATGCCCAGCGTCTTATGAAGGCATCGGTTTCTTCCCAAAAGACGGAGGCTTATCTCAACCGGATTCTTCGGGAGACGAAGCGGCTGGCGGAGATGATCCGGCGGATGGAAGAGTTGGTTAAGATGCCCAGGCTGGTTTTCCAGAGGGAGAAGATTCTTGAGGTCATGGAAAGAACTCTCCAGGGCGTTTCACAGGAGAAGAAAGGGAAGGGAGTCTCATTCAATTTAGAAGAGGGGCTTTTAGGGGGGGATGAATATTTTTACATTGACAGAGGTCTGGTGACCCGGGCCCTTTCTCATATTCTGGAGAATAGCATCGAATCTATTGGACAGGGCAAGGGGAAGAAAGATCGAAATAGAATAAGGGTTTTTCTTGCTTGCAATGAAGAGAATGTGGAAATCTCCGTCTCAGATAGAGGGGAGGGGATCTCTAAAAAGAATCTCGACCGCATTTTTGAGCCTTTCTTTTCCACAAGGCCTGAACGGGTGGGACTGGGTCTCACTTTTGTCAAGAGGGTGGTGGAGGAACATGGAGGGAGAATATGGATTAACAGCCGGCTCCGAAGGGGAACGACGGTGACGCTTGCTTTTCCGAAGGACCGCAGACGACCCATCCGCCGGGAATGGGTTTCACCGGAAGCCCAAAACTCTCTTTTCTCTAAATAGAGTCTGTTTATAAACTAAAGGTTTTCAAAAAGGTCGTCATTCCGGCGAAGGCCGGAATCCAGTAATTTCAATCCCGCCAAAGGCGGGACTGGATGCCCCCGTATCAAGCACGGGGCAGGCTCCTCAAGTCCGGCATGACGGGGAAAGGGCATTTATAAACAAACTCTAAATAAATGAACGAATAAGCGCTTACCATCGATGAGGACCACTCATGGACAAAAAGATCAAAGAGGCTTTCTTAAAACAGGTAAAGAAGGAACCCTTTGCAAAAAAATTCGGGCTCAAATTGGTCGATATGGATGATGGATATTCAAGAGTGGAGATGACATTCACTCCGGATATGGAAAATCTCTTCGGCATGGCCCATGGAGGAGCTCTCTTCGCCCTGATCGATGAGGCTTTTGAGACCGCCTCCAATTCTCATGGGACCCTGGCCGTGGCACTTAATATGAATATCACCTATCTTTCCCCTCCCTCACCTGGGTGCCGTTTGATTGCCGAAGCAAGGGAGGTTCATCAAACCCAGAAGACATCGCTCTGCGAGATCAAGGTTTTCGATGAACAGGATCATCCGATTGCCTCCTGCCAGGCCCTCGCTTACCGGAAAGGAATTCCTCATCCCTTCCTCAAGAAAGAGAAAAAATAGAGGGCTCTGCAAAACTACTTTTCGCTCTCTGATTACACAGATTTCAAAAAATTGATTCCAGAGATTTCTGGATTTTTTCAGAAATCTCAAATAGTTTCCCTCCCCAGAGTTGACATCCCACCCGTACAGGTTACAATGAAAACAAATTTATCGGTTTGCTTTTTCTAAGGAATCTTTAATGACGGGTTCATCGCCTTCGAAGGACGAAAATGCTTTTTTGGGCAAGGTTGAGAGGTTGGGGCTATGAAACCAGTTTGGTCAAAGGGCAAAGGTTATGGTTGTTAATTTAAAACCCATCGCCCTGACCCATAAACTAAACTGGCATCCTTGCCCTGACCTTAGCCCAAAGACTCTATTTTTTGGGTAATCTCATGGAACAGGAACTGATGGAAGTAAAAGTGATGGGGATCGTGGTTGACGCCAAAGCATCGAACCCCGTGGTCGTTTTAGTGGACCTGAATAGTCAGAAAGCCCTGCCCATCTGGGTTGGAGTCTTTGAGGCGGAGGCGATTTCAAGGGGCCTTGAAGATGTGGTCACGCTTCGTCCCATGACGCACGATCTCCTCAAACAGATTCTCGATACCCTGCATACCTCCCTCACACGGGTGGTGATCAATGATATCAAGGAAAATACCTTTTACGCCAAACTCCATTTCGATGTTGAGGGCAACGAACTCATTGTGGATAGCCGCCCGAGCGATGCCATTGCCCTGGCGGTCAGGGCGAAGGCGCCCATTTTTATCACGCAGTCAGTTGTGGAGGCGACGAAGCATCTGGGTCTCTTGGCCTCCAGATTTCTGGACGAACAGGATGAACTGAAAACGATTATTGAGAATATGAATCCGGATGACTTCGGTAATTTCAAGATGTAGGTTCCTTTCCTTTTAGTTCCCCCCTTTGTTATGCTTCTTTTATATTCATACCTAAATTGAGCGATTCCTTTTAAAATAACCAACCGATTACTTGTAGCCGTAGGCTTTAGCCTGCGTTAAGAAATCGCCCATTGGGTGAAAATGGAAAAAAATTAAAACCCTCGCAACCTAAAGGGTGCGGCTACATTTTAAATTAGAAATTGCACAATTTAGGTCATAGTTATATTGTTTTGTCATTCCGCACTTGATGCGGAATCCAGTTCTTTTTCTCTTGATTGCTGTTTGCACATGAATGGCAACTATCCCTTCCACTGGCAATAATGTTCTATAACGTTCTATTTTTTGACAGTTTGTCGTTTTGCCCTGATTTTTTCTGATTTTACCTCTCCTCACCAAGAAACAACTTAACCTTTTAAAGTCGAATAGTTATGAAACAATTTGAAAGAGCCGATCTTTTTGGCACATATCTTGCTAATTTGTAGGAAAATCTGGAAAAGTGGAGGTAATTCGATGTCCGTAATGGAAAAAGACCAAGTATTGACCACAGAGGATGCTATCGAATATCTGAAGATATCCAAACCGACCTTCCTTAAGTATATCCGACTCGGAAGAATCAGGGCCATCAAGGCAGGAAAAGGGTGGAGGATACTTCAGTCCGAATTACTTCGTTTCTTAAAAGGGGAGGAGAATTGATGATAAGAGGCATTGGAAAAAGTATTACTTTCAAATGGATGGCCTTCTCCATCCTCCTGGCTACCATTCCCCTAATCATTGCAGGGGGCAATATTTACAGGGTCTATCAGAAAGATATAAAAGAATCCATAATCCAGATTCAGAAAGAGAAAGCCAGCATGGTGGCGGAGAGGACAAAGGGCTTTTTAGAAAAGGCGACAAGCAATCTTCTCTTTGTGGCGAGGGATAAAGAGATTACCAAGGGCAGTCTTGTTCATGCGGAGGGCCGTTTAAAGAACCTTGTTTCTCAAAATGACTATCTTTTTGAATTGGCTTTTTTGAATGAAAAAGGATTGGAAACAATTAAGGTTTCTAAATTTAAAACAGAGGAGACTTCCGATCAGAAAGACCAATCTGTGAGCCAGATGTTTCAAGTGGCTTCAAAGGGGCAAATTTTTTACGGAAATTTTTATTATACTTCGGACGGTAAACAGGCCATGGTGATTGCCGTTCCTGTTGAAAAATATAAAGGAAGACCAGTCGGTGTATTAAAAGCAAGGCTATGTTTCGAACCCTTAACGGATTTGCTGCATCAGACTAAGATTGGTAAAACGGGTTCAGCTTATGTGGTGGATAAAGAGGGGTTTTTGATCGCCCATCCTAATGAGAAAAATATCCTTCTTGGTCCTTTTGTTGACCAGGTCATCGCAGGACAGGAGGGCCGTCTGGAGTTTGAGAACCCGAGAAAGCAGAAATATTTGGTCGTCTACAAACCCATTCCCGAGTTGAAATGGGGGGTCGTTGTTCAGGTTCCGACAGAAGAGGCCTATGGACCGATCAAAGAGATCACCCGGGTCTCCATTCTATGGATATTGATTGCCCTGTGTGCGGCCCTTCTTCTCAGCCTCTTTTTTGCAAGAAGATTGATCCAGCCCATCAACCGATTATCCCACGAGATGGCAAAGGTCTCTGGAGGAGATCTCGATGTCCGTATTGAGACCACACGGAAGGATGAGATCGGAGTTCTCACGGATTCCTTCAATCGGATGATCCAAGATTTAAAGCAATCTCAGGAAGCCAGCAAAGAGGCCAGTGAGAGATACCGCAATATCTTTGAGAACTCAAAAGAGATGGTCTATATCACTTTTGCAAATGGAAGGTTTGTCGATATCAATCAGGCTGGAGTTGAGATGTTGGGTTACTCCGAAAAAGGAGAATTGTTCAAGGTAAATATTAAAGATTGCTATTTGAATCCGGAAGAGCAGAAGAGGCTCCAAAAGGAAGTGGCTGAAAATGGATTTGTGAAGGATTTCGAAGTTAGGTTCAAGAGAAAGGATGGAACTCCCCGGGACTGCCTCATCACTGCCACTACGAGAAGGGATCGTAAAGGCCATATCATCGGTTATGAAGGAACTGTAAAAGATATCTCTGACCGCAAGAGAATGGAAGAGGCGCTGGTTCAACGGACCCGGGATCTCGAAGCCCTCAATGAGATGGGGGCATTGATCAATCAGACTTTTGTCAACCTGGACACGGTCTTTCCTATTACCTTAGAGAAGGCAATGAGTTTGACAGGGTTTGAAATGGGAGCGATCTATCTGTTGAATGAGGGGGGAGATCTCCTTGAAATGAAGTATCACAATGGAGACCCCCCCGCAATGGCTGAAGAGGCAAAAGTCCTGAAATATGGTGAAGGGGTCTCCGGAAAAGCCATCAGTTTAAAAAAGCCGGTCATTGCCTCGATCAATGAATATTCATCCTTTCGGAAAGCTCCCTTTCTAATAGAAGAAGGAATTAAGACATTGGTCGGTTTTCCTCTTCTGGCTAAGGGAAAAGCAATCGGAACGATTACCCTGTTGAGTCGTTCTCACCATGAGATCACCCCAAGAGAGATCCATTTATTGGAAAATATTGGAAACCAGATCGGCCTGGCCCTTGAGAACGCCAAACTCTTCTCTGATGTAATGGAAGCCAAATCGGAATGGGAGACGACTTTCGATGCGGTCACTGACCTCATTTCCATTAAGGATAAGAATTATCGAATTCTCCGCGCCAATAAGCCCGCGTTTGAACGGTATGGGATGAAGCCCGAGGAGGTGATCGGGAAGAGATGTTATGAAGTTTTATACCATCGGGAGAGTCCCTGCGAAAAGTGTGCAGTATCGGATACATTCCTTACTGGAAGACCGGCCATTGTAGAAAGAGAGAGCAAACTTTTTAAAGGGATAGCCCAATTCTCCACCTTTCCCATTTTAGATGAAAATGGGGAGGTCATTGCTGTGGTTGAATCAATCAGGGATGTTACAGAGCAGAAACGGATAGAGAAGGAAAAGGAGACGATCAACAATATCAATAAAATCCTTACCTCCAGCCTCGATGTGAGAGAGGTGTTCAGGACAGTCCATTCTGAATTTAATAAAGTTCTGGATTCAGAAAGGATGACCATTGTCATTTTCGATGAGGGTGGGGAAGGCTTTCGATTTTTTGCATTGGATAAAGACTATGAAATTGAAGAATTGAAAGAAGGCGTCACCTACCCTCTGAAAGGGACCCCTTCCGAAAAAGCCTTGCAAACAGGCCTTCCGGTCATCATCTCAAATACGGAAGAAAGTGATTACTGGACCAGTCAAAAATTACTGAAAGAGGGAATTCATTCTATACTGGTTTTTCCATTGGAGTATAAAGAAAAGATCTTCGGCACGTTGAATTTCGGGAGTAAAGCGCCCCGCCACTTTTCAGAGAAACAACTCCATATTATTCAACAAGTTGCGCCTGGATTGGCCTTCTCTATCCAGAATGCTCTTTTACTTGAAGAGATGAAGCAATCCGAAAAGAGATACAGGACGGTGGTGGAGGGAGCCCATGAAGGCATCTGTGTGATCGGAAAGGATAACCGATTTAAATATGTCAACCACAGGTTGGTAGAGTTCTTTGGGTATCTTGAAAAGGATTTTACCGGGATGGATTTTAGAGATGTCGTGGACGAAGAGAGCCGGCGCTTGATGGCAGATCGATTTACCGGTTGGGAAAGGGGAGAGAAGTTACCCTCCAGATTTGAATTAAATGCTGTCCGGAAAGACGGTGAGGTTCGAAATATCGAAATCAGCGCAAAGGTGACAAAGGATTTACAAGGAGAGATCAATTATATCGTTTTTGTGAAAGATATTACTGAAAAGAAAAAGATGGAGGAGCAGTTGCTCCAGACCGAGAAACTACGATCCCTGGGCGAGATGGCGAGTGGCGTGGCTCACGATTTCAACAATGCCCTGGCCGCCATTCTCGGGAACACACAGCTTCTGCTCTATACCGCACAGGATGAGGAGACCAGGGAAGCCCTCAAGACCATCGAAAAGGTAGCGAGGGACAGCGCTCAAACGGTCAAGAGACTTCAGGAGTTTACGAGGAAGAGGGCCCGTCAGGAACTTTTTAAACTCGACGTCAACTCCATCGTGAAGGATGCCATCGAGATCACCAAGCCAAAATGGCGAAACGATGCCCAGGGCAAAGGGATCCACATTGAGGTATTGTCATCTTTAGGAGAAGTCCCGAGTGTGGCTGGGAATGCCTCTGAATTAAGGGAGGTCATCACCAATTTGATCTTCAATGCCGTGGAGGCCATGCCCCAAGGAGGAACGATTGAGTTTCACACCTTCAAGAAAGGAGGGGGTGTTCATGTCCGGATTGCCGACACCGGCATCGGAATGAGCGAAGAGGTGAGGAAGAAGATCTTTGAGCCCTTCTTCACGACGAAGCCTTTTTCGAATACCGGTCTCGGATTACCCATGTCCTATGGCATCATCAAGCGGTTTAGGGGAGAGATTGAAGTCGAGAGCAGGGTTGGATCCGGAACAGCCTTCACGATCATCCTTCCTGTTGCCCCGGATGCGAAAGAAGAGGCGGAGACCGATGCAACGATCAAAATGGGTAAATCTCTCCAAATCCTTGTGATCGACGATGAAGAAACCGTTAGAAGCGTGCTTGCGAGGATGCTCTCTCGGGTGAATCATCAGGTTACTGTGGCAAATGATGGTGAAGAGGGGATACGATTATTTCAGGAGAAAGAGTTTGATATCGTCCTGACCGATCTGGGAATGCCCGGGATGTCGGGCTGGGAGGTCTGCGGGAGAATTAAGAAGATGAATCCCTCCACACCGGTGGGGATGATTACCGGATGGGGAATGGAGATAGATCAGAGCAGAAAGGAAGAGGCGGGTCTCGATTTTATCATCACCAAGCCTTTTGATTTTAATCAGATCGTATCGGTGGTTTCGGAGAAGATCGAACCCAGAACGTAATTGTTGTCCTGTCAAATTTTGGATGGGCAGGATGGCAGGGGGCATGGAAAGCTAACACAGAAAAAAGGAGAGGAATTATGAGCTTTCATTCATACAAATATCACTTCATCAGCGACAGAAAGAGATGAAGAGGATTTTTCTTACCCTTCCCTTTTTACTCCTTACCGGATCTCCGGCGAACGCAGACATTGAAGCCCTCTTTTCCGCAGAGGTCAATATCCGGGAAGCTCTCCGGAAGAAGATCGAGACGCTTTCCGAAACCCTTGATCTCGCCCTCTATGAGATTACTTCCGCCGATTTGGTCCGGGCCCTGACCAGAGCAAAGGATCGGGGCGTTAAGGTCCGGGTGATCACGGATTCAAACCGGGCCAGGACAAAATCTTCCAGGGTCAACCTTCTGATCAAACAGGGGATCTCCGTCAAGACCCTCGGCGGAAAAGAGAAGGGGGCAATGAGCCATCGCTTCGCCATCCTCGAAGGAAAGAAGGTCATCACGGGTTCCCATGACTGGGCGGAAGGTTCGGCGGGAGGGGATTACGAAAGTATTCTGATCATCCAGGACAACGAGTTAGCGGACTCCTACCAGAAAGAGTTTGAACGGCTCTGGCGGGAGAAAAGGGTGATTAAATAGAATCAAAAAAATTTAGATTCCTCTGGGATTTTAGTGAGTCAGTTTTTTCACCATGGTCTCTAACATTTTTTGATCCCATCCTCTTACTCTCTGTGTCATTCCTGCGAAAGCACGAATCCAGATGTCTTTTTCTGGTTCCCTGCATTCGCAGGGACAATGCCTGGATTCCCGTTTACACGGGAATGACGACATGGTAGCCAGGACCCTCTTCCGAAAATAACAAAGATCACCCACTGAAAACCCGGAAGAACCAGAATTCGGAAATCTAAAAGAGTTGACAGGGGATTGTTGCCCCTGGAATTGAAGGCGATCTAACCGAAAGGAGAGGGTGCTCCTTGACATAATTGGTCGATTCATTAAAATGGGCACATTGTCAGCCACACCTTTCATGAAAGGAGGAGCAATTTTGAAGATTGAGAGAATGGCAAGAAAGAACATATTGAAGATCGCCTCCTATATCCCCGGGAAGTCGATCGAGGAGGTTCAGAAAGAATATGGTGCGAAGAGATGGGTCAAACTGGCATCGAATGAGAATGTGCTGGGCCCCTCTCCGAAAGCCATTGAAGCTGTCCGCAAAGAACTTTCAACAGTCCATCTTTATCCCGAAGGACCCTGTTCGATCCTGAGGCAGGCCATCGGTCAGAAATTTTCATTGCCTGAAAAGAGGGTGGTCATCTCCAATGGGGCGGATAACCTGATCCTGATGATCGCCTGCGCCTTTGTCAACGAGGGCGATGAGGTGATCATGGCAGATCCCACGTTCTCCGTCTATGCGAATGTGACACAGATTATGGGAGGAAAACCCGTCAGAGTGAAGTTAAAAGGGTTCACGCACGATCTGGAGGGCATGTTGAAGAGAGTGAACCGGAAGACGAAACTGGTCTTCGTCTGCAATCCCAATAACCCCACGGGGACGATTGTCCATCGGGAATCTTTTGACTCTTTCCTCTCCGGACTTCCGTCTCAGGTCATCGTCGTTCTGGATGAGGCCTATGGAGAATTTGTTGAAGATCCATGCAATCCCGACGGTCTCAATTATGTCGGAAAGAAGCAAGTGATTCTCCTGAGGACCTTCTCAAAAGTTTACGGCCTGGCAGGTTTGAGAATCGGTTACGCCCTGGGGAGAGAAGATTTAATCGGTTGCCTCTATCAGGTGAGAGAGCCCTTTCCCGTTCACCGGCTCGCCCAGGCGGCGGCTGTGGCCGCCCTGAACGATAAGGAGCATGCGATCCGATCGATTCAAATGGTTTATGAGGGAAGAAGATATCTTTATAAGGAACTGGACAGAATCGGGCTCTCTTATGTTCCCAGTCAGGCCAACTTCATCTTCATCGATTTCAAAAAAGATTCGGAGGATGTGTTTCGAGCCCTTCTCAGAGAGGGGATCATCATCCGACCAGGAAAGACATGGGGGTATCCGACCTTCGGAAGGGTGACAATCGGAACAATGGCGGATAACCAGAGGCTCATCAGATCCCTGAGAAAGATACTGCATAAAGGAACGCTTAAGAGCCCGTTTCACAAATCAAATTAGTGTCCCCTTCGGGGAGAGTGGAAACCGCTCGCCTTGAGGCGAGGGTAGTTCAGCCTGAAACGTCACCCCGCCATAGCGGGACTGTAGAGCATCGGGTCATTATTTCAAACGGGGCAAAGAGAGTATGCGGAGGAGATCCTATGGAACAGGAGACTGAAGTTAAATTTATTGCGACGGTCACAGGAGCCAAAGGAACCTGCCATGCGCATCACACCCTGGGCCAGCGGTTCGAGTTAAACTGCTACGATTCGGGGGGGCTTTGCGGCTTCTTTTACCACGACATCTTTCCCTATCTGAATGTGATGCAATTCGGAGGGAAATACCCTTGGTGGGACAGGGAGAAAATCGAAGTGGAGTGCCCGGACCACCACAACGCCATCTCTCTTAAGATAGAGAAAAAAAGATAGAAAGCCACTCCCCTTTCCGAAAATGGTGATGAAGTGGCTTCCCTGTTTTACTTGAGATGAGTTTAGTCTTACTTCTTCGGTGGGACGATGGCGTCCTTGCAGGCCTTGGCAACACGCATCTTCACCACGGTTTTTGCCGGGATGTTGATCGGCTCACCCGTTGCCGGATTTCTTCCCACACGGGCTTTCCGTTTCACCAAAACGAGCTTGCCAATGCCGGGGAAGGTGAAGGCGCCTGCCTTCTTGGTTTCTGCGACAGCTAAGGCCGCCATCTCGTCAACGATGGCCCCAGCCGACTTCTTGGAGAGGTCGAACTTCTTTGCAACATAGGAGACGATCTGTGATTTGGTAAGCGGTTTCTTTCCTGCCATGTCTGTGCCCTCCTCGAAAGAGAAATTTATTTGTGAAGATTATACAAGATAGTTTCAAAAAAGCAAGTAAAATTTTGGAGCGGGCAACGGGGATCGAACCCGCGACCCTCGGCTTGGGAAGCCGATGCTCTGCCAGCTGAGCTATGCCCGCATTGTAGTCTCTTGTCCAAAGTCTTTTAGTCCAATAGTGAATCTGACGACAACAATATAAGAAATTTTTGAGCAATGGTCAAGGGCTTTCAAACCACTGTCAGTTCTGTGGGAAGATAGGTCAATGTCTCTGCCCCCTGAGAGGTGACGAGGATCATGTCCTCGATCCGGACTCCTCCCCATTGCGGGATATAGACGCCAGGCTCGATGGTGAAGACCATTCCTTCCTGAATCAGCCCTTTATTTTCGCCATTCACAACAGGGTCTTCATGGACAGCAAGGCCAATGCCGTG
>VGSS01000067.1 GCA_016874935.1 Deltaproteobacteria bacterium | reverse complement strand
TGGACCGGGTGGTTCATTACGGCCAGCAAGGAAAAACGACGCCTTCGGTTTATGAGGCGCTCGATCCGGAAACCATCCGGGCCATTAACAAACAACTGAGCGCTCAGGCGAATTCTCAATCCCTGTCAACAGCGGTTTCTTATCTGGATATGATCCATCCGATGAGTTCAGATTTTTTAGAGCTTCATACACGCGGGGTTCGTCCCTGGATGGCTTTCTTCACCATCTGGTCCGCGTTTTTAAACTGGAAGCATTCCATGGATGTCGAGGCGTTTCATCTTGCCAGGCAGCTCGGAAAGAAGATCGAATATCTGGAGACCCTTGAGGATCAACTGGAAGCCCTCGATGGAATCCCCTTTGATCGGATCGTGAACTACCTCAATCAATTTAGTCATTGGAAGGTCCATAAAGAACTTTATTTAAAAGCTTTCCTTGAAGGAGATCTGCCAAAGTTTTTCTCCATGACAGGAGAGTTTCCCACCCGATGTGAATCCATCCTTAAGAAACGCGATCCCATCTTTTTTGAAAAGATGAAAACCTTTTTCCCCAAAGGAAGAACGGTTGCCTTCGTAGGGGTGGCCCATATCCCGGGAATCCGAAAGATGTTTCTCGACGAAGGATATCAGGCAACCCAGGAAGAACGATGATCACCGCCGGACAAAAGGATTACATTGAAGATCACGCTTATGTGCCCGAACATATTCTCCAATATGTTACCGCCGTTGCACAGGCAGAACCATTTCTTGTTGAAGACTTTCTCGTCTACGTCAAGAGGGATCATCTCATCTTTGTCGGGTACCCCTTCGTGGAGCCTCTCGAGGAGAAAAGGATGAAGGTGGTTCTGGAGGAAGCCACCAGGCGCTTCAGACCAGAAACTATTTCGTTGACCGCTCCAATCCTGCCCGTTTTCCTCGACGGTCATTCACATCCTCCCACAGACCATTACCACCGCCTGGACCTCTCGGCGCTGTCTATCTCTCAAAAACAAAGGAACATGTTGAACCGTGCCGGTCGAGAGCTTTTTGTGGAGAAAAGCAGAAACTTTGATAAGGAACATAGTAAAATGGTTGATCACTTCCTTAAAACGCATCCTGTTGATGAAGGGACTC
Organism: Deltaproteobacteria bacterium; assembly: GCA_016874935.1. Taxonomy (GTDB): domain Bacteria; phylum Desulfobacterota; class BSN033; order BSN033; family UBA1163; genus RBG-16-49-23. The sequence continues at coordinate 15,640 of VGSS01000067.1, read as the reverse complement.
GATTCATCTTTAAGAGAATCGGGAAATATCTCTCTTCATCGAACACTGCATGGATCTTCAGCGCGCGGAACAACCGGGGCGAGCTGATTGCTTTTGATATTGCAGACTTTTACCCCAAAGACTATGCTATCTACATGTTTAATTTCAGGTCAGCCTCACGCCATGTGCCCGGCGCCTCTGACCTTCTTCTATCAGAGGTCATCCAACAGGCAAAAACTGAGAGGAAAAAATATGTAAACCTGGGCCTGGGGATCAATCCCGGTGTTATTTTTTTTAAAAAGAAATGGGGAAGCGAACCGTTTCTTTCCTACACCTTCTATCTCTATGAAACTTCAAGAAAGGGGAATCTGGACCTGCTTCTCCAGAAGCTTTAGAGGATATGTTTGAAGGGATTTTTCAGAAGTTTATCCGGGGTCAAAAAAGGAAGCCCTTTTCAGTCTGGCAGATAGAATTGACGACCAGATGCCCTCTCCGGTGCAAGATGTGTATCCGTGCAGAAACCAATGACTGGCAGTTTCAAGATATGTCGCTTGAGAATTTCAGAATCCTGCTTCCCTATTTAAAAGATGTGGAGACCGTTGTTCTTGAGGGATGGGGTGAATCTCTTCTTCATAAGGATCTTTTAGAGTGCATCCGGCTGGTTAAAAAAGAGGGATCCGAGGTGGGGTTTGTGACGAGCGGCAAGGGATTGACCGAAGAACGGGTCTCGGAACTCATCCGGGCGGGTGTGGACTTTATTGGATTTTCCATTTCAGGCGCCACGCCTGAAACCCACGACGCCATTCGAGTGAACTCCCATTTGCCGGAGATCGTTCACGCCATTGGCCTTTTTCATGAAGAGAAGAGACGCCAGGGATTGCTTCGGCCTAAAATGCACCTCGTTTTTCTCATGGTTAAAGACAATATCCAAGAGGTTTCTTCTGTGCCTTCATTTGCCAGAGAGATTGGGATTGAGGAGGTCATTCTCACCAATATTTGCCATACGATCAGTATCTGGCAGGAGAAGCAGAGAATCTTTGCCTGGGAGGGCGGAAGGAATGCGTATGAGGAGATTATGAAACAGACAGAGGCCAATGCTCGAGCCTTGAACATCCGTCTTAAGCGTCCTTCCCTGTCTGCCATCCAGGTGCCCGTGTGCGAAGAGAACCCGCTCAGAAATCTATACATCTCCGTCGAGGGCGAGGTTTCGCCCTGCGTCTATCTTTATCCTCCCATTTCTTCGCCCTTTAAGAGGATATTCTGCGAGAAAGAACACTGGATTGAAAAAATGAGCTTTGGCAATATCTTCAGGGAACCCTTGCCGACAATATGGAATCGTGAGGATTATGTGCAGTTCAGAAATCGGTTTATTAAAAGGGAGAAGAGATTTAAGGAGTTATATTTTTCGCTCTGGGATAGTCCGAAGATAAGGGATATTCATTGCCAAGGATTTCCAGAAGCTCCAGAACCCTGTAAAACCTGCCACAAGATGTTAGGGGTATAAAAAAAGGGTCTGGTGATCCGAGGACCGCCAGACCCTTCACAAAAGCATTCGAAGTTAAAATTTAGGGGCTGGGAAGATTAAGCCACCGAAGATGATGTAAGCCAGTATCAACGTCAGGATGATGTTGAATATCTGAGCAAGGAGAAATGCAGCCGCAGGTCTTCCACCGCCCATGGCAATCAATTCTTTGAACCTGGTATCCAGACCAATACAGATAAAGGCAAGGTTAAACCACCAAGCTCGAAGAGGTGCTGTGATCCCCGTGATTCCTTTCGCAAATGCCTCTGTCATGAAGAAAGAGAAGACGATGGAGGCAATCAGGAACCCCACCACAAATTTCGGGAATCGGAACCAGATCTCCATGGCGCTCGGTTTTTCACCGGTTTGTTGGCCTTTGAAGACGAACCATATGGCCAGCAGAAATGCAGCCACTCCAATGAGAACGTTTTGGGCCATCTTCACCACTACGGCAACAGACATTGCCTCCGGACCAGCGATGGCGCCTGCCGCCACTACTGCGCCGGTGGTGTCAATGGTGCCGCCCAACCAGGCTCCTGCAACGGCTGATGCCATTCCTACCGCTTTTGCTATGATCGGCATGAGGATCAGCATGGGAATGGCGCAAAGCAGCACCAGAGAGATGGTATGGCTTACTTTCTTCGGGTCGCCCTTCACGGCACCTCCTGCGGCAATGGCAGCCGAGACTCCGCAGATGGAGACCGCTGTTCCAAGAATGGAGGCAAATTCATCATCGAGTCCCAGTTTCTTTGCCACCCAGAAGCAGAAATAGAATACCAATGCAATGACAATAACTGACTGGATCATCCCGTAGGCGCCCACTTTAACAATAGTCGTAAACAGGATCTCCGCGCCAAGGAGGACAAGGCCAATTTTAATGAAGTACTCTGTTTTCACTGCCTCTTTAGCCCATCCAGGGACACCGACCGTATTGCTCACCAAAAGGCCAAGGAGCAGAGCCCAGAATACCACTTCAAGGCCCCAGTAGGAGATCGTTGAGTTTCCACCGATAATGGCGGCAATGATTGAAAGGATAAATACAAAGGGAAACCCTGCGATGAATTTTCCCGCTGGCATTCCCATAATGAGTATTCCGATCAAAGCAAAGACCCAGAAACCGATCAGCATATAAAGCATCCGTAGCAAATTTTGGCCGGAAAATACCTTCCCAAATGTATTCGTTGCATCACCCTTGATATCTTTGGCGAGCTTATCCGCCTTCTTGCCAAGTTCCTTATCTTTAACTTCCTTTATCGCCTTTTCAAGCTTTCCTGCGGCCTCTCCGATTGCTTTCCGGTCCTTGGCATCGAGGGCTGTTTTGAGTGCGGCCGCCCCTGCTTTTAATCCCTCCTCCCCCTTTGCCTCTGCATCCTTCACAAGAGCATCCGCCTTCTTGATATGACCGGATATCTTTTCATTGAATGCTCCGTCTGTCATCCACTTCCAGCCTGGAAGTTTGAAAGTAGCTCCAGCCATGAAGATGATGATGATCAGAAATCCAATCCACACCGACATCCAATCATCCTTTTTCCAGAGCGTCGTCCAATTAATCCCCTGTTTCTTTTCGACCATGGTATGTCCCCCTTTCTTCTTGTATGAAGATTAAAAGAAATTTATTAACCGCTTCTTCCATGAAAATAGAGTTAAACGATATCACCTCCTTTTAAGGCAATTTTTTTAATGAGATTCCAACTTTGAATAAGAATAAGGATGAAAATTACAGTATAAAAGCCTGATTCAGGCCTTTTTGTCAAGAGGGTTCTTGGGAGTAACTCTACTAAAATGAAAAAAATAGGTCAAGTCCTTTTTTTATTAATATAGGATCTAAACAGAGGGAAAACCTGAGTCAGAGCCATTTGCGATGTGATAGCGTCCAATAAACACGGGGGTTTGCTGGAAGGGGGAGAGAATCTTTACCCCATAGGGAATGCTTATTTACGGCCTAATTGCGTTTAAGGGGAGGGGAAAAGTGAGAAATTCACCCCAGCCGAGAAAAGGCCGGCCGTAGGGTCGGAGGGAGCCATCTTTGGATCTACCGGAAGTAAAAAATCAGTTGGAATTTTCTGTGTCTCATGATATGAGAAAAGTCATCCAAGACACAGGAGAGACCCGGATGGCGAAGCTCTTAGTTCCGTATTTATTGTCTCACTCGGGGAGAAAAACCCTCGCCTTTAGGCGAAGACTTCAGTATGTGCATTGTTTGCAGGTTTTTGAGATTTTCCCTCGTGAGAATTTCTGTGCTGATTGTTTTGCCTTTAGCTGACTTTAGTCAGTCGTGAATCCACCAGCTTGTAGCTGGTGGTAGTTCAATTAAATGGCAAGATGTCGAGGCGAAAAGTGATTTGGAGCGGTTGAGGCTGGTAATGGACCATCTTCCTGATGAAACCTTGATGAAAAAGCTGGAGGCGCACCGGGACAAGGGGCGGGACGATTACCCGATTCGTCCGGTATGGAATTCGGTCTTGGCGGGGATAGTGTATCAGCACGGGAGTGTGGAATCGTTACGGAGGGAGCTTTTGCGAAACGGGGAGCTACGGGAGGGGTGTGGGTTTGATCCCCACAAGGGATCGGTTGCAGTGCCTCCTTCCTATGTGTATACCCGTTTTTTGAAGCTTTTGATCAGATTTAAATCCGAGATCGATGCGATGTTTGACACGTTGGTGGAGACCCTCAAGGGCTTACTGCCTGAGTTAGGTTTCTCTGTGGCGGTGGATTCGAAGGGGGTGAGTTCGGCGGGGCGTCCGACGAAAGAGACTGGGGAGGATGGGCGCAGGGACACGGATGCGGATTGGGGGAAGAAGACCTATCGGGGTCAGAGGGAGGACGGGTCTTTGTGGGAGAAGGTGGTGAAGTGGTTTGGCTACAAGATTCATCTGATTGTGGATACGACTTATGAGATGCCGATCGGGTATCGGGTGACGAGGGCGAGTGAATCGGATACGAAGCAATTATTGCCCATGGTGAAAGGAGTGAAAGAGAAGCATCCGCGGATTTACAAAGACATGGAAGAGTTGGCGGCCGATAAGGCGTATGATAGTGAGGAAAACTGTCGAGACCTTTATGATGAGCACGGGATCAAGCCCGTGATTGATATTCGGCGGATGTGGCGGGATAAAGAGACGAAGCTGTTAGATCCGGGATGTGCGGACAATATCGTTTATGATGAGGTGGGGACGGTGTATTGCCTTTGTCCAGCCACATTGGAACAGCGGCCGATGGCCTATGGGGGATTTGAGAAAGATCGGATGGCGCTCAAGTATATTTGCCCGATCAGGGCTTACGGATTGACGTGTAAGGGAAGTGAGCAGTGTGTCCATGCGATGAAGGGCGAGCGGGTATCCCTGGAGATAGATCGAAGGATCTTTACTCCGATTGCACGGTCCAGTTATGCATGGGAGCGGGGGTACAAAAAACGCACGGCGGTGGAACGAGTCAATTCGAGGATCGATGTGAGCTTTGGATTTGAGAAGCACTTTATCCGGGGGCAGAAAAAGATGGAGATCCGAGTGGGGCTGGCACTGTGTGTGATGCTGGCAATGGCCGTGGGCCGCATAAAAGAACAGCGGCAGGAGCTGATGCGATCGTTGGTGAGAACTCCTGCCCCACTCGATAAAGCTGCTTAGATAGAGCAGCAGGGAAAACTTCTATCTTGAACATCCAACGACGGAAGGGTGTTTCTCTGGAACGTGAAAAACGGAGACAACTGTGGTCCGCTGTGTTTGTGAACCCAGTAAATCCTTCGGGCTTGCCAAAATTCTACGTTCCGGTCCCTCTTCCCCGGTCTCTTTTATCGAAAAAAAAGGACATCGCAAATGGCTCGAGTCAAAAAATTCCTTGACAAAAAAAAGGATTTATGATAAAAAGTAAAATTAGATATCTTATAAGATTTTATGTAATACTTAGCATCTGTTTCAAATCACTTCAGGAATGCGTCTGCCGGGTTCTTTTTGACAGACCACTGAAAGTTTCATCCCTTATGATGGATTCCCAATCAACACAGTTCAAGGCTACCTCTTCCCGCCAAAGGCAGGAAAAAAGGGGACGGATCTCTGAGGCCTATCAAAAAATTAAGGAGATGCTTTACAACCAAGAATTGGTCCCCGGACAAAAAATCATTTATGAGGACCTGGCGAAAGCCCTACAGATGAGCACTACTCCAATCATTAATGCTTTATCCAGGCTTGAGCAGGATGGTCTGGTGATCCTGAAATATAACCGCGGGTATTTCGTTACAGAGATTTCAGAAAAAGAGGCCCAAGATCTTCTGGACGCAAGGCACGTCCTCGAGGAATACAGCATCAAAAAATTAATCGGGATCTATAGCGAGACAAAGATAAAATATTTGGAAAAGATTCTAAAGCAATTGCAAGATTATCGCCCGAGTTCCTATACCAAAAAGAGATTGTTCATGGACGCTGCGTTCCACGTGAGCATTGCCGAAATGGCAGAAAATCAAGTCGTAAAAGAACTTTTAAATTTTATATACGAGAAAATCTATCTCCGATACCGAACAGAGAGGATTCCTTTCAACCGGATGGACGAGGCGGATAAAGAACACACCCTCCTGCTCCATGCGATCAAGAAGAGAAACCTGGTATTGGCTTTGAAGGTATTGAATGATCATTTCGTGAAGGTAAATAAAAATCTTTTGCTGACCATCCGAACAGAGGTATAACTTCTTACCTGATAGAAATCTTGATGGGGGCTTTGGTTTTAAAAATCATTCAGGAGGTGGAGAGATGAAACGCATAGGGATGTTGTTTTTGGCCGGTTTAGTGATTGTCTCTTGGATCGCCTTTGGAGGGATCAAGTCCAATGTACTCGGATCGGAATATCCTAACAAACCGATTACATTAGTGATCCCCTATGAAGCTGGCTCAGGAGCCGACGTTCTTACTCGGCCACTGGCAGAGGGAGCGTCTAAGAAGCTCGGCGTTCCGATCATGGTTATCAATAAACCAGGGGCCTCTGGAACCATCGGCTTGAAACAGGTCCTTGATTCCAAACCCGACGGCTATACCTTGGGGCAGCACTCTGCTTTAGCTTCGAACAAACTCCAAGGCATCTTTCCGAAAAATCAGAAAGATGTGGATATGATTGGTTGCTATCAATATGATCCAGCAACGATCGTCTCCAATGCGAAGAAGCCTTGGAATTCCATCAAGGAACTTATCGAGTATGCAAAGTCTCGTCCTGAAGAGGTAAAAGTGGCGACGAGTGCCAAGGGAGCCATCTGGTGGCTGGCGACGGTCTCTTTTGCAGATGCGGCGGCCATCAAGCTGAATATCATGCCCCAGCCCGGAGCAGGTGGGATGGCTGCAACTCAGGCAGCAGGAGGGCATACTGACCTGGCGGTTGCAGGGCTTCCTGAGTTCAAGACACTGATTGATGCCGGGAATCTTCGTCTTTTGGCTGTTTGTGGGCCTAAACGCATTGCAGGCAAATATACCTATGCTCCAACCCTGATGGAATTGGGCTATAAAGTCGATGTGTATGCCATGCGATGCATTCTTGGTCCAAAAGGGATGCCGAAGGCAATCGTCGATAAGCTGCAGCAGGTATTTGGCGAAGTGGCTCAGTCCAAAGAGTATGTCGATTTCCTTATTGCCCAGAATAGTGTTCCCATCTGGTACCCAGGGGAGCAGGGGGTGAAGGCATGGGATGATCAGGGTGAATATTTCCGCCCGCTCCTTGAAAAAGCCGGCCTATTGAAAGAAGCAAAATAATAGACCTTACCATTCAACCATTTTTCAGAGAAAAAGAGGGAAATCGATGAAGCGAGGCTTCCGATGGGGAGAATTCATTTTTGTTGTTGCCCTCACCCTATTTAGCCTCATTATTTTGTTCATGTCTCTTCAGCTTGGGTTTGGAAAAATTAGGAGCCCAGGGGCAGGTTTTTTTCCTGCTTTTATCAGTATGTTCGGTTTTGTTTTAGGCATTCTGCTGATCGTTCGATCCTTTAGGATGATGCGGAGTCAAGAATTGAGAAAGACACTCACTGACAGGAAGGGATCATTGCGCCTCATGGCTATGATCATTGCTTTCTGTTGTTGGCTCGTTCTCATGCCCTGGCTGGGATTCATTCTCGTCACCTTCTTGGCGACTTTCGCTTTTGCCAAGATCATGGGCCTGGAAGGATGGATCAAGCCTATCATTCTCGCCATTGGGGGTTCGGTTTTTATCTATCTGTTGTTTGATGTCTGGTTCTATGCCGATTTACCGAGAGGTTTTTTAGGTTAACGGGGTGGTATTGCATGACTGGCTTTGAACACCTTTTGAATGGATTTTCAATCGCTTTCTCTCCGGGAATTCTGTTGGCCTGCTTAGTGGGTGTCTTGCTGGGAACCATTGTGGGCGTACTGCCGGGGCTTGGACCCACGGCGACCATGTCGCTCATGCTCCCCTTTACCATGAAATATGGTCCGATTACAGGCCTCATCATGTTGGCAGGGATCTGGTATGGGGCCCAGTATGGAGGTTCTACGACCTCTATCCTTGTCAACATCCCTGGAGAGGCGGCAAGCGTCATTACCTGTCTGGATGGCTACCAGATGGGAAAGAAGGGGAGAGCCGGGGCAGCGCTTGCTCTGGTGGCAATTGGCTCTTTCATTGCTGGCACCATCGGTAACATTGGGTTGCAAGTCTTCGCACCGCCTTTGGCTCAGGCAGCTCTTGCTTTTGGACCGCCTGAATATTTCGCATTGATGATCTTGGCCTTTGTGGTCTTATCGACCCTTACCGGTGAATCGCCTCTTAAGGGATATTTCATGGTCGCCCTTGGACTCTGGATTGGAACGATCGGAATTGACCCTATCGAAGGTAAACCTCGATTCAACTTCGGGTCCTATAATCTTATGTCGGGCATCGACTTTTTACCGATCGCCATGGGACTTTTTGGGATTGCTGAAATTTTCTCCATCGCCGTTGAGACCTATCTACCGAGATTTGTAAATAAGATTAGGCTTCGCGATCTTTACCCCAACCGAGAGGAAGCCAAACGTTCAGTGGCCCCTATTTTACGGGGCTCTGTTTTTGGCTTTTTTGTTGGACTTTTACCGGGGCCGGCACCTACCATCTCTACTTTCTTTTCATACGCACTGGAAAAGAGATTATCCAAATTTCCGAAAAAATTTGGGACGGGCATGGTCGAAGGAGTCGTAGGACCTGAATCGGCAAACAACAGTGCCGTGACAGGATCCTTAATCCCCCTATTAGCCTTAGGAATTCCGTTTGCGCCACCGGCGGCTGTTCTGTTAGCGGGCTTGAGGATGCACCATATTGACCCAGGGCCATTCCTCTTCCAGAATGCCCCACAGATCTTCTGGGGGTTTATTGCCAGCATGTATATTGGCAATGTCATGCTGCTAATTTTAAACCTCCCTCTGGTTGGTATATTTGCCCGAATTGCTACCCTCCGTCCTCAAATTCTTATGCCCATCGTAAGCATCACCTGCTTAGCGGGTGTCTACAGCATCCGGAACTCCATCTTTGATATCTGGGTGATGATTGCAACGGGGGTGCTTGGTTTTTTCATGAGGAGATGGGGATTCCCGGCGGCTCCACTGGTGATAGGGATTATTTTAGGACCGATGACAGAAAACAGTTTTCGCCAGACTTGTATGATGTGCCTTGGTGATTTTACTAAAATTTGCAATCGTCCCATTACCATGGTTCTGCTTTCGGCTGTTGTCGCTTTTATAATCTTCAATTTCTATCAAGGGAGAAAGCTGAAAAAGGCCCTTCGTGTTGAAGACGATTGAATCAGAGAGGATGGTCGATGCCATCCCAACCCTTTGAAGGCAGAAGGAGAAAAAAGAATGGCAGAGAAAAAGAGCGCCTATTTACTTAAGGTTGGAGAAGAATTCGAGCCTTTGGAATTCATCGTGACTCCCGAGTTGAATCAGCAATACCTTTATGCAGAGGAAGATTTCCATCCGAGGTATATCGAAACAACAAGGAATGGGCCGGGCTTTGTTCATCCGGGGATACTTTTTAATATGAGTAACAATACCCGAAGTCCTTCTTTTTTTCTTCCCCCTGGATGGGGCGAAATCCATGCTGGGGAGGAAACGGAATTTCTAAACCCTGCCAGGGTAGGGAAAAAGATTCGGGTCACATGGGAGGTCATTGATACTTATGAAAAAAAGGGAAGGCCATGGCATGTATTAGATATTTTGATTGTCGATGAAGACGGCATTCAAATCATGAGGAGAAAGATGACAAATACGTTTGCTTCCCTTAGCTTACGAAATCAAGGAGAATAAAATGGGACGAATCAACAAGGATGCTCCGATTGGAAGTGAATTTGCTGGCAAGCCGAAGAAGATGTCCTGGGAGCGGTTATGGACTTTCTCTGGAGGTCCCTTCACGGCGGAGGGGTGGCCGAAGAAGAACCTTCATACCGATACGGAATTTGCTAAAAAATTGGGGCTGCCCACCATAGGGGCATCCGCTACCCAATATCTCGGTCACCTGACAGAATTGATGATTGACCTCTTTGGAGAGAGCTGGTTATGGAACGGCAAGTTTAGTGATATCAAATTCATCAAACTGGTGGCAGAGGGTGACACATTGACCTCAAAGGCGAAAGTCGTGTCCAAAGAAAAAACAGGTTCAGAAATGGAGGTTCGTCTTAATCTCTCCGTGGAAAACCAGCACGGCGATGAGGTATTGATAGGGTTCGCAAAAGGATTTGTGCCGAATGCTTAAACACATGAAACGGGTCGAGGGAACAAAAGGGTCTTTATGAGATTGATACCTGCTACTTACCTGACGTGGCCTGTGGAGCGTTATCCTGATCGGCCATGCATTTTTTTTGAGGGAAAGACATTGACCTACCGAGAAATCGATCGGCGGGTCAATCGCCTGGCTAACGGCCTTCGTGATTTGGGTTTGAAAACAGGTGACAAGATTGCATCCCTCCATCATAACTGCAATCAGGCCTTTGAGAGTTTTGCAGCAAAATGGAAGATGGGATACACCGAAGTTCCTCTCAATGTTCGAAATGCGGGACCTGAAAATATCTATGTTCTCAATCAATCCAAGGCCCGAGGCTTGATCTTCGAGGGCGAATTCCTCGGCCAGATCCGCTCCATCCGTGAGCAGATCCCGAATGTAGAATTTATTATTTGCCATCGATCTCATGAATCCCATGAGTTCATTGACTATGAAAAACTGCTCTCCGATTCCTCAGAAGAGGAACCGGGAGTGGAAGTGGATGAAAATCAGTTGACCCGCATCATGTTCACTTCTGGAACTACGGGCCGTCAGCGTGGTGTCCCCATGAGCTACCGGCTCCGGATTGATGGTTTCAAAACCATGTTCATGAACTTCGACACCTACTTTGATTGTCATGATATTCTCCTGACCGTAGGTCCCATGACACATGCCGCAGGACTTCACCTCCTCCCTTTTTATATGAAAGGGGCAAAACTCATTGTTCATCCGAGGTTTGATGCTCAGCAGGTCCTTGAGACCATTGAGGGCGAGCGGGTGACAGTCGTCCTATTAGCGCCTACCATGATTGTCATGCTTCTCCAGCATCCTGAGATCCAGAAGCATGATTACCGCAGTCTTCGTCGGATCTTTTACGGGATGTCACCCATCCCTGTCGGGCAGCTGCGCAAAGCAATCTCGGTCTTCGGCCCTATCTTCCGACAAAATTATGGCCTCACCGAGGCCCATCAACCCCTTGCCACACTTCACCCTTGGGAACATGTGCTGGAAGGAAATTCCAAAGCGCTGGAACGCCTCTCCTCGGCAGGACGGAGAGCCTTGGGGGTGGAGATCAGGTTGGTGGACCGAGAGGGTCATCCCGTCCCCACTGGACAGACCGGTGAGATTACTGTTCGTGGCAGTCAAGGAGGACGAGAATATTGGGGACTGCCAGAAGAATCCAAAGCTGTCTTCCGGAATGGATGGATTTATTCGGGGGATCTGGGGCGTATGGATGAAGATGGCTACCTTTATATTATTGGACGGACCAAAGATATGATCATTAGTGGTGGTTATAATGTCTATCCAAAAGAAGTTGAGCTCGTCATCGATTCTATCACGGGCGTTAAAGAATCGGCAGTGATCGGAATCCCGGATACCCTGTGGGGTGAAGTCGTTATTGCTATCATTTCCTTGGAAAATGGTAAAAAGATGACAGAGGAAGAGATCATGGATGCCTGCGCGGGGAGGCTTGCAGGTTTTAAAAAACCCAGAAAGGTCTACTTTTTGGAAGAGTTGCCCAAAACCCCCTACGGGAAAGTGAACAAAAACATCCTTCGCCAAATGTATTCTCGTTCTAAGGATGGAGATACAGTTCAGATGCAGTTTATTACCGAAGAGGCCTAAAGGAACGGCTATCTTGTCAGGGTGATTAAATTCAGAAAGGAGAAAAGGAATGGATTTGACGGAAAAGTTTGATTTCAAGCACATCAAATACGAAAAGAAGGGAATGATTGCCTATGTGTCCATTAACCGGGAAAACGCACTGAACACCTATACGAATGGCACCCTGTTCGAGATGCAAAAGGCATGGCTGGACTATGAAAAGGATGACAACCTTCGGGCAGCCATCCTGTTTGGCCAGGGCAAACATTTTTGCGCAGGCCACGATCTGACCGTCAAAGAATCTTTAGCCTCTGAACCTCCGGCCATTCATTACGGGGATTTAGAAATCTTTAAACCCATTATTGGCGCGGTCCGTGGGTATGCTTTGGGAGGGGGCTGCAGCATGGCCTTGGCTTGCGACATCATGATCATGGGGGATGATGCGAAGATTGGTTATCCCCAGGCGAAGGTTGGCATCATATCCATCGGTGGCCCACAGAGGCTCCCCCGGTTGATTCCAGGATTGGCCAAGTGGTACCTTTTCTCGGGAGAGTTTATTACGGCCGAAGAGGCCTATCGACATGGTTTAGCCCTTAAAGTGGTCCCAGCAGATCAGCTCCTTGAAGAAGCGATCAAGTTGGCCGAGAGGCTCTGCGAATCCTCTCCCACTTCGATCCGGACTCTCAAAGAATCGATTGAACGGGGAAGCCTTCTCCCTCTTGGGGAGGCGTTCAAACTATCGAAACAGATCGCAGCCCGTTTTGAAGCCACGCCAGGGTATCAGGAAGCCATGAAGGCTTTTTTAGAAAAAAAGGATCCTCCGCACCGAGTAAAAAAATGAATATTAAAAAAATCTTTTAATTGGTTGATCCTATCTGAAAGCCTCTGATTTTGAATAGCCGGAAATGAATCATAAGGAAACATCTCTTTTAATCCTTAGACTGGGGGTTCTCATGACCTCCCTCTTTTCTTATTTCACTGCGGTGGGAATCTTATCCGCCCTCTTGGTGGATTTATCCAAGGAATTTGGGATTTCAGTCGCCGGAATCGGGCAGTTGATTACGATTTCCCTGATCACGGTCGGTCTCTCCGCTCCTTTGATCGGTCCATTTTCTGACCGGATCGGTCGAAAACGAATCGTTGTAAGTGCACAAATCATTTTAGCTCTATCCCTCTGGGGGTATGGCGTCAGCAATAGTCTCACAGCTTTGATTGGATTCAGTCTCTTGTTGGGATTGGGTGGGGGCATGGGGATGCCTTTTAGTCTAGCCCTTGTCAGTGACTATTTCACGAGCCATACCTACGGAAGAGCCCTATCGATTATCCATTCTGGACAACCCATCGCCTCCCTCATGGGAGTTCCCATAGGGGCCTTTATTGCGGATCGATTAGGATGGCATTGGAGTTTTTTTATCCTGGGGACATTTACTTTAGGAACTGCTCTCGTTGCCCAGATCGTTCTATTGCCTTCGGTTGTCCCTCCTGGCGAAAAGAAGTTGAGCTTTTTTTCAAATTTCATCGAGGCCTTCCGCCATCAGAGTTTCTTGCCCATTATCGCTGGAAATACTTTGCTCAATATAGGTCACTTTGCTGTTGCAACTTATTTAGCCGCCTTCTTGAGACAGACTTACTCGCTCAGTATCTGGCAGGTGGCTCCGTTCCTCTTGATGATCGGGGTCGGTCAATTAGCTGGAGTTCTTGCAGGGGGTCCAGTAGCAGATAAACTGAATAAAACAAAGATCTTAATTGTAACCCAATTCTTCGCAGGCCTTACCAGTTTTGTGCTGATGGGATGGCCAAAGGGACTATTCTTCTCTGTCCTCTTGGGTGGAGTTTTCATGGGATTCTATAGCAGTAACCGCCCCGCTTTTCTTTCACTGATGGTATCCCTCTCCGATCGCGTCCGCGGTACGGTGATGGGGATCCAGGCGACCAGTAATCGATTAGGTCAGGCCTTAGGCGCTGCTTCCGGAGGGCTCGTTCTATCCTGGTTAGGATACAGCTATTTAGGGGTTTTTTGTATTGTCCTGAGTTTATTGGCTTCAGCTGTATTTTTTTATGTATCCTATTTCATAAAGGAGACCTCCTATCCCATCAATGAAATGGTAGGAAACTAAATAAAACGAAACAAGATGTTAGGGTGATAAAGGGTGTAAAATCTGCGATAAATTATGGACATGAACTTAACAGTTAGAAATTCTAACAATTCTAAAAAATGCTTGCTTAACTATGAGAATTATGTTAGTTTGCCCGAATAAAAAATAATTGCAAGGGGGAAAAAGAGGGGATATGAAACTTAATTTTGAAATCCGTGTCCCGCTCTGACCTCTGCCATGTATCTGTCACAAAATGGTGCAAGGTTTCAGGATTCAAGGCATTCTCCCAGGAACGATCCGAAAGATGCGGATGGCTGACCGGTTCCGTCGCCAAATATACCGTTGAGTTGTTCAACAAGCATGCAGACGGCGGATTTAAGATGGTTCATAAGCTCTCCTCCGAAGTCGAATCCTGTAGGAGTTGTCATCATAAAGGAAGTACTCTTGAAAATACCCGGTTGATGATGGATTGCGGTGGATGCCATTTTACTCCGAAAGCTAAAACTAAACATCCTAAAACATAAATCCGATAGCAACGATTGATCGTTAAAAAACTTTTAAAGGGGGAGGTAAAATCGATGTCTGGAAAGACTCCAAAACTGGATGAACTGGAAAAGGGACCCTGGCCAAGCTACGTGAAAGAGATGAAGCGGGCCGCTAAGAAAAGCCCTGCAGCTCAAGATCTTCTTGAAGTCCAGGAGCTGTCCTTCGATGACAAGGTGACCCATTGGAAACATGGAGGAATCGTGGGGGTCACGGGATATGGAGGGGGAGTGATTGGAAGGTATTCGGATGTGCCTGACAAATTCCCCAATATTGAATCGTTCCATACCCTTCGCGTCAACCATCCCGCGGGCTGGTTCTATTCGACCAAGGCCTTGAGAAGTATCTGCGATGTCTGGGAAAAATTCGGGAGCGGTTTAACCAACCTGCATGGCTCGACCGGAGACATCATTCTTCTCGGAACGACCACGGCCAATCTTCAACCCTGCTTCAATGCCCTGACGGATGCGGGATTCGATCTTGGAGGATCGGGGTCCGCATTGAGGACGCCCACAGCCTGCGTGGGACCGGCAAGGTGTGAGTGGACGAATATCAACACCCTCGACATGGTCCATAATCTGACCATGTCATTCCAGGACGAAATCCATCGCCCCCGGTGGCCCTACAAGTTTAAAATCAAGATTTCAGGGTGTCCCAACGACTGCGTGGCGGCCATTGCCAGGGCGGATTTCACGATCATCGGAACCTGGAAAGATAGTTTAAAGATTGACCAGAAAGCTGTTAAACAGTATAGCGAGAAGGGCTATGACATCAAAACTCTTGTGGTTGACAAATGCCCGACCCAGGCGCTGCAATGGGATGAAAAAGCCAAAGAACTCCACGTCACTCCTTCAGAGTGTGTTCGGTGCATGCATTGTATCAACAAGATGACCAAAGCCATTCGGCCCGGAGATGATAAAGGAGCAACCATATTGATTGGAGGCAAAGCTCCCATCGTAAAAGGGGCGATGTTGTCTTTTGTTCTCGTCCCCTTTATGAAGGCTGACCCCCCGTACACCGAGATCAAAGACCTCTTAGGGAAGATCTGGGAATGGTGGGATGAATATGGGCGGCCCAGGGAACGAGTTGGGGAGTTGATCGAGAGGATGGGGATGAGGGTTTTTCTAAAGGCGGTCGGATTGAAACCGATGCCTCAGATGATCAAGGCCCCGAGAACGAA
>VGSS01000066.1 GCA_016874935.1 Deltaproteobacteria bacterium | reverse complement strand
CAATATCTTCCGGCTCCAGGTATGGGTACAACTTCAGAATCTCATCCTTGGTCCGTCCGGATGCCATGAGACCAACGATTGTCCCCACTGTGACACGGAGCCCGCGAATGCATGGCTTGCCGCCCATGACGCCCGGATTAAAAGTAATGCGGTCGAGAGTCTTCATACCTGCCTCCACATTTATGAAATAGGATAGCACGAAATGAACCCGAACTCCATATCTTATTTTTTTCCTCCCCTCATACCCATTGTGTTCGAAATGTTGTGACCATCCGGTATCGGAGAATTAAAAAATCGAATGTAGTACGTTCGATTTTTGCTCCTTCAGCAAAATCCCCCATATCCAGCCCGCTTCTTCCCTTTCTGTTCCTCCTCAACGATCTTCCGCCCGATCAGCCAGTTGGCGACAACCTGTGTGGTGTTTACCGAACGTACGACAGCCGAGCGAGCCGTTTCTAAAATCTGCCGGATACGTTTATATAATCCCATCCTTCTCTTTCCAGACATACGCTCCTTTACATAACCAGGAGACATCCACTTTCTCTCGAAGTGTGATGGT
This sequence comes from Deltaproteobacteria bacterium, assembly GCA_016874935.1. Taxonomy (GTDB): domain Bacteria; phylum Desulfobacterota; class BSN033; order BSN033; family UBA1163; genus RBG-16-49-23. The sequence goes on along the minus strand of VGSS01000066.1, from coordinate 16,232 downwards.
TAACGACTAATGTGCACCCGTCCCCGATCTCACCTTTACCTTTTCCAAAAATCATCAGGCACGCCCCGCATGAACGTCCCTTAAATCCAAGTTTCTCCAGAAAACACAGGAATTCCAGATGCTGAACTTCACCATTTAGGGCCAGCCAGATATGGTAGGGAGCCTGTAGGCTGCCACGTATTAATCATCTGTAATGGGAAGGGTAGCATCAGGTTTGACATGAAGCCAGCGGAGGATGCCAAGGTTCCGTATAACCGAAGCAACAGCCGATTTATCCAAAGGTGGACGCCGTTTCTGCTTCCATTGCAAGACAGATTCAAGAACTTGTGTTTCGGTTGGACTGCCGTTGTCCTTTTTCCTAAGAGAGTCAGCGGCATAAATAACCGTGGCAACAATCTCGGCTTGATCCGCATTCATTCGCATGAACAGGTCCGTAGTCTTCTCAACGATGGCAGCCCATTGAGAAATTGATGAATTGAAATCATTCCTAACCCGTATATAATTCGGCCCGACCTTTACCCTAAACATACTGCCTATTCGTTCTTCCTGAAGCAGATTGTTGTTCACAAGCTTTGTCTCTGCATTCTTAAGTCCCCTGCAGAAGGGACCAAAGCTGCCTTTCTGATAGACAAATCCAGTCGGCAAACCCTGCTGGGTAGCAACATACGCGATCTTCTGGAAGATGGTTCTCCCGACCGGCCAGTGATACGGCTGTTCTTCAATTCGGTGCAGGATTTCCACAAGAGCAACCCATCCCGGATTCAAAGTGGACTGAGTGGTTCCGTGGCTACGTTGAATTTCGGCAGATACTCCTTGTTTCAGGAATTCAATCGTCAACTCTTTTGAAGGTGTCCCGTAAGGGGCGTACATTTCAACAGGGATTTCCATTTGATTGGCATACCTGTAAATCAATGGGCCAACAGCTACCCATTCAAGCTGGCCGTTTCCACAGCCGAGCGGTGGAATCGCAAGCGAAGTTATACCCCATTCCTTGTAGTGAGCCAAAATATACTGTAACCCGCGCTCAATGTCGCTGATTCTAGAAACTGATTTCCAGTGGTTCTTTGTTGGAAAATTCACGATTTGCGGTGGGAACAGAGTCTTATAAAGATAGGGGACGCCGAGCTTGACTTCATTCCGGTCGCACTTCTTAACATAATCCTCGAACATCTCCGGAAAACGTTTCTTGAATTCCAGGGCAATTCCTTTGCCCATAACTCCAACGCAATTGACGGTGTTGATCAGGGTTTGAGCTTTGGATTTCAAAATGTCGCCAACCAAGATCTTCATATTCCCTCTTAAAAAAATATATCACTCCTGATACAAATAGGCAAGTTGATATTCATTTGCTGAAACTGCAACAATGCCCTTTCATTCGCCACATAAAAACCAACAAGATAGCATGGCATAACGCGATCTGGCACGAGAACCTCCGCGCACTTCTCTGATTTGTGGCTCATTTCCTGGTAAAGGTCTTGTGGATGAGTCCAGTAGCGTGCAAACACCCGCTCCCGATCAATCGCTTTCAGTCCTTCAACGACGGGCGAAAAAAGAACCCAATCGCTGGCTGCGTTCCGATCCGCGATGATAACTCCAGGTAAATCCAGCACCTTTGCATCAATCCGAAGAATACAGATGTCGTCATTGCTTGCTCGGAGTTTGCTGAGCATTGGGTTATGAGCATCAAAATAGAGATTGGCGTATTCGTGTAAAGTCCGAGCGCCAGGAATCTGCTTGTTTTTTCGGCGCTCCTAGATTTCCGGCATGGCCACGGAGTGGTGGTCAATCTCCCTGGAAAGTTTATGGGAGAGGATCCCATGCTGCATGATAGATGGGATATTAGTGATGGGTGCGATGAAGTGAAGTTCTGTTATATCGTTGCGGTTCATATCTTACTTCTCAGCTGCCCAAACCTTTTTGTCCATTCTAATGGGGATTACATACCCCGGAGGCATCCACGTTCTCCCGAAGTGTGATGGTTAACCACTAATGTGAACCCGTCCCCGATTCTTCTTAGGTTGTTCTCATCTTGTTTCGATGCGGTAATGCTCTTGGGGAAACTTTATCCCTGCCAGTGCGAGCTTTTTGGCCTGTGGACTGCTCTTCTGGAATGAGACACGGCCAGAGGCAACCCAAACATAAGGAGAATCATTCCTTGTTATAACTCTCAAGCTTGTGGCGCTATTGTTTAACCAGTTTTTCAACCAGATAACCTTATCAATCATTCTTTGAACCTGGTTTGCGTCCGCGGGATGCACTTCCACCCATATCGCTTCGTCTCTTGCCACTGTCTTCTTTATCCCAATTCCATAGTCCCAGCGGGCCGCATTAGGATAAAGTTGTGCTACCGCAGCGTCGAGATTAATGCTGCCACTGATTTTTCGGGGATTTTGGCATGACAACCTGTTGCGGTCTCTTTCTAAAAGAGCCTGGAGCCCAGGCTCGTAACAATCTCTAACATCATTTGTGTTGACCACTGCATCTTGAAATCTCATGATCTATTCATCCTCTGGCATTAACAACTTTTGCCACCACATCGGCCACATGTCCACTGAATTCACTGAGCCCACCCCATCCAGCCTCAGATGCCTCCTTTGAACCCGGGTCCAGACCAGAGATATCATGAGTGCGACCTGTTTTCTGATCGAAATAATACACACGTGCGATTTTTCCAATAACCGCATCTGCCATTTCCTTCATGGGATCGGTTTTCCGCGCATTGAAAAGTTCAAGAATCTTAATCGAAGGTGCCTGATGCTCTCGTATTACCTTTAATGCCCATACGACATCGAGGACATGGGGTGAATGGGTAGAAAGGCACACACGATAGCCTCTTGAGAGAAGATCCAGAATCAAAAGTAAAACGGCAGAAATAGCGTTCGGATGCAAACCAGCTTCCGGCTCTTCAATGACAACCCATTCGACATCCTGTCGACGGGATACCTTGGTGGGAGGAAGAAGCCAGTAAAACCCCATCAATAAAGGCACAAACTCCCGCTGTCCGGCAGACCACACCATAAAAGGCAATGTGGAATCAGACCCTTTAGCTTTGAGAACGAGCCTTTTCTGTGAACCATAGGTGTCCACACGCAACCCAAAACCATGAAATACCGTTTGATCCAGTATTTTGCGAAGTTCATTCTTAAGACGGCGGGTTTGTGGGAAAATTTCACCTCCCTCACTCCGCCCCCATCCGGTTTCCATAAGCAAACGAATTTTTTCACTGAAATCACGGACAGAGAATGGATCGCTTGCCCCATAATCAGAAAAGGGACGCGGCCACCCTCTTCCAAGTGTCAGTACCCTTTGAGCAGGAATAAAAAACAGGGATTCTTTCTTTTTCTTTTGCTTACGTATGAGAGTGGATAATTCAATCGGAACACCGTTGTGAATGATAGCGCTCCCATTATCTCCAGTTCTCCATACATCCCGCATCCCTTCACCAAGATAAATATCGAGAAAATGGCCGACATCCTTATTCCATACCAGCCCATGTGTCCCCATCTCGTCGATAACATATCCTCTATCCAGTAAAAGTCTGAGAAATTGAAGGAAAATACTCTTTCCTGTAGCCTGGGGACCAACAAGGACGGTCAGATCTCCAAACTCAATATCTGCGTCTACAATCTGCCCCACATTCCTCAACTGCAATCTTGGATTATTCATAAGACTGTTCTCCTTGTTCGCAAGCTCTTGAATTATGAAGTTCAGCGGAAAAAAAGATAGGAAGGGGGTCAGGTCTTGCAATCATACATCCCCCCACGTTTCTCCCAAAGAGTTACCAAACCTGTTGAATCATCAATACGTTATCACCCTCTTTTTTACCCCCTTTTAGAGGTAATACCCTTTTTCCTCCATGGAGCGCCTGGCCCTCGGCCTAAACATTCCACCTGTCCTGACTTTTGGGCACCGGGGTCACATCTTCAGATGTCATTATTTTCTAAAAACCTTTCAATAACACCCACCATGAATCGTGAACCATATTCAAAAGTTCAGCGTCCTTTCTGTTTCTTCGTTCCCTTCGAGGTAACATAGGGCACATGTGGTTCCTCGACGAGAAACCCTATTCCTCTCTTTGGTGGTTCGGGTTATGTTGGTGGATTCAGCAATCGTCTGATTTGTCCAAGTATCTCATTGATTGCAGTCTCATGAACATCAAGTCTTGCGGTCAACTCTTTTTCCAGCTCCAAAAGCTTCCGGGCGAGGCTTCGTTGCTCAACCAACATCTGCCGCATTCGAATGAACGCACGCACCACAAACACACTCATCTGAATGGCCCGCTTGCTACGAAGGACATTAGCTGCCATGATTGCACCGTGTTCAGTAAAAACATAAGGCCGATAGCGCCTGCCACCATGGGAACCAGCAGCAAACTGCGTCTGAGTGTCATCACAACTTGAGGTCGCATTTTGCGACCTCAAGTTTGTAACCTCTTGATCTGTTAGAACAAAGGCAAAGTCAGGTGGAAACCGATCAATGTTGCGTCGGACTTGTTCATTAAGTCTCTTGGTAGGCACCCCATAGATACGGGCAAGGTCTGCATCCAAGATAACTCTCTTCCCGCGTGTGGTGATAATCAGGGGCGTTATATCAACAGTGTTGTAATCTACCATTCCCCTCTTCATCTTCACCCTTCTTTTACATATTCCACGATGTTTCGCTTCTTGCGACAGTCGTTAAGATATTCGGCATCTTGTTTTTTCCCTTCCCCTAAAATCTCAGGAAGAGCTGCCAGTGTCCGGTAATGCTGCAATTCATGGGATGGCCGATATCCCTCGGCCGAAAGGAGAATCCTACAAAGCTTCAAGGCCGCATTATAGGCGATACCGAAACGCCAGTTTGAAGAGATACCCCTTCGGGCATCATTGATATCCCGCTCCACAATACGAAAAAAACTGCTGATTTCTTTTGGGCTTGTCCGATGGGGCTTCAGCCAGCCATTAGCTTCCCATTGTTTCAAGCTCATGCTGGGACCCTATGATAAATAATTTGGGGGTTTCTAAAACGCTGGAGACAAAATGCTCCTTGGCTCGAATACGCTTTCGAAACTCCTCCTCGCGTAATACGTGTGGGTTAACCTCGCGACCTACCTTCTCTTCGATACCGTATAATAACCGAGAGAGGTCTCGTAATCCGAGCTGGCCGATCACCATTAAATCCACATCGCTGCCGGCCTTTTCCTCACCACGGGCAAGGGATCCGAACACAAAAGCCACGCGAATACTTTTGTCTTCAAGAACAGACTTCAGTACATCAACCAGCCCTGATGTCTTTAGCACCAGATTGCGAATTTCAGAGTAAAGAGAGTTTTCGGTTTTTGCATGATAGTACACACGATTGCTATCCTTTCGGCTTTCGACGAGATCGAGACGGACCAGTTTACGAAGCTCCTGCCTCAAGGTGCTATCGTTCAAGCCGGAGCGGCGTTCGATCTCACGGACATGGAGTTCTTCTCCCATTCCGCTAAAAAGAAGGCGGAATATCTCCGCACGAGCTCGCGATGAAAGGAGTTCTGCCAATCGGTTTGTTTTCATATTGCGTGTTTATACCACGCAATTGCGTGGTTTGTCCACTCATTTTTTCTGTAATGCAAGGGGCCGAAACCGGTCAAACATTGCCGATAAAAACAAGCAGGATCGGGAAATCCCATACCCATTCCCAATTGATTTTGCCCCAGTATATCAGAAAAGCAATACTGTGACAATAGTGATGGAATTGGAGGAGAGAATGGGATGGAATTTTAAAGTTGCTTATTAAAGTCTCAAAATAGTAAGGGCATCAATTAGCAAAATCCCTCCTGCCCTCCCTTTGCCAAAGGGAGGGATTATCCCTCTTTGGTAAAGTCGAATAGACCCGACCACGGGAGGAGATTGGGAGATTTTCCAATATATTAATTCAATGATGAGGTTATTAATAAATTGAAGAGATCAATCTGGGAGGCCACAGGGTGGCCTCCCAGATTGATTACTGGTTTTTCCAGGTGGGTTTTCGTTTCTCTAAGAAAGCCTTGAGGCCTTCGGTGGCATCTTCTGTTTTCATTAAATCATCGAGGTAGATCTTCTCAATATCTCTGAGCCCTTTATCCAAATCATCGTTAAGGCCTGCAATAGCGGCCTCTTTGGTCAGCTTCAAAACGATTCCGCTCAATTTTTTAAATTTCTCAACGAATCCATTCACCTCTTCGCCAAGCGAGGCTTCAGGAACGACCTTATTGACTAATCCGAGAGTCAGGGCTTCCTGACTGGAAATCGTATCACCGGACAGAATCAACTCCATTGCCTTCTTTCTTCCAATGATTCTCGGTAAAATCAGGGCGGCAATGGGTGGAAAAACGCCGACTTGAATTTCAGGCTGTCCAAATTTTGCTTTCTCCGTAGCAATCACCATGTCGCAATAAAGCGCCAATTCACAGCCGCCTCCGAGTGCAGCCCCATTCACCACAGCAATAGATGGAACCTTCAGTTGATCCATGAGCCTGAACATCTTATGAAAGGTCGCTATCATTTTTGGCCCAAGATCCCCGAGATGATCTGCCACCTCCACCCCTACGGAAAAAGCCTTTCCTGCCGCCTGAATGACGAGGAGTTTTAAGTTTTTTTCCTGCATCAAACTTTCAATATAGGCATTGAACTCTTCCATCATTTCGAGATTGAGCCAATTGAGGGGAGCGCGATTCAGTGTCAGCGTTGCCACGCCTTCCTTCATTTCGGTCTGGATATGTTTAAAAGCCATTGGTTTGCCTCCTTTAGCCCTAAACCCCACGTGGTTTAGGGCCTTACAAGCCCTGAACTCAACGTAGTTCAGGGCAACTCATCATGAACCCTTCAAAAAAACACCCTTTGGGCAAGGAAGTTCTCCAAACCCAAAGGGTGCAGTCTTACACATCTCATCAACCTTACTTGCTCTGAGGTTTACCCAAAACGTCCTCATAGAAGGCCTCATCCATGAGCTTGCCTTCGGCGATATTCTGACGGTACTTGATGAAATCGATCGTGTCAGCACCGGTGATCTTCTTTGTATTGAAGGCGCCGAATCCGAGGAAAGCCTCACCCATCATGTTGGCAGCCAACCAGTGCCGGTTAATATTCTTTGTCTGATCCCAGAAGAATTTCTTCTTGTTCCGAATACCATCAATCGACATGATCAGACAGCCCGGGAAGAGATTTGCAAAGGTCCAGCAAATCCTCTCCACCTCGGCATCGAGTAGGGCGAAATCAAATTCATTGTTCTTCAGCTTATTGTTCACCCACTCTCTCGCTTTTTTGAATTCGTCTCCGGTCTTCATCTCTCCATAGACGAGATCGCCGTCTTTCACATAGGTTTCGGTAATGACCTGCGGATTTCGAACCCACTGTCCTTTTTCATCCTTGAGAACGGGAACGCACTTGGAGATGAGGCCCTTGCGCCACATCTTATACGCAGACCACATCTCACAGCTGATGCAGCTCCACATGGCATCCTCGATCGAAAGGAAGAAGGGGAGAAAATCAGAAGCGCCGCCCACCGGAGCGGAGCCGTGCCGGGGGCCTGCCTGTCCTAAAACCGCCAGGTCGGATGCAACCGTAAGGTCACATGCTGTCCCAATTTCCTGTCCTCCGGCCACCCTCATCCCATTCACTCTGCAGATGACGGGTTTCTTGCACATGAGGATGGAGTCCACCATGTTGTTGAAAAGTTCCATGTAAGCCCCGTATTCCTCGGGCCTCATGCTGTAATATTCTGAATACTCTTTGGTGTTTCCACCAGTGCAAAAAGAATAAGGGCCTGTGCCTGTAAATACAACGGCCACCACCGAACGGTCGGTCGAGGCATTTTCAAACCCTGCAATCACTCCCTTTACCATCTCTGTTGTATAAGAGTTGTACTGGTTAGGGTTATTCAGTCTGATCCAGGCATTATAAAGACCGGGGATGACATTCCCCTTGGGATCTTTCAAAGGCCTTTTCTCATACACTGTGCATGGAGCTTCTGTGCCCCAATGCTCGGAACCATAGCGGCTATGGTCCTTCATCTCATGCTCTCTTGGCATCCATTTTAATGACATAACATCCTCCTTTCTTTTTTGTTAATGTGTTGTAGTCAACCCTAATATCTCTACCATTGACGACAAAGAAGATTGGAATGGTAGAATAATGGAATGATGAGCAAACAAATTGTTACAATGAAACCCAATCTTCCAACATTCCAGTATTCCATTGTTCCAGTTTTAAAAATCCGGTGTCAACACAATCCTCTTAGCTGGAGAGCCAGCTTTGTGAACCTCATCATAGACCGATGCAATCTGGCTCATGGGTCTCACCTCGACAAAAGGTGCAATATCAATCTTCTTGGTGAGAACCATATCCAACACGATGGGATAATATTCGGGCAAACATCCCCAGGTTCCAAGGATATCCGCATCGAAGGCCATCAGTCTTGACATGCTGTATTCATTTTTGGCCATCCCAAAGCCGATCAAAACCAGTTTACCCGTAAAAGAGAGGAATTCCAGGGCGAGATCCTGTCCTGCCTTGGTTCCGCTCACCTCAAATATTTTCCAGCCAAAACCAGCCTCTAACCCATTCTTCTTGCAGATTTCCCGAAATTCGGTTCGGATTTCTTTAACCTGTTTATCCTGAGAACTGATGACGAAGTCAACGCCATACTTTAATGCCCTTTGCAATTTCTCAGGATTTCTTGCAATACCGATGACCGCTTTTGCTCCCAGAGCTTTGGCTGTCTGAGCCATGTAGACACCGACTCCTCCGGTCACCCCGACGATGATCACATTATCCCCTGGCTGGAGATCGGCCCTTTTGGCTGCCTGGTATGGTGTGGTCACGGCATCAGCCACCACCGCAAGGTGTTCCAAAGGGATGCTTCCCCGATTCCTGACCTCACAGAGATCAATGGAAGGAACCGGAATGTGGCTTGAATTTCCTCCATAGATCCCGATGCTGTTTCCAGGCATCTTCTGGGCTAAGCATCGATTCCCACGACCGGTTTTACAGAGCAAACATTGACGGCAGGGCATCACCGAAGGGATAATGACTTCTTTCCCAATCCATTTCTCATCTCCGGCAACCACAGTTCCACTAATCTCATGTCCAAGGGTTAATGGCGGTTTGGATACAGTAGGAACACCATCATAAAAGTACCCCAAATCGGTATGACAAACACCGCATCCTGCCACTTTGACCAACACGTCCCCAGGCCCTAATGCTGGAACTGGAATAGAAGTTTTTGCCAACTTCCCCGGGATGACCTCTCCTGTCTCCTTGTTTTTGGTTGTGGGTTGAACCATTTGCCAAGTTTCAATCTTATCAGGTAATTGCGACATATCTTTCACCCCCTTTTTAATTTTTGATTTCGGATTTCGGAATGCGGATTTGTTTTTTCATCAGGACCTTTTCATCAAGATCTAATTCCGCAATCCAGAATCCGCAATCCGCGATTGATTAAGTCATTCCCAGCCCGCCATCCACGCAGATGAGCTGGCCGGTGATATAGTTCGCCTCATCCGATGCCAGGAAGACGAAGGTGTGGGCGACCTCATCCGGTTCCGCAAATCGGCCCAACAAAATCCTGCCCGTGTAAATCTCCATCAGTTTAGGGTCTGCCTTAACCCTGTCGAACATCTCCGTACCCACATATCCCGGCTGAACCACATTCACCGTAATTCCATGCCCCGCCAATTCCCGCGCAGCCGATTTGGTCAGTGCAACGACCCCTCCCTTTGCCGCACTGTAGTTGATCTGCCCCTTTGTTCCCCACAATCCGGCTGAAGAGGTCACATTGATGATCCTTCCGTATTTTCTCTCCATCATATATTTGGAGGCCATCTGAGTGCAAAGGAATGGACCTTTAAGTTGAATGTCAATCACCTCATCCCACTGTTCCTCTGACATTTTGTAAAGCATATTGGGTTTGGATACCCCTGCATTGTTGACCAGAATGTCAACCTTTCCGAAATGGTCAATACAGGTGTTAATGATCTTCTCCGCATCGGCCTTGAGGGCCACATTGCCTTTGATGGCCACACCTTTCCGGCCCATCTTCCCGATCATCTCAACGACTTCCTGCGCGGGTTTCTCTTGCGACGCATAATTGACGATCACATCCGCGCCTTCCTTTGCATAGGCAAGGCAGATCGCTCTTCCGATCCCTCTTCCTCCGCCTGTTACAACTGCTGCTTTACCTTCCAGACGACCCATTTGCATCTCCTTTCATTTCATAGGAGGACCGCTCCGATCGAGGACTGCCATAAATGGCTTGAGGTTCGGTCCTTCGGACCTTGAGGTTAGAGGCAAAATCCTTTATCCTCAACCCGCAAGTCCAGCAAAGCAGAACGCTCCTCGAGGGGCAAAGCCCCGCTCCTTAAGCCCATTCAGGGCGCTCCTCTATCCTTCATCGATCTTCAGCTCCAGATTGATCATATCTCCTCCTCTCGTAAAACCCATGGCTTTGTAAAACTTGAGGAGGTCCCAGTCATTCCAGTTCACCAATGTATAAATGACGCCAACATTCATCGCCTTTAGATTTTTTACAAATTCCTGGCTCAATCTTCTCGCAACCCCTTTATGCTGGTAGTCCGGGTCCACCCCGATAATGCTGAGCCATCCGATCGTATCGGGAACCCCGAATTCCCACCCGCTCACCTCCCCGAGCACAAACCCGATCACCTTTCCTTCAAACTCAGCCACCAGGGAGAGGAAAGGATACTGCGGGTTTTCAGGGACCATCTTTTTCCAATAATCGGGCCTCGACTTTCCAATGACTTTAAGATCGATCTCAACGATCGCACCCACATCATCAACAGTCATCGGCCGTATATTCACTCCAGATAAAAATTCAATATCCATTGTTCAGGTTTTCCTTCCGTTCCCTACCCGATTACCGCAATCACTGCCTCGGCCTCGACTTCCTGTCCGGGGATCACGTTGATCTCTTTCACGGTTCCGGTGACAGGAGCCACGATCGGCATCTCCATCTTCATCGCTTCCAGAACAGCCACCTGATCATCCTCTTTTACCTGATCCCCTATTTTCACAGAAACAGAAACAATCTTACCCACCATTGGCACTGTTACGGGTGTCCCCATATGAATAACCTCCTCTTATCAAATAATCTTTTTATTTAAGCCCCAATGCATTTCTGGCGATAATCATCTTCTGAATGTTGGATGTCCCTTCCACGATCTGGTAAGATTTGGCATCCCTGTAAAGTCTCTCCACAGGGTATTCGCTCGAAAAACCGTAGGAGCCAAAAATCTTAACCGCGGCATTTGCCGCCCTGACCGCCACTTCTGCCGCATAAAACTTGGCGCAAGAGATTTCCACCGTATTTCTCTGTCCCCGGTCCCTGTTCCAGGCGGCCCGGTGAACCAGAAGCCTTGCCGCTTCCTCTTCCACAACCATCTCCGCAATCTGCTCCTGGATCATCTGGAAATTGGCGATGGGCTGGCCGAACTGCTCCCGCTCATTGGCATAACGGACAGAATGTTCCTTGCAGGCCCTTGCCACACCAACTGCCCTTGAAGCGCAGGAGAGTCTCGTATTGTCGAGCATGAACATGCAGATTTTGAATCCATCCCCTTTCTGGCCCACCAGGCTGTCCTTGGGGAGATTGACATTGTCGAAGTAAATCTCTCCGGTCGGCGCACAGTGAAGCCCCAATTTTGTCTCAATCCCTTTTTGTGTCACTCCCGGTAAATGCATATCGACAAGAAAGGCCGAGATTCCTCGATGTTTCAAGGACCGATCCGTATAGGCATAAACGATCCCGATGTCCGCAACCGGAACCCCTGAAATCCACATCTTGCTCCCGTTGAGGATGAACCCATCCTCTTTCTCTTCGGCAGCGCTCTTCATCGAGGCCACATCAGAACCTGAATTCGCCTCAGTGATGGCAAAACAGCCAAGAAGTTCGGCATTGATTAGCTTGGGAATATATTTCTCCCGCTGTTCCTCTGTCCCAAAATTGAGAAGGACAGACTGAATGGAGTTCATCTGAAGATTAAAAGGAAGCCCCCAGGAGGGTGAAATTCTTGCGATCTCTTCTGCCATGATCGAGGCCGCAAGGTACCCTGTCTCATTTCCGCCATATTTCTCAGGAGCGATGCAGCCAAAGAAACCCAGGTTCGCCATCTCTTTAACGACCTCTTTCCGGAAACGGTGCTCTTTTTCATCTTCTTCCATGGTGGGAGCAATTTTCTTTTCTGCAAAGTTTTTGGCCATATCCCGCATGGCTTGTTGCTCTTCTGTCAATGAAAAATCCATAAAACCAACCTCCCCTCTGTATTAGATTGTGCAATTTATAACAAACACGTTATTCATTGTCAAGAAATTTTTGTTTTTATTGTGATAACTATAAGTTAGCACATTTTTTAATCTTCCTTAACAGGCCTTGGACCATTCAAAACAAAAGTATTGACAATAAAGAGCCAAATGGGTCATAAGAAGTAAATGCGGATTATGGGCTTGGATGTCGGGTCAAAAACGATTGGGGTAGCCATCAGTGATGAGTTGGGCATAACCGCCCAGGGCCTTAAAACAATCAGGCGAAAGACAATGACAGATGACCTAAGGGAACTTGATACCATCATCTCCCAATTCCAAATAGAGAAGATAGTGGTTGGCCTCCCAAAAAATATGGACGGTTCCCTGGGCAAACAGGCAGAATTCGTTTTAGGCTGGATTGAGGACTTCAAAAATAAGATACATCTACCCGTAGAAACATGGGATGAAAGACTTTCTACGGTCGAAGCCTCAAAAACCCTGCTGAAAGCCGATCTCTCCAGAAAGAAAAGAAAGGGAGTGATCGATAAATTGGCAGCGGTTCTCATTCTTCAGGGGTATCTCCAACAGATCAGGAGCCGAAAAGATGAGTCTCTCCCACCGGCATAAAATCTTCCTTCTTTGCCTGTTTGCTTTTCTATTTTTTGCATCTCTCCTCTTCTGGTTCCTCCTGATTCCGCCCTCCCAAGCCTCCCTGAACAAGATCATCGTGATTAAAAAAGGGATGCCCCTTAGAAAGATCTCCGTTTTGCTTGAACAGGAGGGAATCATCCGGAACAGAGAGTTTTTTATCGGAATGGTTACCCTCCTTGGGAAAAAAGGGGAGATCAAAGCCGGGGAGTATGAATTCCATACCCGGATACTCCCCCTCGAAGTCCTCGATTCCCTGGTCAAAGGACAGGTGAAGCGACATCTCGTCACCATTCCCGAAGGTTATACGCTCTCTCAAATCGGGCAACTCCTCGAAGACCTGAGTATTGTCGGAAAAACAGCTTTCCTCCAAAAAGCCACTTCTCCTGCCTTCATTGCCTCTCTAAACCTTTTCCAGCCTATCTCGAATCAGGTCAAAGATTCCCGGAAAAAGGGAGAGATGACACTGGAGGGGTACCTCTTCCCCGATACCTACCATTTCATCAAGGAGATGGAACCGGAAGAGGTGATCCGGATGATGGCCCATCAGTTCCGAAAAATTTTTGGACCTGACCTGATTGAAAAAGCCTCTCAAATGGGGATCACTCCACGGGAAGCAGTTACCCTGGCCTCCATTATTGAAAAGGAAACCTCCCTTTTGGAAGAGAAGCCACTCATTTCAGCAGTTTTTCACAATCGTTTAAAAAAGAAGATCCCCCTTCAAAGCTGCCCCACAGTAATCTATGGAATCCAGAATTTTGACGGAAATCTGACGAAAGAACATCTCTTAACTCCCACGCCTTATAATACCTACCTCTTTTTGGGGCTTCCCCCAACCCCCATTTGCAATCCGGGGAAAGAGTCCATGATAGCCGCCCTCCACCCCGTTTCTGTACCCTACCTCTACTTCGTATCAAAAAATGATGGATCACATCATTTTTCTGAAAGTTTCGAAGAGCACCAACGCGCAGTAGGAAAGTATCAAAAAGCATTGCCTAGAAAATAGAAGTCTAACGGTAAGGGTAACGAGGCCCGCCCTGTACCCTATTAGGTTCAGGGCCCGTATCGTTAATAAAAGGTTACGTTTGTCGTCTCTTGGCTTTTTGCACGTAACCCCAACCGATAACCGAAACGGGCTTTGTAACCTTAACCCAAGCCTCAGAAATATTTTTATTGTTTGAGGGTGAAGAACCTCTCATGAAGGATTACTCATAAAATGAATTCTGATCAGAAGGATATTAAACAACCTCTTCACAGACCTCCCAAAATGGCTTGACAAGGAAGACCTGCTTCATTTATGTTAATAACCTATTCAATAAAGAAAGGGAGGTTTCTTGATGAAAGAGGTTGCGATTATCGGTGTTGGTCAAACTTCATTTGTAAGAGGTTATGAAGGGTCTATTCGTGAATTGGCATTCGATGCCTTCAGGGAGGCCATGCAGGATGCGGGCATCACCCAGAAAGATGTGGATGCTTCTATCTTCTGCTCGGCCCCTGAATATGACAAGCAACGCTCTCCCGCGGGCGTCCTCGCAGAATATCTGGGGCTTATTCCCCAGCCGACGCTCTATGTGGAAACCGTCTGCTCTTCGAGTAGCACCGGTATAAAAGTGGCCTACGGCATGATTAAATCCGGGCTCCATGACGTTGTCGTCGTCCTCGGGTTTCAGAAGATGTCCGAGATTTCGTCGGCGGAATCCCAGGAGAGAATGGGCCGGGGCTCTGACATCCAGTGGGAGGCGCCCTTTGGGACTATGATGCCTGCCTACTACGCCCTTTATGCACAGGCTTATATGTCGAAGCATGGTTTGACCCACGACGATCTGATGAATGTCAGGATCAAATCGTCCACCTACGGCGTGGTCAATGACAGGGCTGTTTACAGGAAACCGGTAAAACCGGGGGATTTTAAACAGGGAGACCCCGAGGCAAAAATGGCGGGTCCTGTCGCATGGCCGCTCCGGGTGGGTGACTGTTGTGCGAATGCGGATGGAAGTTCGTGCATCATTCTTGCCAATGCTGAAAAAGCAAAGGCTCTGTCCAAAAAACCGGTCTGGGTGCTTGGTATCGGTGCGGCATCAGAGGCAGTCAACATGGCCGCAAGACCCGATTTTACGAGAGGGCTGAGCGTTGGCTATGCCGCCGCCGCCCAGGCCTACAAGATGGCTGGAATCACTGCAAAAGATGTCAAGGTAGCCGAAGTTCATGACTGTTTTACCATCGCAGAGATCATGTCCTATGAGGGTCTCGGCTTTGCGCCGATGGGAGAAGGAAAACAGCTTATTCGTGAGAAAACGACGTATAAAGAAGGAAAGATTCCCGTCAATGTCGATGGCGGCCTTCTTTCAAAGGGCCACCCCATTGGCGCAACGGGCGGATCCCAGATCCGAACCATCGTTCTTCAGCTTCGGGGTGAGGCAGGCCCCATGCAGGTAGCCGGGGAGCCGGATATCGGCCTTGTGCACAACATTGGCGGCGTTGGGTTATATGGAAATGTGACAATCTTTGGGAGGTGAAATATGGGTTTCGAAAAATTTGGAAGAAAAAGTTTTACGGCGATCACCAAGACGGCAAAGTTTGTTGATCTCCTGACAGAAGGAAAGATCGAAGGGACCGTCTGTAAGGATTGCGGCGCTAAGTTTTTTCCTCCGAGGGCTGACTGCGCAAAATGTTTCTCAAAGAACATGGAATGGTTCGAGATGCCCCAAAAAGGCCAACTCGAGACATTTACCACCGCCTATTATGCACCGCTGGGTTTCGAAGCAGACCCCCCCTATACCATGGGGGTTGTGAACTTTGGCAGCGGTCTGAAGTTGTTCGCCCGTTTGACAAAAGAGATTAAGCCTGAAGAAGTAAAGGTGGGGATGGACGTATCCATCAGGCCGCTCAAGTACGACGATGGCCAGCTTTCGTTCGAGGTTATAAAAGCCTGATAAAGAAGAGGTTAATCAATGTCTTCTCCATTTGACCGTTTCAAAGGGATAACCATTTTTGACGACAAGGGAGAGGTGAAACGCATGGCCGAAAAGGTGATCCAGGAAATAGACCCTGATGTCATGATCGATAGCATGCGAAAGCTGGATTTCTCTTACGTCTTCATCTTATCGAAAAAGGGAAAGAGCAAAGAAATAGAGTTGGGGCGGCCTCAAATTGAAGCCAGTTGAAGCCAGCCAGGAATGGAGGAAAGGAGATATCGACCCAACCCTCCAGAAAAAAATAAAAGACACGATCTCTGAATTTTAACCGGATCCTCCCCCCTTCCATCCAATAGTCCCCCAAGAGGGAATGCCTTTATTGCCTTCCTTGTCCTTTATCTTCATCAGAGAG
>VGSS01000065.1 GCA_016874935.1 Deltaproteobacteria bacterium | reverse complement strand
GGTACGCAATAACATTTTACTTGAGAATATCAGCGTCACTCTAAACGCCATGAGAATCCGATTTAAACAAAGTATTCTCGATACTTACCTTGGACAATTATGGGCTTAAAAAAATGCAAGACTTTAGAATTCTTAGTTTTGCATGAAATTTGGTTTTTAAAAGTGAAGGGTGAAGCAGAATCAAAAAGAGATGAAGGCTTTTTAAATAGAAGAAAAGTGAGTAAGTGAGTGAGGCAAATTTTGGGCCAAATTCATTATTTGCTCCCTATCTTAGGTTTAGAAGGATGGATTAGCCCATTTAAAATACCCAATGTTTTAAAAAGGATACTCAACAATACTCTCTCTGTCAATATTTTTCTTTACTAAAAATTGGGATATAATGTCACATATCGATCATCAGGAGTCGACTGTCCATTGTTTAACCTTAAAAACCTTCAACAAGCTGCGGAGGATTTTCGCTACCTCCTCAATCGCCTCTATTCCAGAAAAGCTTCTCTGGAACTCGTAGGAAATCGTTATCAACTCAATTCGGATCAACGTCACCTTCTCCACCGAGGAGTCTTCTCAAACGAGGATTCTCAGAGGAGAAAGGCTAAGAAAATCCCTCTCAGTCGCATTCGCAATAAAGAACTGGCCATTGATGGTTATAATGTGCTCATCACCCTTGAATCCGGGCTTGCAGGAAAGCTTCTTGTTCTTGGAGATGATGGATTTGTTCGGGACATCTCCGGTCTTTCAGGTGATTTTAAGAAATCCAAAACAACAGACGAAGCTCTTCAACTGATTTTCAACGCACTCAGGAAAACAACTCCTCGTAACACCCTGTTTCTCTTTGATGCTCCTATCAGCAAAAGCGGAACATTGGCCCAGGAGGTGAGACACCGGATGAAGCAAGAAGGTCTTCCAGGCGATGCCCAAGCCATTAAAGTCCCGGAGAAAATTTTAATCGGATTTCCGGGGGTGGTTGCCACCAGCGATGCAGCGATCATCGACCGATCTGAAAAAGCAGTAGACCTCGCCGCTACTATCCTCAGACAGAACCGGAAACTAACATCCCTTATCCACTTTTGAAGAACTTCATTTCACTCTCTCATGAGGTTTCTGGTCTTTCCCAGAAACCTCAAATAAATATTGACAAGCTTAATCCCTTGGCGTATAAAAGCTTAAACTTGGATACTGTATACAGAGATTTAGAACTGAACGTAAGGAGGATTATATGGAAAACATATTTGGAGGAATAAAGATAGGCAAGAGGAAACCTCTTCGAGAAGTGGTCTATGATTCTTTAAAGAAGTCCATTCTTCACGGAAAATTAAAGGCGAAACAACGGCTGATTGAGGAAACGCTGGCCAACCAGATCGGGATCAGTCGCACCCCTGTCAGGGAGGCCTTTCACAAACTGGAACGAGACGATCTCGTCTCACGGCTCCCAAAAGGAGGGTTTGCCGTCAGGGAATTCACAAATGAAGATGTGGAAGAAATCTTCGGCATTCGAATTGCCCTTGAAAGCTATGCCGCTTATCTGGCCGCCACACACATTACGCTGGATAAAATCTCGGCCCTCGAAGAAAAGGTGGATCAATCCGAGAAGGCCCTGAAAAAAGGAGAGGATGAGAAGGCGGTTCAGCTCTATACGGAATTTCATGACCTCCTTTATAAATCCTGCAAGAGCAAAAAATTGATCGAGATGATCAATGGCTATCGCGACTATTTTTACCGTTACCGTGCTGCCCTGCTCCATGCACCCAACGGTTTTAAGACTTCTATTGCAGACCATCGTCAGATGCTCGAAGCGATGAAGAAAAATAACCCCCGGCTTGTGGAGAGTCTTGTCCGAACCCATCTTGAAAGGGGAATGGAAATCGTTCTCAAAGAGATCACTGAAGGAAGAATGGTTCCATAGTTTTATTTCAGATTTCAGATTGCTGATCATCAAGGAGATAAAGTGGAAAGAAAGATCCGCATCTTAGTTGCAAAGCCTGGCCTGGACGGTCATGATCGAGGAGCAAAAGTGGTTGCTCAGGCCCTTCGGGATGCCGGAATGGAGGTGATCTATACCGGTCTTCATCAAACGGTTGATCAGATCATCCAAACCGCCCTCCAGGAGGATGTGGATGTCATCGGTTTATCCATCATGTCGGGCGCCCATCTTCCCATCTGTGAAAAATTGATGAAGAAGATAAAGGAGAAGGGATTCGAGGACACCGCCGTCGTCGTCGGCGGCGTCATTCCCACAAGGGATATCCCCCTCTTGCAAAAGATGGGAATCGAGGGAATTTTCCCGGGAGGCACTCCCTTTGATAAATCGATTAAGTGGATCAAAGAAAATATAAAACCCCGATGATGATAGGAAATCAGGGTACCAGGACATCAGGAAGCAGGACATTAGAGCATCAGGATACCAGGAAATAATTTTAAGCCTGATGCCCGGATGACCTGATATTCCCTACCTGATAATCTGATGACCTGATAGCCTATGATCTCTAATTTAAGGAGTATAAGATGGGTGTTGCAAAGTACATTAAAAATGAGAAAGACGAAGTCCAGGATGTGATCCTCCAGTCAGGCATCCATATCAAGCCGGTCTATACCCGGAAGGATCTCGAGAAGGTCGGCTTCGATCCTGAGAAGGATCTGGCCCATCCCGGTGAATATCCCTTTACCAGAGGGATTCATCCGCAGGGGTATCGAAGCCGGGAATGGACCACTCGCCAGTATACGGGTTTCGGGACTCCGGAAGAGACCAATGAACGCTTCAAACTGATGATCTCCCATGGGCAGACCGGCCTCAATGTCGCCTTCGACCTTCCCACCCAGATGGGTCTCGATTCCGATGATCCGTTGGCCGAAGGGGAAGTCGGAAGAGTCGGTATGGCTGTCGATTCCCTGAGAGATTTTGAGGTGGCCTTTCGGGAAATCCCCCTTGATCGGATCGGTGTGGGACTCACGATCAATGCCGTGGCAAGTATCATGCTCGCCATGTTTCAGGCGACGGCCGAAAAGTTCGGATTCAAAAAGGATCGGGTGAGCGCAACCCCTCAAAACGATATCCTTAAAGAGATGATTGGCCGGGGAGCCTGGGTATTTCCGGTAAAACCTGCTGTTCGCCTCATCGGGGATACGATCGAATATTCGATGAAGGAGCTCCCCCGGACGAATCCGGTCAGCATCTGCGGTTATCATATCCGTGAATCGGGATGTTCTCCTCCCCAGGAAATTGCCTATGCCTTCCAGATTGCCAACACTTATATCGAAGAGGTTCTTCGTCGAGGCCATTCAATCGACGATTTCGTCAGAGGGTTTACCTTCAATCTCAATGTCTTTGGTAACCTCTGGGAACAGGTCGCCAAGTTCCGGGCAGCAAGAAAACTCTGGGCGAAAAATCTCAAAGAGCGTTACGGGGCAAAGGACAATCGTTCTTTTCTTCTCCGCGGCATCTTCGGAGGCGGAGGATATGGTATGACCAAAGCCCAACCGGAAAACAATATCATCCGTGGCGCTTATTATGCGCTTGCGGCTGCGCTGGGCGGAGCCCAGACCACCGCGCTCTGCTCCTTTGACGAAGCCTATACCATTCCCACACCGAGGGCCGCCCTTCTCTCTCTCAGGACATTCCAGATCCTGATGGAGGAGATCGGGTTACGGGATACGGTCGATCCTCTTGCCGGTTCCTATTTTATCGAAACCCTGACAAAGCAGATGGAAGAGAAGATCGTGGAAGAGATGAAACGGGTTGATGAAATGGGTGGAATGATCAAGGCGGTGGAAACCGGCTATGTCCAGAGGGAAGTCGCAAGACAGGCTTATGAATTTGAGAAGGGGGTTCAGAAGGGAGAATTAATTAAGGTCGGCGTCAACAAATACACCGAAGGCGAAAAGATGGAGGTCGAACTCCACGATTACCGAGTGGGGTCTGCAGAAGAACAGATCCGGCGAACGCAAGAGGTGAGGCGGGAGAGAGACAATCGAAAAGTGACACAATTATTGAAAGACCTTGAAGCCGCCGCAAGGGCAGAAAAGAATGTGATGCCCTATCTCCTGGAATGCTGTAAAGCTTATGCCACGGTCGGTGAAATGACCAAAGTGTTCAAAGAAGCGTACGGAGAGTTTAAAGAACCATCCATCTTTTAAAGAATGGAAAATTGGAATATTGATAAAACTGTAGACAGCCGTCACTCCGGTGAAAACCGGAGTCCAGTTCTTGAAGAACTTCTGGATGCCGGATCAGGTCCGGCATGACGAAAAAGGGGCGTTAATAAATAGACTCTAATTGACTATTTTGCAATGATCTTTTGAGAGGAGGGAAATTATGTCATTTACAATGTTTGGTCGGACGATTCGGAAGATTGCTGTGATTGGTTCGGGGAATATTGGCCCGGACATTGCCCTTCATTTTAGCCAGAATCTCTATTCATACGGGGTGCCCATTGTGGTGGTCGATATCGTTCAGGCGGCTCTCGATGCAGGCTCCAAGAAGGCGGAATCGAAAATGGCAAAAGCCGCTGAAAAGAAGATCTTCAAGAAAGAGGTCGCTGATGCCATCTTCAAAAACATACTTTTCACGACCGATTATGGGAAAATCGCTGATGCTGACTTTGTGGTCGAAGCTGCTTTTGAGAGAGAGGATGTCAAGCATAAGATTTTCGATCAATGTCAGGCCTCCTGCCCAAAAACAGCGATTTTTGCTTCCAATTCTTCACACATGGAGCCAGAAGTGATCTTTGAAAAGATGGAAGACAAAAGCAGGTGTTTGGTCATCCATTACTTCTACCCCGCCGAAAGAAATGTTCTGGTCGAAATCGTTCCCGGAAAAGAGACCAACACCGCCCTGACGGAATACTTAATGAAATTGTACGAATTCATCGGTAAGGCTCCGATCAAAGTGAAGAGCCGTTATGGTTATGCGGTTGATCCCATTTTCGAAGGCCTCTTCGAAGCCACGGCCTTAACCGTCGAAAAAAGGCTGGCCAGTGTTAAACAGGCGGATGTGATCGTCCAGAAAGCCCTTGGGATGGGCGTGGGTCCTTTCACCGCTCATAACCTCGCAGGAGGGAATCCGATCACTCAGCATGGCCTCAATGAAATGACCTCCAAGATCATGCCTTGGTATCGCTCCCCTAAGATTCTAGATGATCAGGTGAAATCCGGAAAACCCTGGGAGACAGCCGCAAAAGGCGAAATCGTTGACTATACGCCTGAGATGTATGAATCGGTTTCAAATCGGGTCATCGGTGCCTATTTCGGAATGATCTGCGAAATTGTCGAAAGCGGCATTTCCAATATCGGCGACCTGGAGCTGGCCATGGATACCGGACTGGTTCTGAATCCGCCCTTTTCTATGATGAATAAAATCGGCGTCAAAAAGGCCCTTGAACTGGTTGAAGCCTATGCCAAAGAGAATCCCGGGTTCAAAGTGGCTGACATGCTAAAAAAACAGGCTGCTTCAGGCCAGCCATGGAAAATCCCGGTCGTCCTCAGAAAGGATAAAGACGAAGTTGCCATTGTAAAGATTCGCAGGCCCAAAGTCCTGAATGCCCTCAATGCCGATGTGTTTGAACAACTGCGGGAGATATTCGAGGGCATTCAAAGGGATACAAAGATTAAGGGAGCCGTGTTAACAGGGTTCGGGACAAGGGCATTTGTTTCAGGAGCAGACATCGGGATGCTGGCCGCTCAAAAAACGGCCAAGGAAGCAGAAGAGGCGTGCCTCAAAAACTATTCTATTCTTGGTCTTATGGAGAATTTGGGCAAACCTGTGGTCTGTGCAATGAATGGACTGGCTTTCGGCGGCGGCAATGAGATTGCCATGGCCTGCACTGTCCGAATTACCACAAAGGGGCAGAAAGTATTCGTGGGTCAACCGGAGCCAAAGCTCGGTTTTATCCCTGGAGCGGGTGGGACACAAAGGCTTCCGAGATTAATAGGAATAGAGAAGGCCTGGCCGATCCTCAGAAATTCGAACCCCATCTCTTCATCTCAGGCGAAAGAGCTGGGGCTGATTCAGGAGGAAGTGGAGGGCGACCTGGTGGAGGCCGCCATGAACTGGATAAAAAACATTCTTTCGGGGAAAGTCAATGTTCCCTCCATCCCAAAAGGTCCTCTTCCTATCCCCTCGAAGCTTCCGGAGGTCGATATCGGACATTTGAGCCGAAAGATCGATGAACTTCTGCAAAAGGCGATTTTAGAAGGGGCAAAAATGACCCTTGACAATGGATTGAAACTCGAGGCCAAAATCTTCGGCGAGTGTTTCTCTACCCAGGACCGGAATATTGGGATAGAGAATTTCCTGAAAAACGGCCCCAAGGTCAATGCAGGCTTTGTCCATCAATAAATCCCCCTCTCCCTTGAGAGACTGTGTCGCAATAGGGGAAACGGTAAAAAATGTCATGCCGAACCTTGTGCTGAACTTAATTCAGTATTGTTTCGGCATCTAATAGAATCGAATAGTTACGAGACCCTGAACCAAGTTCAGGGTGACAAAACAGGGATTACGATACAGTCTCTGAAGGGAGAGAGTTGGGGGGAGGGTGGCCTGCAAGGGGAAGGAAAAGTTTAAAAAGTGATTAGAAAGATGATATGAACAATATCGGCGATTGGGTACGGAAATGGAGCCTTCCCCAGCCTGGGGAAAAAGCCCTCTTCTTTGAGGGCCAACCCTTCGCTTTTCAGGAGACAAACCATCGCACCAACCGGCTTTGTTATCATCTTCTACAAGACCCCGAGGGGTCAAGTTACTTGAACCCATGAACCCTCGAATCCTTGGATCCTTATAAGATCGGAGGTTTCAATGTCTGATAAGGTTTACCGTTTAGGATGCGATATTGGTGGCACGTTCACCGATTTTGTCCTTCTGAACGATCAAACCGGAGAGATAAAAACGTATAAGTGCCTCACCACTCCCAGGGATCCCTCGGATGCCGTGGAGGACGGAATTCGAGGAATGGAGAAATATACTCCGGATTTTGTGGAGAAACTCGATGAGGTGATTCATGGGACCACCCTGGTCATCAATTCGATTATAGAGAGAAAGGGAGCTAAAACCGCGTTAATCACGACAAAGGGTTTCAAGGATGTCCTCGAGATCGGAAGGGGAATGCGATATGCTCCTTACGATGTGTTCGCTCAATTTCCAAAACCCCTCATCCCGAGACATCTCCGTTTCGAAGTGGAAGAAAGAATCCGAAGCGACGGAAGCGTCCTGAAGCCGTTGGATTCGCAGGAAGCAAAACGGGTTGTCCGGGAGATTCTTAATCTAAAGGTTGAATCGATTGCGGTCTGCCTGATCAACTCATTTGAAAACCCGGCCCATGAACGAATGCTTAATGAAATCATCGAAAAGGAAGCGCCCGGAATATCGGTCTCGATATCCTTCCGGGTCCTGCCGCAGATTAAGGAGTATGAGAGAACAAGCACCACGGTCACCAACGCCTATGTGAAACCTCTGACAGGTCGATACCTCTCCAAATTGGCTAAAAGGCTGGAGACCATCGGTTTTAAGGGGAAACTCTTCATCATGCTTTCCAGTGGGGGAGTCACCTCCGTTGAAACAGCGTCAGAATTTCCGGTCCGAATCATTGAGTCAGGACCCACGGCCGCAGTCATTGCCGGTCAATATTACGGCCGCCTTTTCAATATTCCGGAAATGTTCTGTTTCGACATGGGAGGCACAACCGCCAAGTCCTGCTTGATTCAGAAAGGGGAAGCCGGCGTCGTCCCAACCTTTGAAGTCGGCCGCGTCCAGAGATTTATGAAGGGAAGCGGACTGACCATTCAGGTGCCTGTGGTTGACTTGATGGAGATTGGGGCAGGAGGCGGAAGCATTGCAAGGGTAAGTCGCCTCGGAACGCTTCAGGTGGGTCCGGAAAGCTCCGGGGCAGATCCCGGGCCGATCTGTTATGGCCTCGGAGGGACGGACCCCTGTGTCACCGATGCCGATCTCCTGCTGGGTTATCTCGATGAGAATTACTTCCTCGGCGGCAAAATGAAGCTCGACAAGGAAGCGGCAAGACTCGGGGTCGAAGAAAAGGTGGCCAAGCCTCTGGGGGTCACATTCATCCAGGCCGTATGGGGAATCCACGACCTCATCAATGAAACCATGGCCGCCGCAGCCAAAACACACATCGCCGAAAAAGGAGGAAACCCCAACCTTGTAACGATGGTTGCCTTTGGTGGAGCAGGACCGGTTCATGCCTATGGTCTTGCTAAAAAATTGGGGGCGCCCCGCCTCCTTGTTCCGCCCAATGCCGGAGTGGGCTCGGCTCTTGGCTTTTTTACCGCCCCTCGATCCTTTGACCTCCTTAGAAGTCACAAGGTTGCTCTGACGGCCTCTGATTTTATTGAAATTGAAAAGATTTTGAAGGAACTGGAAGATGAGGCGGCAAAGATACTCAAGAAACAGGCCTCAGAGAAAGATATCCAATTCGAAAGATCTCTCGATATGCGTTTTGTCGGCCAGGGTTCGGAGACCAATGTCCCTGTTTCCGGAAGAGATTTCACAAAGATGCGTAAGGAGGAGGTCCGCCGCAGATTTGATGAGGTCTATGAAAAATTATACGGGAGGACGTATCCTGATTCCGAAGTGGAGTTCATCAATTTCAAAGTCAGAGCGAGTCTCCCTGCACGGTTGATTCAATTTCCAAAGATTAATAAAACTGGAGAATCTCTGGGTAAGGCGATCAAAGGGAAACGCATGGCTTACTCCCCTAAGGCAGGGGGCTTTATCTCCTATACGGTCTATGATCGCTACCGGCTTTTTCCGAAGGCAACATTCAAAGGGCCCGCCATTATTGAAGAGAAGGAGTCAACTGTCATCATCGGCGAGGACGCATTGGTTTCTGTGGATGATTTTGGATTTCTCTGGGTTGATCTTTTGTAATGCATTGCAGATTTCGGATTGCGGATTGCGGAAAGCAGATCGAAAATTCCGAAATCCGAATTCCAAAATCCGAAATGGTATGGGGAGGATAAACATGGGACGAACCTTTGACCCCATTACATTAGAGATACTGTGGCGAAGATTGATTTCCATCGTGGATGAAGCGGATAGCGCGGTTGCCCGGACCGCCTTCTCCAGCCTGCTCAGGGATGCCCATGATTACACCTGCATGTTCACGGATCAGAAAGGCAGGGAGCTGGCGCAGGGCTCCTTTGCCACGCCCGGCCAATCCGGGGCCATGGCTTTGGGAATCAAGAATCTTGTCACCAAACTTTCTCCGGAAACCTACAAACCCGGAGACATTTTCATCACCAATGACCCCTGGGCCCTCGCAGGACATCTGAACGATGTCTGTGTCATGAGTCCCGTCTTTTACACTGGGAAATTGGTCGCTTTTACCGCCTGCGTTTTCCATCACTCGGATATCGGAGGCCGTGTTTCCTCCGACAACCATGATGTTTTCGAAGAAGGCCTCTTCCTCCCGCTCGTGAAACTCTACGACGGAGGAACCCTCAATCAATCCGTGATCGATATGATTCGCTGGAATGTCCGGACTCCCGACGAGGTGATTGGGGACATCCGGTCTCAGATTGCTGCCAACCATGTCTGTGCAGAGAAGATCTGCCAGATGCTCAGGGAAAATGGCTTGGATCATCTCGATGACCTGGCGGACCAGATCATCAGCCGCACAGAGAAGGCCATGAGGGAAGAAATTGAGAAGATCCCCGATGGCGCCTATCCGGCCGAAGCCATCATCGAGCAGATGAAGGGCCAGCAGGATGTGGTGATTAAGGCCACCGTTGAAGTCAAAGGAAGCGATATCTTCGTGGACCTAAACGGGTCTTCCCCTCAGGTGAACTGGGGAGGGAATGTCGTTTATAACTTTACCTACGCCTATGTCTTTATGGCCGTCAAAAGCATGTTTGGCCCGGACATTCCTAACAACGACGGCTGTGCAAGCCCCATCACGCTCAAGGCGCCGGAGGGCACGGTGGTCAACTGTAAATTTCCAGCGGCCGTGGCGGCGCGGCTGGTCATCGGACATTTTCTGACAGAGATCATTTATCGAGCCCTCTCCGGAGTCGCCCCCAACAAAGTGATTGCCGCAAGCGGAGGGACGCCCGCCCAGATGAATGTCTTCTATGGCAAGAGGAGTAATGGGAAACCCTGGCATTCTGTGATCATCAGAGGGGGTGGAATGGGAGCCAGCGCCTCCGGCGATGGGAATTATGTCTATATCTTTCCCGCCAACGGCGCCAATACGCCCGTCGAAATCATCGAAAGCGACACGCCTCTGATCATTGAAAAAAGAGAACTTCTCATCGATTCAGGAGGGCCGGGCCGGATGAAGGGAGGTCTTGGGCAACGGGAGGTTTTTAGAGTCCCTGATGATCAGTATGGACCTCTGTCACCTGTTAATCTTGGAATGCAGGCAGGAAGGCATATCCATCCTCCCCAGGGACTCTTTGGCGGAAAGCCGGGCGCAAAGGCTCAGTTTCTAATCAACGGAGTGCCCGGAAATCCCTACGGACTTACTCAACTCAACCTCGGCGACGTGGTGACGATTGACGCCGCCGGCGGGGGAGGCTGCGGGAATTCGCTGGAGCGTGATCCCGAATGGGTTGAAAAGGATGTGATCGAAGGCTATATCAGCATTGATAAGGCCAGGGAAGATTATGGAGTGGCCATTCACTCTGACACATTGAAAGCGGAAGAAGAAACAACAAAAAGATTGAGAGAAAGTTTAAAGAAGTGACTATAAAGAATTGATTCCTGATAGCTTCGGAAACCATCCGTCGGCCCGTTCATCATCATGAGTCCATCGTCTGGAAAGAATACCGCTCCTTCTTCCTTCACCATCTGGTCTGCCATGACCAGTGTCTATATCATCTGGGGATCCACCTATCTGGCCATCCGTTTTGCCATCGAAACCATCCCGCCCTTTTTAATGGCGGGAACCCGATTTCTGATTGCAGGCGGCATCCTCTATCTGATCAGAAAACTCCTTGGAGACAAGGCCCCATCTCGAAATGAATGGCGTTCCGCGATTTTGATCGGCGCTTTTTTATTGGTCGGCGGCAATGGCGGCGTGGTCTGGGCCCAACAATATGTCATTTCAGGAATGACCGCGCTTCTTGTTGGAACCGCCCCATTGTGGATGGTCCTGATTGACCTCCTGCATCCTTCAGGATGTCGACCAAACCGTTGGGCT
The DNA here is from genome assembly GCA_016874935.1 of Deltaproteobacteria bacterium. Lineage (GTDB taxonomy): Bacteria > Desulfobacterota > BSN033 > BSN033 > UBA1163 > RBG-16-49-23. The sequence goes on along the minus strand of VGSS01000065.1, from coordinate 5,831 downwards.
GTATTCGGTCTCTTTTTAGGATTCACCGGAATCAGCCTATTGATCGGACAGGGCCAACTGTTTCACAGTGGGGCGTCCATTGATCTTGTAGGCGCCTTCGTCCTGATAGGGGCCTCTTTATCCTGGGCGATTGGCTCCCTCTACAGCCGCCAGGCCTCCCTTCCCTCCTCCCCTTTGCTCTGGACGGCGATGGAGATGCTTGCAGGCGGAGCAGGTCTGTTTCTTCTTGGAATTCTGACCGGAGAACTGCCGGAGGTGAACTTATCCGCCCTATCTTCGCGGTCATTGGCAGGGTTTGTTTATCTGATTCTTTTCGGTTCATGGGTTGGATTGACCTCCTATACCTGGCTCCTTCGTAATGCCCCCACCCCCCTGGTCTCCACCTATGCCTATGTCAACCCAGTGGTTGCAGTCTTGCTTGGCCACCTCATCGCTGGAGAACCGGTCACTGTCTATACGGTCATTGCTGCCACAATCATCATCGGCTCAGTGGCCTTGATATCGATCAGCCAGCAGGCTTTTATCAAAAAAGAGAATCTCTCCTCTCCCCTGATCAGAAAAGGAGAAGGTAAATGAACTTTATTGCATCCACCAGGGTTCGAATCGAACGAACGACCGATAAAAAATGGTTATTCCGGGTTTTGTGTGAGAATAACCCCCCTCTGTCCCCCCTTAAACTAAGAGACTGTGTCGTAATCCCTGTTTTGTCACCCTGAACTTGGTTCAGGGTCTCGTAGCTATTTGATTCTATTAGATGCCGAAACAATACTGAATTAAGTTCAGCACAAGGTTCAGCATGACATTTTTTACCGTTTCCCCTATTACGGCACAGAAGCTGTGAAAAAATTGGTGCACTGTGCCTCGGCGCACAGGGTTGGGGGTGTTGTCCAAGCTTTAGAACGCGGGTCATTAGATGTTATGGGTAACCTTCGCTTTCAGTAAGATAGCGGTATGACTCAGGTTTAGGCAACATAGTTTAATATTAGAGGTTCCGCCCTAAAGCTTCTCCAATCCCTCCAACCCTGTGCGCCGGAAGGATGCCGATTCTGGAAATATGATTCTTTCACACCTTCACAGCCTCTAAGGGGGGAGGAAGGGGAGGGATAAAGACAGGAACCAGAGAAACACCGGAAGAACCGATGACAAATATTATCAATATGCGCTTGACGGAGCCTTTTATTTTATATAGGATTTGAACGAATTCAGTCGGGAGGGACAAAATGGGAAAGAGTTTCATGCCGAAGATTCGAACAGAGAGAGATCTCAAGCGGGTTCAACTGGATGGGCTTCAGAAGACCCTCAACCATGTTTATAAGAATTCTGAATTTTATCAAAAGCATTTTGACAGAGCAGGAGTCAGGCCCAAACATATCAAGTCCCTCAAGGATATATCGAAACTTCCCTTCACCACTGCCCAGGATCTCCAGGAGGGATATCCCTTTCCCTTAAGATCGGTCCCTTTTGAAAAAATTGTCAGGATCCATGCCTCTTCCGGAACCACAGGAAAGCGGAAGGTTCTCTGCTATACGCAGAAAGATATTAACGATTGGGCCAATATGTTCGCCCGCTGTTATGAGATGGCCGGTCTGACGAAGAAAGATCGGGTCCAGATTGCCGTGGGTTATGGCGTCTGGACAGCCGGCGTCGGATTCCAGCTTGGCTGTGAACGGCTCGGAGCAATGACCGTCCCTGCCGGACCCGGAAATATCGATATGCAGTGCCAGTTTCTGGAGGACTTTCAGTCGACTGCCCTCTGCGCCACAGCCTCCATGGCCCTTTTAATGGGGGAGGAGGTTGAGAAGAGAGGGCTCAAGGATAAGATCGCTTTAAAAAAGGTGATCATGGGGTCGGAGCGGTCGAGCGACGCCATGAGAATCAGGATGAAGGAACTCCTCGGGGTCGAGCATGTCTTTGACATCCCGGGAATGACGGAACTCTATGGACCGGGAACCGGCCTCGATTGTCTTTATCATGAAGGAATCCACTACTGGGCGGACTACTATATTCTCGAACTTCTCAATCCGGAGACGCTTGAACCGGTTGCTCCGGGAGAAACCGGCGAGATGGTGGTCACCACCCTTCGTAAAGAAGCCGCCCCCCTGGTCCGTTACCGCACCCGGGACATCACACGGCTCATTCCCAAACGGTGTTCCTGCGGTTCCATCCTCCCCATGCATGACCGCCTTCTCGGAAGGTCCGATGATATGTTCATCATTCGGGCCGTCAATATCTATCCGGGCCAGATCGATCACATCCTCTCCGGGATAAAAGGGGCTGGAAGCGAATACCAGATTCATCTGCATCGCAAGGAGGACGGAAAGGATTATATGACCGTCAAGTTGGAGAGAGTCGAGGGATCGCCCCTCTCAGGAGACGGAGTGTTGGCTGGAACCATTGAGGAGGAGATTAAAAAACAGATCCTGGTAAGTGGTAAAGTGGAAGTGGTTGATTATGGGTCGCTGCCCCGCTCGGAGCGGAAGAGCAAACGGGTTTATGACCACCGTGAAGAAGCTTGAGTTTAGAGTTATGAGTGATGGATGACGAAAAACCGATCGCGATTTAAAAATTGCCTTTTTAAAATCACAAAAAGGAGGTGATGAAAAGAAAACCTTGACAAAATCCGAATATTGTATACAGTATCCACTAATGACATGGTTCTTAAAATCCAGAAAGGAGGAAAGAAGATGAGAAAAAAGCTCTTTTTAATTGCCCTCACAGGACTTCTAATGGCGTTCTTGGCGGTAAGCGGATTGCTAACAGCGCCCGCACAGGCCCAGATCAAGCTCAGTTACGCAAACTTCCCGCCCGCCCCCACCTTCCCCTGCGTTCAGATGGAAAGGTGGAAAACGGAGATTGAGAAAAGGACAGCCGGAAAGGTAAAGATAGACACCTATCCGGGTAGCACCCTTCTCAATCCGAAGAACATGTTTGACGGAGTCGCGGCCGGAACCGCAGATATCGGCTCCACCGCAACCTCCTATTTCCCGGGAATGTTCCCTGTCGTTGAATTTGTCGATCTCCCTATCGGATGGCCAAACGCCACCGTAGCGAGCGCCGCGCTCTGGGAACTCACAGAGAAATATAAACCCAAAGAACTCGAAAAATTTAAGGTCCTCACGATGTTTACCTGCCCGCCCGCAAATATCATGTCCATGAAACCCATTTTGGGTCTCGAGGATTTAAAGGGCTATCCGCTGAGAGCCTCCGGAACAGGCGCAAAGATTCTTGAGCTCCTCGGCACCGCAGCCGTGGGCATGCCTCAATCCGATGTTCCCGAAGCCATTCAGAAGGGCGTCATCAAGGGAAACGTCTCCTCCCTTGAGGTGATGAAAGACTTCAAATATGCCGAATATTGCCGCCATGTGACCTCCAATGTCAATCTTTTCGTCGTCTCTTTCGCCGTGGTGATGAATCAGAAGAAATGGGATTCCCTGCCTGCGGATGTGAAGAAAACCATGGATGACCTTCGATTGGACCAGGCCATCTGGACAGGAAGGTATGTGGACAATCATTTGAAAGAAGCGATGAAGTGGTCAGAACAGACTCACAATGTTCAGGTCTATAAACTCTCGCCAAAAGAGATCTCGAGGTGGGATGCATTGCTAAAGCCCATGATCGATAAACATGTCAAGGACGCTGAAGCAAAGGGATTGCCCGCCAAAGCCATTCTCGATGATACGTTGAAACTGAAGGAAAAATACAGCAAACAATTTCCTGATTGATTCAGATTGATCGTATGCCTTAAAAGTGGAGGGGAGGGCCCAAGCCTCCCCTCTTCATCGAAATGCCTCTTTTCAGATAATGGAGCAAGGTATGATCATCGGACTGGATAAGTTCAGCAATAACCTGAACAGATGGTTTAATTGGTTCGGAGGAATAGCCCTTGTGGGTTTGACGGGCATCGCCTGTGCCAATATGCTGATGCGGATTTTAGGATCGCCCTTCAAGGGGGCCTATGAGCTGGTGGGGTTCTTCGGCGCCCTCGTGGTCGCTCTGGCCCTGGGTTATGCCCAGATAAACCGATCTCATATCTCCGTCGATATTTTAGCCAGATATTATTCAGCCAAAACCAAACGGTTCGTCAACGCCTTCAATTCTCTGGTTTGCATGGCCTTCTTCGTTCTGGTCGCATGGCAGAGCGGGGTCTATGCTACCGCGATATGGAAAAGGGGAGAAACATCCGAAACCCTGAGGATCATCTATCATCCCTTTGTTTATGCGGTCGCCCTCTGTTGCCTTCTTCTCGCCTTTGTTCTCTTGATCGATTTTTTAAAAACCCTTCGTCCTCAAAAAGGAGAAAAATAGATGATCGGTCTGACCGGAATTTTTATTCTTCTCGCGGTGATGATTCTCCTTCAGATGCCGGTGGGGTTTTCGATGGCTCTCGTGGGCTTCCTGGGATTGTGGTATGTCACAGGCATCCATTCCGCTCTCTCGATGATCGGCACAGAGACCTGGTCTATTTTTTCATCTTATGGCCTTACCGTCATTCCCCTGTTCATCCTGATGGGGACCATCTGCTTCCATTCAGGAGTCAATAAGAGCCTTTATGAAACAGCCTATAAATGGTTCGGCCGGACCCGGGGTGGAATTGCCATGGCCACCGTCATGGCCTGTGCGGGTTTTGCTGCGATCTGTGGCTCCAATAATGCCACTGCCGCCACCATGACAACCGTCGCCCTGCCGGAGATGAAAAAATATAACTATGACAAAGCCCTCTCGGCCGGTTCGATCGCCTGTGGCTCAACGCTCGGGGTCGTGATTCCGCCGAGCGTTGTGCTGATTGTTTACGGCATCCAGACCGGACAGTCCATCGGAAAACTGTTCTGGGGTTCAACGCTGCCCGGGATCCTGATGGCAGTTCTGTTTGTGCTGACGATTTACCTCGTCTGTGTGAAACACCCGGAATGGGGTCCTGGGGGGCCGAAGGTGAGTCTCATCGATAAGATCAAGGCCACGCCCGGGATGGCGGAGATGGTCATCCTTTTTGGCCTCGTCATGGGAGGACTTTACACCGGAGCCTATACTCCGACCGAGGCAGGAGCCGCCGGAGCCTTCTTCGCCTTGCTGATCGCAGGAACCATTCGGAGAAAACTCACATGGAAAGGGTTGGTTTCATCCATTACGGATGCCCTCAAAGTCACCTGCATGGTGATCGTGATCATCTGGGGAGCGGTCATCTTCGGCCGTTTTCTGACCATCAGCCGCCTTCCCTTTCTCGCGGTCGATTTTGTCTCAACGCTCCATGTCCCTCCCTATATGATTATGGTTTGCATCCTGTTAATTTATGCCATTGCGGGAATGGTCATGGATGCCCTCGGCTTCCTCTTAATTTCAATCCCCATCTTCTATCCCATGGCGATCAATCTCGGATATGATCCGGTCTGGTTCGGCTGCATTCTCACGGTGGTGACAACCCTGGGAGCGGTCACGCCTCCCGTAGGTATCTGCGCCTATGTGGTTTCGGGAATGGCTCCTGATATTCCCCTTTCAACGGTCTTTAAAGGTGTTTCCTGGTTTATTCCCGCCTATGCAATCACAATGGGACTGATGATCCTTTTCCCTCAGATTGTCCTCTTCTTGCCCAGTTTAGTCAGGTAATGCCATCCAGCGGAGGGTCCTATGAAAAAGTTTGACTATCTCAAACCCAATACCCTTGAGGAAGCCCTTTCTCTTTTAAATCAATACGGGGACAAGGCAAAATTGATCGCAGGCGGAACCGATGCCATTGTGATGAACAGGCAGAAAAAGATCTCTCCTGATGTCTTCATCTCCCTCCGGGGAATTCCTGGTCTGGATCAAATCGAGTTTAACGGGATTTTTAAAATCGG
>VGSS01000064.1 GCA_016874935.1 Deltaproteobacteria bacterium | reverse complement strand
CCAGGGAAGGTTGGTCATGCGACCGTAGAGCTCTCCATTGATGAAATTTCCGATCCTTCCCAATCCTAATCCAATGGGCGCAGTGACAATGATGAGGTCCGTAATCTTCCAGAACGATTTCTTATTCTTCCAAGAGAATGAAATCCCCACGATCAGCACGCCGATCAACCCTCCGTGAAAGGACATTCCCCCGCGCCAGACGGCAAATATCTCAAGGGGATCTGACAAATACATCTTGAGATCGTAAAAGAGGACATACCCCAAACGTGCGCCCGCCATCAGCCCGATGATGAGATAGAAGTAGAGGTTTTCCACCTCCACCCTTGAAACCCCGAAATCCTTTCTCTTCATCTGGTAACGGACAAGGAGGTAGGAACCAATAAACCCTAAGACATACATCATGCCATACCAGCTCACCCGGATCAGCCCCAGATCGATCATGATGGGATTAAAGTCCACTTTCATGCCATTTCACCTGACATCATTTTATTCAATAACAGATAAAGATTCAACCTATTTGGGGAAGCATCTCTTCTCCCGTGATAGAAATCCATGGGAATGCGAAATCCAGAGGGGTAGGCGAGCCGGCGGAGAAAGATTTAGGGCGGCACCGCTTAAGGATCGACCCCAGACGTTCCAAGACTAATAATTCCCTCGTTTCCATTGACGACGAACGTTTCCTTTAAACTTCTAATGATCCGCAATCCTAAAGATTTCGGAGTCTGGTCCGCCTGTCCCTCTGGATTCCATTCTGGCATCATGAAATTGGAGAGGCTTACCTCATTTTGAGAAATATTTGATTTTTAATCCTAATTTCTATACAATTTGGTCTATGGAAGAGCCCTCCAGAAAACAGCAGACCCTTCAGGACCTGAAGAAATTGGTCCTCTCGAAGGCTTCCATCGTCTATGTCCTCTCGGATGAAGAGGACCGTGTGGAAACCCTTCTCAAAGAACTCTCCGCCACCTTTCAACCCGGGCCCAAACTCTTCATCTGGAACCCCTTCCAAGGTCTGACCGGGGAGGAGGAGACCATAGAAAACTCCAAAGCTCCTCTCGATGCCCTGGATAAAGTGATCCAGCGAACGGAACAGGCTTTATATCTCTTTGAGGGAATTCACTCCTTGATGGATGGCGATCCTCTTCTGACAAGAAAGATGAAGGATGTCCACCGGGCTCTCCGGAATCGTTATGCCACCCTCTTTATCGTCGCACCTGTTCTAATTGTTCCAGAGGAACTCCGTCGCGATATGGTCATCTTCGATCTTCCCATGCCGGACGCCTCTGAAGTGGAGCGTATCTTAGACAGCGTGATCAGTGGAACCCCTCATGCCGCTAAACTGACAGAATCCCTGACACCCGATTTGAAAGAACATATGGTCAAAGCCGCCCTTGGCCTCTCCCTTGACCAGGTGGCCCGCGCCTTCCGGAGCGCTCTGATCGGGAGGACGATTCTCGATGCCTCTGTCATCGATGGGGTCATCGAAGAGAAGGGTCAACTGGTCAGAAAGTCTGGAATCCTGACATTGATCACGAACCGGCCTACCCTCGATGAGATCGGCGGCCTCGAAAACCTTAAAGAATGGTTGAGGAAAAGAGGCGGTGCCCTCAGCAAAGAAGGAAAGACTTTTGGTCTTCAACTTCCGAAAGGGGTCTTGATCACCGGTGTCTCGGGATGCGGCAAAAGCCTCTGCGCGAAGGTTTTTGCCTCTTTCTGGAAAGTCCCTTTGCTTCACCTCGATATGGCGCGGCTTTACGACGGAACCCAGGGAGAACCTGAAAAGGCTCTTCAGGTTGCCCTACAAACCGCGGAGACCATCGCCCCTTCTGTGCTCTGGATCGACGAAATCGAAGCGGGGATCAGTATTCAAAGCCAGAAGGCCGGGGGGGGCGCGCAATCGAGGGTCTTTGCCTCTTTCCTCACCTGGATGCAGGAAAAAAAGAACTTCGTCTTCATCGCCGCCACAGCCAATGTGATCGAGCTCCTTCCTCCCGAGGTCTTGAGAAAGGGCCGCTTCGACCAGATCTTCTTCGTCACTCTTCCCAATGCCCAGGAGAGAAAGTCTATCCTCTCCATCCATCTGAACAGGAATGGCGCGGACCTCTCAAAGATTAATTTAAATATGCTGATTAAGGTGACGGAAGGGTTTAACGGTGCTGAGATTGAGCAGGCGGTCTATGGTGCCATGGTCGATGCTTTCAATGATGGCCGGCCACTGACCGAGCACGATATCATCATCGCCGCCGGAAGTATTATCCCCCTTTCGACGACGATGAAAGAGGAGATCGGCAGGATGGAACGCTGGGCTTATAACCGAGCCACTCTCGCCTCCAAAAATTAATAATCCTCCTCCTCATCTTCATCCTCATCATAATCATCTTCATCCTCCTCGTATTCGTCGGACCCTTCCTCTTCATCCTCTTCATCTTTCTTTTTGGATTTGATCTTCAGGTCGATCTTCTCCAGGCTTTCATCTCCCAGATCATCGATCACCTCGTTAAAAAAGAGCGCCAGAGAGACCAGGTATTCCTCGGGTATTTCCCGGAACCAATCCATGACCTTCTCCCCCATCTCCAGCTTCTCGCTTCCCGTGAAACTCTCGAGGAGGTCGATGGCCTTGCGGTAATGCTTATTGAATGCGCGGATCATAAATGGTCTTCCCTCCTATGCAGAAATGAAAGAACCTGCGGATGATATTCCATAAAATATTATACTTCCATTCCTCATTGTCAACAACAAAAAGTGAGATTTCCAAATAAGTCTAGAAATCTCTGATTACACAGGTTTTTCTTTATTGACCAATGGATTTCTAATCTGTGTAATCGGTCCTTATTCAATGTAATCAGAGAGTTTTGGGATTATTCAAAAATCTCAAACTTCTTCTTGACAACTTTTTTACTTTAACCTATCCTCATCTAAAAAAATACCTTTCCTCTTTTAACAATTTCGACAAGCCTTCTCACATGGGAAATACATCCTCAGCGAGGGAGGCCTCTCATGAAGGTGGTCATTGCAGGTGGGGGGTGGTCAGGCTGCGCCGCCTCTCTCTCAGCCCGAAAACAGGGCGCCGAAGTCCTTCTGATCGAACGGACCGACATGTTGCTGGGAACAGGGCTGGTCGGAGGGATCATGCGAAACAATGGCCGCTTCACCGCTGCGGAAGAGATGATCGCCATGGGAGGCGGTGAACTCTTCCAGTTCATCGATCAGAACATCCTCCATCGGAACATTGAATTTCCGGGTCACCACCATGCCTCACTCTACAACGTTGCCACGATGGAACCCCTGGTTAAGAGGTACCTCCTCCAGAAGGGTATCTCCATCTATCTCTCCACCCGGACCGAGGAGGTGGAGAAAGATGGAGATAGAATTAAAGCCGTCATAGGAAAAAAGGGGGAGGAGAGGATTCGTATCGAAGGCGATGCCTTCATCGATGCGACCGGAACCGCAGGCCCTCCTGCCAACTGCAATAAATACGGAAATGGCTGTGCCATGTGTATTCTCCGGTGTCCCTCTTTCGGCGGACGGATCAGCCTCACGGCCAAAGCCGGCGTCATGGAGATGGTCGGAAGAAAGGGCGAGCAGATCGGAGCGATGAGCGGTTCCTGCAAGCTCTTTAAGGAATCCCTCTCTCGTCAGATTGTCGATCGCCTCGAAAAGGAAGGGGTGGCAATCGTCCCTGTTCCCTCTTTAGAGCGATCAAAAGAAAAACTCTCCATCAAGGCATGCCAGCAATACGCCCTGCCCGAATTTGAAGAAAATCTCATCCTCCTCGATACGGGCCATGCCAAACTGATGGTTCCTTTCTTCCCTCTCGAAGACCTACGCCGGATCCCGGGATTTGAAAATGCACGTTATGGGGATCCCTATGCAGGAGGTCTTGGAAACTCCATCCGTTATGTGGGAATGGCGCCCCGCGATGATGGTCTCAAGGTGAAAGGGATTGGAAACCTTTTCTGTGCCGGAGAGAAGGCAGGCCTGCTGGTAGGCCATACCGAGGCCATTGTCACGGGAACGCTGGCCGGTCTTAATGCGGTGAGACAGATCCAGAGAGAAAAACCTCTCATCCTTCCCAATACGCTCGTCGTGGGCGATGCCATCGCTTATGTCCGGGTTCGGATGGAGACCGAAGAAGGCCTGGCCTTCAAATATACCTTCTCAGGCTCTGTCTACTTTGATCGGATGAGAGAGAGAGGCCTCTATTCCACCGACCTCAAAGAGATCGAAAAGAGAGTTGGTCAGGCTGGATTGGTTGGAATTTTTTCATCAAAATCCCTTTAAACAAGGAGGTGTTCTATGGTTGAACTCACTGCCGCTCATTGGGTCTATGCAATCTTCATCATCCTCATCCTCTTGACAATGTCCTTGAGGAGGGAGACGCCGCTCGTCTGTATCATCGGATCGTTCATCCTCGCCTGGGTCATTACGGGCAATCTGGTCAAGGCGGTCCAGGCCGTCTTCAATTCGGTCACGGTTGCTTTCAGTGAACTTATCGGAGTGGTCGTCATCATCTCTCTGATTGTCGCTATGGCAAAAATGCTCGAAGAATCTGGCATAGCAGAGATGATGTTCCGACCGGTCCAGGGTATAATGAAATCTCCAGGGATCGCCTACTGGGTGATGGGTTTTGTCATCATGATCGTTGCCTGGGTGATCTGGCCCTCACCTGCCATTGCTCTGGTCGGAGCATTGCTTCTCCCCGGGGCCATTAAGGCCGGGCTTCCACCCATCAGTGCGGCCATGGCCATCAGCATGTTCGGCTATGGCTGCGCCCTGACCACAGACTTCATCATCCAGGGCGCGCCCGGCATTACGGCAAAAGCATCAGGGGTAGCAGTAACCGATGTGATGGGAAAGAGCCTTCCCATGCTCATCGTGTGGGCCGCTATTGCCCTTCCCCTTTCCTTCCTCGCGGTGAAGAAGGATATTAAGGCCACTGCCGGGAAGCCCATCGAATGGGCTCCTTTTGAGATTGGTCCTGAAGCCAGGGCAGAAAGAGAGAAGTGGACAAAAGCCGCTCCCGGGTTTAAAAAGGTTGCCCTTCTGATCATCGCCATCCTCTTTGCTCTTGTCATTGTAGGGATGCTGGTCTTTAAGCTCCGCGGAGGGGATGCCACCGCCCTGTTGGGTGGAACGGTTGGGCTCATCATGGTCTTCGTTGCCTTTGGAGCCTATGGCAAAGAAGGGTTTGGCAAACTGACCGAACATGCAAGGGCGGGTTTTATGTTTGGAGTCAGAATCTTTGCTCCGGTCTTCCTGATTGCCGCTTTCTTCTTCATGGGATCTCCCGGAACAGCAAAGGCCATCTTCGGGGAGGGAGCAAGAGGGCTTCTCTTCGATCTGGGGCAGGCGCTCGCCAATGCCGTTCCCCTGACCCGGATTCCGGTGGCTGTGGTTCAGGCAGTCGTCGGAGGCATCACGGGCCTCGATGGCTCCGGGTTTTCCGGATTGCCTCTTGTGGGCACTCTGGCCCAGGCCCTCGGAGGAGCAACAAAATTGGATGTCGCCACCCTTGGGGCACTCGGTCAGTACTTTGCCATAGCAGTGGGCGGCGGATGTATCATTCCCTGGGCCGTGATCCCTGCGGCGGCCATCACGGGAACCGATCCGGTTGAGATTGCAAGGCGAAATCTCTGGCCCACGCTTGCGGGGTTTTTGGGAGTGGTCATTGTCGCCATCTTCATGCTCTAATGGGAAGTGGAAGAGAAATCAGTCTTTAACGGAAAGGGGAGGTTACAGCCTCCCCTTTTTTAGGCTAAAACTTTTCAATCGAACCTCGTGATCATGACACCGATAAAGGGCGTCTTAAAAAGATACTCTTTCAATAATACCTTCTTCACCTCCCCGCCCTTCCCCTTTGTGCCGCTGGCATGGATGAGATAAGGTCTTTGTTCGATCTTAACAATTCCGATGTGTCCGACAATCTCCTCCACTTTTCTTTCTTCTGGCTTTTTAACGAAAAACAGGATGTCCCCGCTTTTTAATTTCCTTAGACCCTTGAGGAGATGTTCGGATGGAAGAATCTCTACAAAATCCCTTCCCCTCGCCCCTTTGATCCTCGTCGTCTTTCCGATTTTTGGAGTAATCTCCCTTCCCCATTTACCGCTGAAGACCATGTCCTCCCCGTATTCAAAGCGGTCCTCATAATTGACGACCTTTCCATCCATAAGAATTCCCTTTGAGTGGAATCGCTTCTCGAGAGCCATCTGAATCGCTTCTTCAGGCGTCCGGCTCAAGGCAAGCTCCACTGCCCGGAAAGTCAGATACATACAATCCACCCTCTCATCCGCCACAATCGTTTCCCTCGTGACATATTCGCCCATCGGGTCTCGATCATAGGGGGTGCCTATAAACTTTTCAGCCCAGGTGACAATCCTTTTTCCTGCAGACTCACCCTGCAAAAGAGACTGATTTCTCCGGATTTCTTGAGTGTCGAATGCAAAACAGAATGAAAAAGGGAGATAGAATAGAAAGACGGTAATAAAAACCCTGCGGAGAAATGACGTCGTCTCCATGGATTACCAGTCTACCGCTTTATCCGGGAAGTTGCAAGGGGTCACGACAACCGATGCCCGTCACTCGCGGAATGCTCGCCCTTTGGGCCTCAATCCGTGAGGCATTCAAACCTTCTGGCCAAATGGGTTTTTTTATTTTTTCAATTCCCTATCTCTTTTTTGGGGTAATTAAAGATGTAACCCCTCAGTAAAAGAGAGAGAAAAGGGTCGAGAGGTTTTTCTGGAAAAACCTTGAAGCGAAACCTCTATCCGTTGACCGGCCTGTGTCCTTTGCTCCGCCATGTAGTCGGGGGCAAGGAACACCCTATCGAGTGATATTACCTTTCCGAGAAGCTCTGCCTTGTGGGCAGGGAACTTCACTGCATAGGTTCGCTTCCTAAAATCACCATGCAAAGGGCAGGATGGCTGGTTCGTATAACCTCCCTTCCTGCGGCAGACAGGTGCGATCGCTTTACAAGGTTTTGGGGGGAGAACCTTCCGACCCTATTAGCCCAACTTCCGCACTCTGTTGAACGAAATGCCCTATTTATGCGAGTTTCGTTTTTTGTCAGTCACTATATTTCATCTCGTGCCAAGTCTTGATTGGCTTTATGACCCGGAATGGAATTCTCATAATCTCGTAGATTTTTTTCTGCTCGGGCTCAGGGATACCCCCTTTTCGTATTCTTAAAACCATTCCGTTTGAGGTCCGTAAAAGGATTGTGGCAACATGGTGCGTGCTCAACTGTTGGCGGATGCTCCACCATGAAGTATGAATTCCCCGATCCAGGAATCTCTTCTCGATGGCGGCAAGCAGGTGATAGGCAAGAACACACAGAAAAAGGGAGGTGAAATTAAGGAAGGCGTTCAGGGAAAAGGGCTTTCGCCAACACAAGCATCCCTTCAGCCACGATCTCTTCGCCTACTTTGGCGCGAACTTTAACTTTAGCGAGGTTGGAAAAGATGTGCTCAATCTCTGCCTCCAGGATCATGGAGTCTCCAGGAACAACCTTTCTTTCTAGTCGAAATTCATCAATCCTTGCCAAAAAAGGAACTCCTTCCTCCTCCTTTTCAAAGGATGAATGAAAAGCAATACCGCCTGTCTGGGCTAATGCCTCCAAGATGAGAATGGACGGCATGATAGGTTCCTTTGGAAAATGGCCCAGGAGATAGGGTTCATCCATGCTCACGTTCTTGAGCGCAACAGCCCTCTTTCCCGGCTCGATCTTGAGGATCCGATCAATCATCCGAAAAGGAAAAGTGTGAGGAAGCTTTCGTAAGAGTTCTTCTGTGTCCATCATCTTATACGCAGCAATATTAGTCACATCAAAGGGCGCCATTCCTGCCCCGATTTTCATCGGGATAAACTCCAGCAGGAATCCAGAAAAATACTGGATTCCGGGTCAAGCCCGGAATGACAGACTACACACGATTTATGTCGTCATATATAAGATAGCTTGTGGCTGATTGCCGATAGCAAATCTTTTTTCATAACAAAAAAGACAAGACCTTAAAAACTCCTTTGGCAATGCCCATGATGATAAAAATCCCTATAAAAGACCCTGTCATCAAAAGGATCGTTCCCTCCTTCCTGCTCTTTTTCAGTAAGAAACTGACAATGCTTCCCGAGAGGATTCCGAAACCACGGATGGGAAGAGCAGAAAGTAAGATAAGTCCTACATTTCCGAGAGACATCACCTTCTTAAGAATGGGCCTCTCATTTAGGCTGGAGATAACCTTATCGGTTTTGTGGGTGAGCCACCGAATAACAAAAAATTTTTTGTTAGATTGTTCTAACAATGCCCCGTAGACGGGAATCTGGACATAATCATAGGTCAGGGCTAAGGGGAAATAGATAAAGACAGACATCTGATTGAAGATAGCAAAGAGCACCGAGAAGGAACGCCCCAGGGTAAAATGGATGAGGGTAAAGAGGAGGATGAGATTTCCTGTGCCGGTTATCGGTTCCATTCGCGCCCCATCAGGATAGAAGAATAACATTCTCCAGGGGAAATTCCCATGTGTAGGACAGTCCGGACCTCCTGATCCAGCTTTTGATGAGTGACATATCGAAGATCGCAAGAAGGATCTGGAAAGAGATAATTGATTGTAGGTGGGATAAAGCCATACCCCATGGAAAGCACATTGGCCACCATTCTCATCCCACCCGACGCGATTGCCTCGCCTGTCATCGATTTGATTGAACTGACCGGAATCCGGGAATACTGAGATGGAAAGGCCTTTTTAATTCCTTGGGCTTCCAATGCATCCAAGATTTTAGATGAATTCCCTGCGCCGCTGATGGTATCGATCTCCATCCCTTCTTTTCCTCTCAGCGTCAACCGAAGGGAGCGTCCTATATTCTCTGACCCGTCGTTTTTGGATGACCCACCCACTAAACTATAGCCTAAAATATAACCCAAAACTTTCGCCCCTCTTGACCGGGCATGCTCTTCCGTCTCGATAACCAACACCCCTGACCCTTCCCCCAGGACCAACCCGTTTCTCATTCGATCATAGGGACAGGATCTTTCCCCATGACCTTGATCTGTGGCTAACAGGCGAAGATCAGAAAATCCACGAAACAGGAACTCACTCAGCTCATCCACCCCTCCTGTAAGAATGACATCTGCTCTTCCATTTCGAATCTGATCGCTGGCGAAGAGGATGGCCGCCTCTGCCGTGCAGAAGGATTGAACCAGAGTGCAATTCACCCCCCGGATTCCAAGTTCGATGGAGACATGGCTGGAGGCGGCATTGGGAACCGTGTTGGGAAAGAGCATGGGATTTAAATCTAAAAAATCTTTCAGAACCTGGCTCTTGTGAAACGCCTCTGAGCTGGAAAGGCCGCAGAAACCGGAACCTAAAACCACCCCTACCCTCGAACTATTCTCCTGTGTCACAGGAAATCGAGCGTCGGCTAAAGCCAGTTTTGATGCGGCAATGGCAAATTGGCTTGCCCGGTCGATACGCCTGATCTTACCCGCAGGGATGAAATCCTTGGGGTGATAATTCTGAACCATCCCTGCTTTCTTGGAGCGGAAGAAATGGGTATCGAAGGCTTTGATCTCCGTAATCCCCGGTTGGCCGTTCTTCAGGGATAAAAGGAATTCATCTTTGCCAATCCCAACCGGAGAGATAACTCCGACCCCAGTGATGCAAATGCGGTCTGTCATGGTTAAATTCCAACAACCTATAACGCCCCTCTTTCCTCCTCTTAAATTAAGAGGGGGAAAGGGGGAGTTATTCTTCGGAATAATGGTGCTTGTTATTCATAGACCTTCTCTTCTTCTCCTTCGAGGTCTCCTGCATCGCCCTCCACATCTCTTGACTCGCCGATCTTCTCCAGAACCTCTTTATAGAATTCATGCTGGATGAGGAGATTCATCACCTCATTCGTTCCGGTCCAGATCATCTGTAACCTTGCATCCCTGAAGAAACGCTCGATGGGATAGACATTCGTGTATCCGATCCCGCCCATCACCTGCATTGAATGGTTGACGACCTCCCAGAGCATCTCCGTTGAAACCTTCTTCGCCTCCGAGACCAGTCGCCTCGAATCGAGGCCTTCGTCCACATGCTTTGCCGTGACATAGACAAGACTGCGAGCCGCATCGAGTTTTGCAATGGAATCCGCTATTTTAAAACTGACCGCCTCAAATTTCCGTATCGTCTCGCCGAAGGCCTTTCTCCGGTTGCTGTATCGTGTGGCGATCTCCAGACAGCACCTCGCCATGCCGAGAGCCCCTGCCGCAGTGGTCAATCGCTCGGGGATCATCATCCGGTTGAAGACCAGGAAGCCTCCGTTTAATGGCCCCACAAGATTTTTTGCCGGCACCCTCGTATCTTTAAAATAGAGTCGACCTGTCCCCCCTCCACGGGAGCCCAGAAGCCCGTAGACATGCTTCACCTCCACGCCCATCTCCCTTTCAACGATAAAGCAGGAAATGGATTTGTGAGGCTCTGCCTCGGGTGCAGTCTTCGCATAGACCAGGAAGTAATCCGCGCCTTCCGCGCCTACCACAAAACGTTTTTGGCCATCGAGGAGATAATCGTCTCCATCCTTTCTCGCAATCGTGGTTGCGCCGAAAAAGTCCGATCCTCCCCGGGGCTCTGTGAGGGCCTCCGCACAACAGAGTTTCCCTTCAAGGGTGGGCTTTAAATACTTTCCCTTCTGCTCCGGAGTGCCAAAGTGGTGGATGGCTTCACCCACAATGCTCACCAGTGAGTAGAGACAGCTCATCCCCGACCCGAGAACACCTATCTCTTCAATGGCAGTCACCTCTCCTGTCCAATGAAGACCCCTCCCTCCCCACTCCTTCGAAAAACGGAGGCCGAGGAGATTCTCCGATGCCAGGCTTTCCATATACCCCTTCGGATACCTCACTTCATCGGCATCCATCGCCCGGATAAGAGAACTCGGAACCTTCTCTTTGACGAACCTTCTTACCTCCTGTTTCAATTTCCGCTCTTCCTGCGTCAATAGGATATCGAACATAACCCCCTCCTTGCATGAAATTGCCTGATAGAATGTACTGTTGATATGAATTCTTCACCCAAAACCCCTAAAGAATCAAGAGGATTTTTTTGTTGACAGATGAGAGAGATACATTGAATAATCTGGGGCAAGGTGGAGAGGTTAGGGCTATGAAGCCAGTTAGGGCTAAGGGCAAAGGCTATGTGTGTTATTTTAAAACCCATCTCCCTGACCCATGGACTAAACCGGCATCCTTGCCCTGACCTTAGCCCGGAGACTCTATTTTCAACGCAAATTTGGAATTCTCGAGGAGCACGGGATGGAAGAAATGATAAAGAATAAAGCGAAGGAGTTGGGGGTGGATCTCGTCAGTTTTTTGAATTTGAGGGATTACAAAAGTCCACGTTCGCCAAATCCTCTCCGATACCTCACATCGGCCAGATCCATCGTCGTTTTGGCCTTTAAGCCCCTTGCGGGCGCCTACAGATATCAGGAGAATACCTGGAGCAAGATGCCCTCTTTTTTATACAGTGTGGAATCAGCCGGCAATACGGCGGCCTACCATCTGGGAAGGTTTATGGAAAGGGAATTGGGCGCCGAATCCTTTCTCGTCCAGGCCCACCGGCCCTTCGAAATCAATGGGGAGACCTTCCGTTCTCCCATCGGCAGCATTTCACTCCGTCATGCCGCCGTTCAGAGCGGGTTGGCGGTTTGGGGGAAAAACACCCTTGCCCTGACTCCTCAATTTGGACCTCGCGTCATGTATCTCGGACTTCTCAATAGTCTGGACCTGCAATCCGACCCTCCTATAGAGGGCTATGATCCCTGCCTCACCTGTCAATATGACTGTCGATCAACCTGCCCGGGAAAAGCCTTCACAGAGGATGGCCGTGTGCTGAGCCATCGCTGTGTAAAGGTAAGTCAGCCCGATGATGTGGGAAACTTCATGCGTTTTTTAATTGAGACGGCAGGAAAACCTTCAAGGGATGAACGCCTGGAGATGATGAAGTCTCCGCGTTTCTTCCGCCACCTGCAGTATCTTCAGTTTTTCATTCATTACCACTGCGATAACTGCACCCGAAACTGTCCGGGAGACCTTGCAGGTCCGGTTAAAAAGTAGAGATTTCGACAAGATACAAATTTCCTTGCTATCTGGTCGGGAATAGATTATAGTTGGCTCGGATCAGGTTGCAAAGAGCCTATTGTCTTTTTAAAGCGGAAAACCCGCAAAGAACTCTAAACAACTCCTTTGCGGTTTTTTTATAAAGCGTTGATATCCATCCTTGCCCGACGCTGCCCTTCACCTTGTTTCATTAAGAATAAATTGGATGCAAAGGATTTGAAAAAGGAGAGAGGTTTGGAAGAGCAGGGTTCAGAGAAACCTTATCTTTTGGAGCCAAACGAAGACCCCATCCTCCTATCCGAGGAGTTGGATATCGACCTGTTGGGCGAGTTTCCGGGAATCGCATTGGAGAATGAAAGCCTTCGTGTATCGGAAGAGGAGGGGGTGGCTGGAGCGGAAAATGTGGGCTTCCACGGTAAGATGATCGATCCTGTCCGGATTTACCTGAAGGAGATGGGGTCCTTCCCTTTATTGACCCGTGAGGGAGAGGTGGAGGTGGCCAAAAGGATTGAATACGGACAGCAAGAAACCCTCCGTGTGGTTCTCAACTGCCCCATTGCAATCAGGGAAATCATCACTCTAGGGAAAATCCTCCGGACCGGAAAGGTAAAAGTTGGCGAGATCACTAATGAAATTGACGATGAAGCAATCAACATTAAAGAAGAAAAGTTTCAAAAAAGAAGGGTCCTCCACCTCATTGATAAAATTCGGAAGGAAACAAACAATATTCAACTGCTTTATAAGAAATTAAGGGCCTTAAAAAAGAAATCTTCTAGAAAGAAGACGGAGGAAGAGATCAGCAAAAAACAGGCTGAAATACTCATCGCATTTGTACGGATCAATTTGAGAGGAGAGCAAATTGACAGGATCATACGGGGACTCAAGCAGTGGAATATTCAAATGGAAAAGGCCCAGCAGGAGTTAAGAAAGTATGGAGAACACTTAGACACTTCAACCCGGGGAATCAAAACATCCGGAAGGAAAAAGAGGGGGGTGAAACAAAAAAATCAGGAGGAGAGGAATAGGATCGTCCGGAATATCAAACTTAGAATAAGAAGAATTGAGGCAGAATGCGGTCTTTCTTCGAAGCAGCTTAAAGATGCACTCAAGGCAATAGCTGCGGGTGAAAACCAAGTTCAAGAAGCAAAGGCTGAATTGATCAAGGCTAATCTGAGGTTGGTCATCTCCATTGCCAAGAGATATATGAATCGGGGGTTGCAATTTCTCGATTTGATTCAAGAAGGCAATATTGGGTTAATGCGGGCAGTGGAAAAATTTGAATACCAAAGAGGCTATAAGTTCGGCACGTATGCCACGTGGTGGGTACGGCAGGCGATCACCCGAGCCATTGCCGATCAGGCCCGCACCATTCGCATCCCCGTCCATATGATCGAAGTCATCAACAAATTGAACCGCACCTCTCGGGCCCTCGTTCAGGAAATGGGAAGGGAGCCGACCCTGGAAGAGATCGCCGAAGAAATGGGGGTGTCTCTTCATCATATTCAGAAGATTTTGAAGGCAAGTAAAAAAACGATCTCGCTCGAAACCCCTGTTGGCGAGGAGGAGGAGAGCCGCCTGGAGGATTTTATTGAAGATAAGGAGTCCATTTCTCCTCAGGAAGCCACCATCAGCTCCAATCTGGTGAAACAGATTCAAACCGTCTTTTCCACTCTGGATAAGCGGGAGGAAAAAATCCTGAGGATGCGGTTTGGGATCGGAGAGAAACACGATCATACCCTCGAGGAGGTGGGGCAGGAATTTAACGTGACACGGGAACGAATCCGACAGATTGAGGAAAAAGCCCTGAGGAAGTTAAGGCATCCCAGCCGGGCAGAGAAATTGAGGAGTTTTACCGAATATTAAGAGAGCTTCGGTTTTTAATCGGTATTATCATCCAATTGAAAAGGAGAGAGACGATGAACATTTATGTTGGAAATTTGTCATTTGACGTTTCAGAGGAAAACCTTCAGACAGCCTTCTCAGCCTTCGGGCAGGTCAGCTCAGCCACCATTGTGAAAGATAAGTACAGTGGCCAACCCCGGGGTTTCGGCTTCGTCGAAATGCCTGATTCAAATGAGGCCCGGACGGCGATTGCAAACCTCAACGGGAAAGAACTCAATGGTCGACAGATGAATGTGAATGAGGCGCGGCCCAGGGCAGACCGGGGAGGGTCAGGAGGCCGTGGCGGGGGCCGCGGGGGAGACCGTGGGGGAAGATCCAATTTCGGCGGAAGAGGCCGTTATTAAGATCGGCCAAACATTTCGGGATAATAAAATGTCTGCGTCCGTTTCACTTCACAAAGAAGTGTTTTGCCCATAGACATTTTTTCGATTTCGATCCATCTTAGAAAAAGAAGGAAACGGTATGCAGAGAAAAAGACACGGGAGGACGCGCAGTTCAAGGACCAGCCGTCCAAGCCGTCCAAAATTCTACAGAACTGCATGTGCGGGTTGCGGGAAAGAAGTGATCCTTCAAGTGGCTCCGCCTGAAGGCAAAACACTGATGTGTCTGGAGTGTTTTAAGAAATAATCTTCCTTTTTAAAAAGGTTCTTCCGGCATTAGCGTGGGGAAGACGATACCGGTCACCCTGAGGCTCTCGAAGGGTAAAACCGTTAAAAAGTGAAGAGCTCTATTCCGCCTGAAACATTGAGCACAATGCCGGTGATGTAGTTGGCTTTGTCCGAGGCTAAAAAGACAACGGCATAAGCCACGTCCCCAGGCTCTCCAGGCCTTCGGAAAGCGGTCCGTTTGACCAACCTCTCCCGCATCTCTTGCGGTATCGAATTAAAACCTTCAGAATTGATAATCCCCGGGCAGACGACATTGCAGGTAATGCCATACCTGGCCCCTTCGAGGGCCATAGTTTTGGTCAATCCGATAATCCCTGCTTTTGTCGTGGAGTAACTCGCCTGACCGAATCCTCCGAGCGTCCCTGCCACAGAGGCCATATTGATGATCCTTCCCCACTTTTTTTCTTGCATATAAGGCCAGACCGCTCGAGAGCAGTTAAACGTGCCCGTAAGATTGACCCGGAGATCCCTTTCCCAGAGTTGATCCCTTTGCTCCGTAAGCTGGCCAAGATGATTTAGGGTGGCGGCGCTGTTCACAAGAATATCGATGGAACCCAATTCCCTCTTGATTCGGGCAACCCCTTCTTTCACTTCTTCCATACGGGTCACATCCATCTTGATCGCAAGAGATATTCTTCCCATCGCCCGAACCGCTTTGGCCGTCTTCTCTGCCCCGTCCATCAAAATATCGGCAACGACCACATCCGCGCCTGCCTCCGCCAGGGCCAGAGCATCCACTCTCCCCAGATCTCCCGCACCTCCGGTGACCAACGCAACCTTCCCTTTGAGCATCATCTTTTCATCCCCCTTTCAAGCTGTTGGCTTTAGATTTTCAACAAAAAGCCATCAAGAATCAAGGGGTTTTTTGATAAACATTTCGAATATCACGAATGACAGCGAATATGACGAATCGACATGATTTTAAAACCAGAAACCGAGATCACGAACCAAGTTCGGGATGACAAGAAGATAACAATCAAATCCTTTTGTCGTGCTGAACTTGTTTCAGCATCCGATTTGCTTTTTTCTGCCTTCTGCTCATGTGCGGCTTTCAATAAAGGGTTGTCTTAAAGGCTTGGAATCGGTTAAATAAGGGGTTATGAAAATCCTTCTCATCTCACCGGAAAGAGAGAGGAAGAAGGAGGAAGCCTTCCTCTTCAGGCTTGGTTTCCTGAACCTTCCCTATGTGGCGGCAATCACCCCTCCTGATGCGGAGGTCAAAGTTGTGGACGAAGCCTTTGAAAAGGTCAATTTCGAGGAAAAGGCCGACCTGGTCGGCGTCACTGCCCAAACTCCTGTGGCTCCACGGGCATATCAGATTGCAGGAGAATTCAGAAAGAGGGGGGTTCCCGTCGTCATGGGAGGAGTCCATGCGAGCATGCTCCCAGAGGAGGCCCTTCACCATGTCGATGCCGTGGTAATCGGCGAGGCAGAAGAGGTCTGGCCTCAACTGATGGAGGATTTCAGAAAAGGGCAGATGAAACGGATCTATCAGGCCGATGGATTTGTCAACCCCGCCGGCCTACCCCTTCCGAGAAGAGATCTGCTTAACCCTAAATTCTATTTTCCCCTTAAACTCCTCGAGACGACAAGGGGATGCCCCCATCACTGCGACTTCTGCGGCGTTTCAAAATTTTTCGGTTTTAAATATCGCAATCGGCCCATTGGCGAAATTGACCGGGAGCTGGCAACCCTGTTTGAAAAGGGCCCGGTGATGAACCCTTTTCTCAAAAAGGCCCTCTCTCTCTTCAACAAGGACCTGCCCTACTTTCTCAAAAGGAGGCTTCTCTACATCATCGACTCCAATATTGCAGGCGACAAACGCTTTGCTCTTGATCTTGTCTCCCTTCTGAAAGAGTACGACCTCCTCTGGTATGGCCACGCCCCGGTTTCTATCGCCTTCGACCAGAAACTCCTCGAAGGGTTTTCACAAAGCGGATGCATCGCCGTCAACCTCGGCTTTGAATCCTTCTCAATAAAAAACCTCAAGGCTATGGGCAAGGGGTTCAATCACCCCCCCCGCTATGCCGAAGCCGTCAAAAGGATACATGATCACGGAATCGGCATCATGGGAACCTTTATGGTGGGCATGGATGATGATGATCCGGGAGTTTTCCAGCGGATCATCGACTTCTGTATCAATTCCAGGCTCGACTGGGCGCTCACCTTCATCATGGCGCCCTATCCCGGGACCGAATCATTTTTGCGATTGGAAAAGGAGGGAAGGGTATTTTGCAGGGATTGGGAAAAATATGATTCCCTCAACGTCGTCTATCAACCCCTCCTGATGTCAGCGGAGGATCTGGAAAAAGGGATGAGGAGGATATGGAAGGAGGTCTTCTCCCTCTCCTCCATCTATAAGAGAATCCTGAAAAGGCCCTGGATCCATCCCCTCTTCTACCTCGTCATGAATTTACAGTTTCACCAATTGACAAAAAAATGGTAGAATGGGATGAGAAGAATGGTAAGATGAGGCGATATGAACGTCTATTTCTTTAACCTGAGTTCTCTTTTTTATTTATTGGGCACGCTGGCTTACCTCTCTCATATCATCTTCCTTAAAGACCTTCTCTCCAGAATGGCAACCCTGATCGTCTCGATCGGATTCGCCTCGCACAGCCTCGCCATCCTGACAAGATATGTGGAAGCGGGTTACACACCGGTGACCAATCTCCATGAGTCCCTCTCCTTCTTTGCCTGGATGATCGTTGG
>VGSS01000063.1 GCA_016874935.1 Deltaproteobacteria bacterium | reverse complement strand
AGAATCTCGATCCGGAGTTCTGGACAACGTAGCCACACTGTTCCGGCGAATTGGTTGCATAAACGCCTGCCGTTACCCCCCCTGCAGACATAATTCCAAAATCGGCATAGACCCATTCCGGCCGATTCTCGCTGATGATGGAAACGCATTCCCCTTTTTTGAGGCCGAGGCAGATGAGACCCATGGCGACCTGCCTCACCTTTTCTCCATACTGACCCCATGTGACATCATGCCAGATTCCATAATCTTTGTGCCGGATGGCTACTCGATCAGGATGCTCTTTGACATGCTTTTGGAAATAACTCAGAAGGGTTTCATGGCTCATCGTTTACTCTCCTTTAACTGGCGTCCCTTTTCTTTCTGCAAGGAAATGATCCTCAATGAAGATGTTCTTCCTCGATCCCGGCCAAACGCCTCACCACTTGCTTCCGAATAAGGCCTTTCCATGGTTACGACGGCTTGTCAGGTGGCAGACGAACCGGAAAATTCAATCGGAGGTCTCCTTGTCGTTTTTAATAATATACTTCAATGAAGAGAAAATCAACAGCATTCTTAATTTCTTGGTAATGCCTCAGAAGGTGTGAAAAAATCACCATCAAGAATAACTTTCGTTCCGGCCAAAAAGATTGGGGGGATTGGAAAAACTTTAGGGCGGAACCTCTCATATTAAACTACGTTGCCTTAACCTGAGTCATATCGATGCCCTACTAAATACGAAGGTTACCCATAACATCTAATGCCCCGCGTCCTAAAGGTTTTACAAGACCTCCAATTCTTTGGGCCGAGGCACAAAGGAACAATTTTTTTACAGCTTCTGAGGCATTACAATCCTTGGACTGACCCCTCCTTCTGATAAGATCAACGTTGTCGAAAGCCGGAGAACCGGGGTGGGCAAGGCGGCCTTTTTAACTTGACAGACATCTCTGTTTTTCGTACATTCAATTCAACCAAAAGCGAGCTCACATCATTAAAAAAATTCTCGCGTCGAGAAGCGTAAAAACCTTATTATTCACAGGAGGCAACAAAAAATGGAATTCTCTTTAAAGAATAAGGTTCTCCTCATCACTGGAGCCAGTCGGGGGATTGGTCAATCAGCAGCTATCGGACTAGCTCAGGCCGGTGCCGACGTTGTCATTACCAGCCGGAAACTGCCCGACCTGGAAAAGGTAGCGGAAGAGATAAAGAAAACAGGAAGGAAATGCCTGGCTGTACCGGCCCACGTAGGTAAGATGGAGGAAATCAACAATCTTGTTAAGAGAGTCTTGGAGGAGTTCGGAGGGATCGACATCTTGGTAAACAATGCGGCCACGAATCCCTCGATGGCTTCGGCTATAGATATTGACGAGCGCACCTGGGATTCCATTATGAACCTGAATCTTAAGGGGCTATTCTTCCTGAGTCAGGCGGTAGCCAGGGTCATGAGGGAAAAAGGTGGAGGCAAAATTATCAATGTTTCCTCCGTCGCTGGAATTACTCCCGACCTATTGCCCGTTTACTCCATAAGCAAGGCCGGCGTAATTATGGCCACAAAGGTGATGGCTCAGCAATGGGCTCAATACAATATCCGGGTAAATGCCATCGCTCCAGGCTTGACCAAAACTCGCTTCAGCGAAGCCCTTTGGAAAAACCCGGACATTCTTAAAATGGCAATGAGTAGAACTCCGTTGGCGCGGCCAGCCGAACCCGAGGAGATGGTGGGGGCCATTATTTACCTGGCGTCGGATGCGTCGAGTTATGTAACAGGTCAGGTTATTGCCATAGATGGCGGGATGACTATCTAATACAAACGCATTAAATAAGATGCTGAAACGAGTTCATGACAAGAAAAAGTCTGTCATTCCGAACCATGTCCTGAACTTGATTCAGGATCTGTCTTGTTTCGGAATCTCGAATTTAGGAATGACAAGTAATTAATTGCGTTTGTATTAATGTCCGTGAGCGAGTCATTAAAAAAAACTGGAGAGATTTGATCCGCCTACGGAGAAGACGGCGGCCTTTGGCCGTGGATGAATGCGTAAATCTTTGTGGAATCCCCATGTCTTTTGGTCTTCTTCCTTGACATATAACTCTGTTTTTCGTACATTCAACCCAACCAAAAGCGAGTTCTTATCATTTCATGGAGAGGTGTGAACATGAATGCCAGGGAAATGTTCGATCTGAACGGTAAAGTAGCAATTGTTACAGGTGGAGGGAGAGGTATCGGTTTAAAGATGGCCGAAGGTTTAGCCGATGTTGGAGCAAATATCGTACTCTGTTCACGGAAAGTGGAAAATTGCCAGAAGGCAGCGCGGGACCTGGAGAAATTGGGAGTAAAGACTTTGGCCATGGCTTGCGATGTGAAATCCCCTGCAGGTATCCAGGGCGTGGTGGACAAGATTTTGGAGGAATTCGGACGATTGGACATTTTGGTCAACAACTCTGGAACCACCTGGGGGGGGCCTGCGGAAGACTATCCTCTGGAAAGTTGGGAAAAAGTCATGGGCACCAATATGACCGGCGCTTTCCTCTTCTCTCAGATTGCTGGACGGGTGATGATCCGGCAGAAAAGCGGCAACATTATCAATATTGCTTCTGTCATGGGAGTCATCGGGACCGAATCCGATGCAGCGGATGCCATTGCCTATAGTACCAGCAAAGGGGCATTGATTGCCTTTACTAAAGACCTGGCTGTCAAATGGGCCAAATACAATATCCGCGTCAACGCGATTGCTCCAGGCTGGTTTCCCACGGACATGACCAGTTGGGTTTTAGACCAACATCGCAAGAAAATCCTCAGTCTTGTCCCCATGGGCAGATTCGGTGAACCGGAAGAGATCAAAGGAGCAGTGGTTTACCTGGCATCAGATGCTTCCAGGTATGTCACGGGCATCCTCCTCCCCGTGGATGGGGGACAGCTCGCTCTTTAATCCAACCCATGAAACAACAGATATTTCACCGCAAGCGTGCTATCCGATGGACCCTGCTTAAACGGCAAGATGTTTGAGATTCCCGACAAAAGACAGACATCTCTGAAGACACGCCTGCCGGCCCCGCCCTCGGTCGAGACCGGGGCCGGTAGGCAGAGGTTATGAAACGATTACAGAGATTAGAAATGCATTTAAAAAAATGTTTCCATGGGAGTAACCCCTCAGCTAAAAAGATTGAAAAGGATCAAATACCACTAGATAAATGAGGGATGACCGCTGATAGAATTTTTGACACGATAGAATTTTTGCTTGACAAGCCTGGAATCGGTGTTATAGATTAATGGTCATTCATTAATCAGAATCTCCTCCATAGACCTTATGTTTGGTTATACGGTTCCCCAAAATGCTGTTTCCTAAGGAAAGAATTCGAGGATGACTACGGTCAAGTTAGAACCTAATTTACAGATTTCACATTTCAATTTGCCTCTCATGGTTTCAGGAGTGAAGGATGAAGATGTATATCGGCCAAGGCATGGGAGCAGTAGAAATCTTTAAACTGGAATGATGGGGGAATGGAAGATTGGAATACTGGAATAATGGGTACTGAAGAGAAGGAAAGAGGCTATGATTTCATTCCATTTTTCCAATGTTCCAATATTACAATTCATTCAATATTCCATTATTCCAAGATTCCAATATTTCTATTTCAAAAGGAGGAAGACCATGGGAAAAAGAATGAGAAGAGGATTTCTATTATGGGTGATTGCAATCATTTTTGGGTTTTCTACCGTTCCTGCTGCCGCCGCCGACTTTCCGGTGAAGCCGGTGACCTTCTTCGTTCCCTGGGCGCCTGGTGGAGCAACGGATGTGTCCCTGCGAGTCCTGGCGGAGACCACCACCAAATATCTGGGTCAACCGGTGGTCGCAGAGAATAAAGCTGGAGGAGGAGGAACAGTCGGCCCGGCGACCATGGTTGCCACCGCCAAACCGGATGGCTATACGGTTTCTCAAATACCCATCACTGTATTCCGCTATCCCTATATGATGAAGGCGACCTGGGATCCTTTGAAAGATTTTACCTATATCATCCATCTGAGCGGCTATGCCTTTGGGGTGGTCGTCAGGAAGGATGCTCCCTGGAAGACCTGGGATGAGTTCGTCGCCTATGCCAAATCAAACCCCGGCAAAATCACTTACGCCACCCCTGGAGCCGGGACTTCCCTGCATGTCACCATGGAAATGTTCGCACGTAAACATGGCATCAAATGGGTTCAGGTTCCGATGAAAGGGACGGCAGAGTCCGTCGCAGCAGTTTTAGGCGGTCATGTCGTAGCTGCGGCTGATGCCTCCGGATGGGCTCCTCAGGTGGATGCCGGTGAACTTCGCCTTTTGGTGACATGGGGAAATCAGCGTACCAAAAAATACCCCAATGTTCCCACCCTGAAAGATCTGGGGTATGGAATTGTCTCCAATTCTCCTTTTGGCATTGCCGGCCCTAAGGGAATGGATCCGAAGATAGTCAAGACCCTTCACGATGCTTTTAAGAAAGGGATGGAGGATCCTGCCTACCAGAAAATTTTGGAGAAGTATGATATGGAGCCCTTTTATAAAAATTCCGAAGATTACGCAAAATACGTGAAGGAATTGTGCGAAGAGGAAAAGGAGAATATGGAAAAATTGGGCCTGAAAAAGGATTAAGATGAATGGCGCAACGAAAAGGGAGGTGGGTATGCCTCCCGCCAAAGGCGAGGCTCGCCTCCGGCGGCAAACCCTTTTAGGATGCGATATGTTGAAAGTTTGGGCAATTGACCATAGGCTTTCACCAAACAGGTGATCATTGAACCATTCCCACGGTTGATTCAACCCATCAAGGGTGAAAAAATAGCTCAATTTAGGTTTTATGTAACGATGACCTTGGGGTTGAGGTGAAAAAAAGAGACATCCTCAGTTCTCTCTTCTGGATGGCCGTGTCCATTGGGGTCTGCTACGGAGGGTATGGCCTGGATCTGGGAACCCTTCACGATCCGGGATCCGGGTTCATGTTCTTCTGGGTGGGGATCATTATGATCGGGCTATCCATCGGCCTTCTCATCCGGGCGATCAAAAGACCAGCCGTTGCCGGAGAGTTAAAAATTTTCCGGACCGGGATCCGGTGGGGAAAAGTCGTCTCCACCCTGGTCGCCCTCATGCTCTATGCTTATGTCTTTGTTCCCCTGGGGTTTATCCTGAGCACGGTCCTTTTGCTCATCTTCCTTTTTAAAGCGGTTGAACCCCAGAGATGGTCTTGGGCCATTCTGGGGGCCATGATCAGCACGTTAGCCGCATACGGAGTCTTCCATCTTTGGCTAAGGAGTCCGCTTCCAAAAGGATTTCTGGGAATTGGATAAGGTATGGAATTTTTGAATTATCTTGGAATTGGTTTCTCGGTTGCCCTTCAGCCCATAAACCTTTTCTATTGTTTCGTTGGAGTATTTATCGGGACATTGGTTGGCGTCCTGCCGGGAATCGGGCCTGTGGGGGCCATGTCTCTGCTCCTTCCAACTACTTTCAAGGCCACTCCGGAAGCAGCCATCATCATGCTCGCCGGAATTTATTACGGAGCCATGTATGGAGGGTCGACGACATCCATTTTGGTCAACATACCCGGAGAGGCAGCGTCTGTGGTCACCTGCCTCGACGGTTACCAGATGGCCCAACAGGGCCGCGCAGGCCCTGCGCTGGGCATCGCCGCTTTCGGTTCGTTTATTGCCGGCACCCTCTCCATTCTTGGCCTGATGTTGCTGGCTCCTCCCCTGTCTAAATTCGCTCTCCGCTTTGGGCCTCCGGAGTATTTCACTCTCATGGTTCTGGGCCTCACGATCCTGATCTACCTGGCCCATGGGTCCATGTCAAAGGCCCTGATCATGGCAGCCTTCGGAATCATTCTGGGGTTGGTGGGCCTCGATTCTATCAATGCCCGCCCACGCTTTACTTTTGGAAAGATGGAGTTAATAGACGGAGTGGGGCTGGTGCCGGTTGTCATGGGCCTCTTCGGAGTTTCTGAGGTCCTGCTCAATATTGAGCAGGTCGTTCGAAGAGATGTCCTCAGGACAAAGGTCAAAGGACTTCTCCCCACGGTCAAAGACTGGAGGAACTCAACAGGGCCAATTGCGAGAGGATCTCTTCTCGGATTCTTCCTGGGAATCCTTCCCGGAGGAGGAGCAATTATTTCGTCTTTTATCTCTTATGCCGTCGAAAAACGTGTATCCAAGCATCCGGAGCGTTTCGGGACAGGGGCCATCGAAGGGGTGGCTGGACCGGAATCGGCCAACAACGCCGCAACAGGAGGGGCCTTTATCCCGCTCATGACTCTGGGCATCCCGCCCAACGTGATTATGGCCATGCTCCTCGGGGCCTTCATGATTCATGGGGTCACTCCCGGCCCTTTAATGATGAAACAGAATCCCGGCATCTTCTGGGGAGTCATCGTCAGCATGTATATCGGGAACATCATGCTTCTCATTCTCAACCTGCCCCTGATCACCATCTGGGTTCAGGTCCTCAAGGTTCCCTATAAGATTCTTTTTCCCCTGATCCTCCTCTTCTGTCTGATCGGCGTCTACAGCGTAAACAATGTGGTCTTCGATATCTATCTCATGCTCATCTTCGGAATCATGGGGTACCTGATGAAGAAATTCGGCTACGAGGGCGCTCCCCTCGTGTTAGCCTTTGTCCTTGGACCGCTGATGGAAAATAATTTGCGGAAATCCCTTATCATATCCCAGGGTGACTTCTCCATCTTTTTTACCAGGCCGCTGGCCGCAGCTTCCTTAATCCTTGCCCTCTTCCTCCTGATTTCGCCCTTCATCCCCGGACTGGGAAAAAAGAGGAAGGTGATTCCCAAAGAAGAGGTTTTATAATGGTCTGGTGACGATCTATATCGGCGGAGCGATGGTAAAAACATCAATTCAAAATGCAAAATATAAAATTAGCAATTAGCAATGAATTAAAGAACATTGTAAATTGCAAAATTGATGGTCTCGTAAAAAGTCAAAAAACAGGAAAAACATCATGCTGAACTTGTTTCAGCATCTAATAAAATCAAGAACTTACGAGACCTCGAAACAAGTTCAGGGTGACAGATTGGGACTTTTTACGAGTTCATCAAAATTAGCAATTAGCATTTTTTATTGCTAAACTTGCAATGCTAAATTTGCATTTTTCAATGATCATTTAGAAAGGAGATTTTTATGGAAGAATTTATCAAAGGAGGAGCGTTTCTGATCGAATCGATTTCACCTCAGCAGGTTTTCACGCCGGAAGAATTTAATGAAGAACAGCTCTTGATCGCCAAGGCAGTGACCGAATTTGTCGTGGGCGAAATTCAACCCGTGAGTGAAGACATCGAAGAGAAGAAAGAGGGACTTCTTGTGGGCCTGCTCAAGAAGGCAGGGGAGTTAGGGTTTCTCGCTGCGGACATCCCGGAGGAATATGGGGGGCAGGATCTGGACAAGGTCAGCTCTCTCCTTCTCTGGGAGAAGATGGCCCAGGCAGGTGGTTCCTTTATGGCGGCCTTCGGAACCCATACCGGAATCGGTTCCCTTCCCATCATCTTCTTTGGCAACCCCGATCAGAAGAGGCGTTACCTCCCAGGGCTGGCCTCAGGGAAGATCATCGGCGCCTATGCCCTGACCGAGCCTGAAGCAGGCTCCGACGCCCTTAATGCTAAGACCACGGCAACGATTAGCCCGGATGGAAAATATTACATCCTCAATGGCCAAAAACAATTCATCACCAATGCCGGAATTGCAGACCTCTTCACCACCTATGCCAAAGTGGATGGAAATAAATTCACAGCTTTCATTGTTGAGCGAAATTTCGAAGGGGTCTCCGTGGATGAGGAAGAGAATAAGATGGGCGTGAAGGGCTCCTCAACGCGAAGCGTGATCTTTGCCGATGTCAAGGTCCCCGTAGAGAATCTCCTCGGAGAGGTTGGAAGAGGCCATATCGTGGCCCTAAACGTCCTCAATATGGGTCGTTTCGGTTTGGGCGCGGGTAATTTAGGAGGGGCTAAGAGGGCCATGCAGGAGGCGGTCACCTATGCGAAAAAGAGAGTCCAGTTCGGCAAGCCGATTGCTGAATTTGGTCTGATCAAACATAAGATCGCAGAGATGGCGATTCAATCTTTCATGATGGAGAGCATGGTCTACCGGACAGGAGGTTTGACCGATCGGATTCTGGGGCCGATAGACCGCCATGCCGAAGATGTCGGAATGCAGATGGCGAACGGGATTGAAGAGTATAATATTGAAGACTCCATCAATAAGATCTTCTGCTCGGAGATGACCGGCTATATCGTGGATGAAGCCGTTCAGATCCACGGAGGATACGGATATATTCATGATTATCCCGTGGAGCGGGGTTACAGGGATGCCCGGATCAACCGGATCTGGGAAGGGACAAATGAGATCAACCGCCTTCTCATCATGGATATGCTGACGAAACGGGCGATGAAGGGCCGCCTTCCCGTGCTGGCGGCCGCCCAGAAGGTGGCCGGTGAACTTCTCACACTTCGTCCCAAAGTGGAGGGCGATGATGGGAAACTGACCTTACAGCAGGAGATGATCGAGATATCAAAAAAGATCACGCTCCTTGTGACCGGAGCCGCCGTTCAGAAATATATGATGAAATTGGCGGAGGAGCAGGAGTTGCTGGGATTGATCAGCGACATGGTGATTCAGGTCTTTGCCATGGAGAGCGGTCTTCTTCGGGCAATGAAAACCACGGGAAGACCTATGGACGAGAAGGGGCAAATTCAGAGGGCTATGGTCAAGGTCTTTGTCAACGATGCCTTTGAGCGCTTGGAAGGTTTTGCCAAAAAAGCGCTCGCGGCTGTCGCCGAGGGCGATACGCTCAGGACACAACTCTCCGCCCTTAAAAAGCTGTCTCGTTTCACTCCGGTCAATACGATCGCTCTGAGACGGGAAATCGCAGATTATGTGATTAAGGCAGGGAAGTATCCGTTTTAAAAAAGGAGCAATCACCAAGCACCAATAACCAAATAATAACCAATATCCCAATGACCGAAATTTTTCCCCACCTTCCATCCTCGGAAGGACATAAGCGGTATCCTAAATGTTCCCTCCCCTTCAAGGGGAGGGTTAGGGTGGGGATGGGGTAGACCATGATCGGCCAGACAAACAGGAAGATACGTTCCGGCAAACTTCAAAGGGCATTACGTAACAATATGTCAGGTGCGGAACAGTCTTTGTGGAATGTTCTGCGTGGCCGCCGGGTTTCAGGTCTCAAGTTCCGCCGTCAACATCCATTTGGTAAATATATCCTCGATTTTGTCTGCCTGGAGAATAAACTGGTCATCGAGGTGGATGGAGGACAACATGGACAACAAGCGGTGTATGACGAGATCCGCACACAAGAGCTGCAGGTGGCTGGTTTTTGTGTTCTCCGATTCTGGAACAATGAGGTTCTTAAGGAGATAGAATCGGTAAAGGAAAAGATTGGATTAGTAGTTCAGGAGCTGCAATCCCATCCCCCCCAACCTCCCCCTTGAAGGGGGAGGGGTTAGGAGGGTTCAATCTTGAAGGGGGAGGAGTTGGGAAAGTTTTTGCCTCGAAAGTGAGATGGAGTAAAATTTGCGCTTATGCCCCGCTGGAGAGAAGGCAGGGGTGACGGGGGATTGGAATTTGGTTATTGGTGTTTATTATCTAACTGAAGGAGAAACAAATGGCCATTTCGAAAGTCCTGATCATCGGCGCTGGATTGATGGGAAGCGGAATTGCTCAGGTTTGCGCTCAGGCGGGCATAAACGTTTTGATCACTGATGTCAGCCGGGAGATCTTGGACCGCGGCCTGAAGAATATCGTCTGGTCAGCAGGCAAATTCATTGAAAAAGGAAAGGTGAAAGAGAGTCTGGAATCGGTCATGGGTCGAATCCAAGCTTCTACAGACTGGAGAAACGCCCCAGAGGCCGATCTGGCGATAGAGGCCGTCTTTGAAAAGCTGGAGATCAAGCAGGAGATGCTTAAGAAATTCGATGAAGCCTGTGGCCCGGAAACAGTGTTCGCCACCAATACCTCAGCCATCCCCATTACCGAGATTGCCGCTGTCAGCAAAAGGCCTCAAAAAGTTTTGGGCCTCCATTTTTTCAACCCTGTGCCCATGATGGAGGTGGTGGAGGTCATCAAAGGGGTGAGGACTTCAGAAGAGACCATGAGGACAGGCGTCGATTTTGTTAAGAAGATCGGCAAAGTTCCTATTCGGGTTGAGAGCGATGTGCCGGGTTTTCTGCTCAACCGGATCAATCTCGTGGGCTATATCGAAGCCATTCGCCTGTTGGAACAGGGCATTGGAACCGTAGAGGACATTGACAAAGGTGTCCGTCTTGCATTTGGCAGGAGAATGGGCCCTCTGGAGACCGGTGACCTGGTGGGACTCGATGTTTCCTATGGTGCGCTGACAGCCATCTATGAAGAGACAAAGGATGTTCGATACTACCCTCCCCAGCTCTTAAGACGGAAAGTGACCTCAGGAGAACTTGGACGCAAGACCGGCCGGGGGTGGTATGAATACAACCCGGACGGAAGCAAGAAGGAGAAATAGATGGATCAAAAACTCGCCTATTACGACATCAAAGGTCAGATTGCCATTGTCACCATTGATCATCCTCCGATGAATGCCCTCGATGCGGCCACCAAGGAGGTCATCGCCGAAGTATTCAGAGAGCTTGATGACCGGAAACAGGAAATCAGGGCCGTTATCCTGCACGGGGCTGGAGAGAAAGCCTTTGCCGCCGGGGCTGACATCAAGACCTTTTTGGAATTGACTCCGGATATCGCGAGAAGACGTCTCTCAAGGAGTCACCAGATCTATTCGATGGTTGAAAATTTTCAGTGGCCGGTCATTGGCGCCATCCATGGGTTCTGTTTGGGAGGAGGGCTGGAGTTAGCGCTCTGTTGCGATATCCGTTATGCAGAGGAAACAGCGAGGTTTGGGTTTCCCGAAGTGAACCTCTCTGTCTTTCCCGGAAATGGAGGGATTGCCCGTTCCTTATATCATCTCCCTCTGGGCAAACTGAAAGAACTCGTCTTTACCGGAGAGATCATCAGCGCAGCAGAGGCGCTCTCGCTCGGATTGATCGAGAAGGTCGTCCCGGCAGGAAAGAGTTTGGAGGCCGCTCTCGACCTTGTCGAAAGAATGATTGGAAAAGGCCCATTGGGGGTGGCTGCAGGAAAGAAAGTGATCAATCGGGCAAGAGACCTTTCGATCCAGCAAGGGTTGGAGTTGGAGACCGAGCTGTGGGCCAATCTGACGGCCACGGAAGATATGAAAGAAGGGGCGCGCGCCTTTATTGAAAAAAGAAAACCACAATATCGGGGCAAATAAGAAGGAGAGTTTCATTAAAGTTCTCATAATGGTAGTAACATCTTTGTTAAAATCCCTCCTACCCTCCCTTTTCCTAAGGGAGGAATTACCCCTCTTTGTAAAAGAGGGGCAAGGGGAGATTTAACAGGAGATGTAAATTCAATTTTTAGTTTATTATTAAGCAGTGATCGGCAAAGGAGGAAGCGGAAACCATGCTCTATGAACTGAATGAAGAACAGAAAACCTTCCAGAAGAAGGTCCGAGAAATTTATGAGAGGGAGGTCAGCCCTCTGGTGGAGGAGTATGAACGAAAAGAGACCTTTCCGGTTCAACTCTTTCGGATCCTGGGCACGGAGCATCTCCTCTGCCTGCGTTGTCCCAGGGAATATGGTGGCCCGGGTCTAAACAAAGTCTCGGAGTGTATTGCTGTCGAGGAATTGAACCGGATCTGTGTGGGCATCGGCGCAGGCATCATGGTTCAGGGAGGTTTGGCCACAGACCCCATTCTCCATTACGGGTCTGAAGAACTGAAACGGAGCTATCTTTCTCCTGCAGTGCGCGGGGAGAAGATCGGCGCCTTTGCCCTGACCGAACCCGATGCGGGTTCGGATGCCTCCGGAATTAGGACCACAGCCTCGAGACAGGGAGGAGGTTACCGGCTCAATGGTTTAAAGACCTTTATCACCAATGGAACGATCTGTGATTTTGTGACCGTGGCCGCCTACACCGATCCTGCAAAACGGGGAATTGGCATCAATCTTTTTGTCGTGGAGCGTGATGATCCGGGATTCTCTATGATTAAAAAATTGAAAAAACTCGGGAACCATTCTTCGGATACGGCTGAGCTCGCCTTTGACGACTGTTATGTTCCGAAAGAGAGGATGCTTGGAGAACAGGAGGGAGGAGGGTTGGGGCAACTGGAAGAGACGCTTAAATCGGGAAGGCTCACCTATGGGGCCAGAAGCACAGGGGTCGGCCAGGCCGCATTCGAGGCCATCCTCTCTTATGTAAAAAAAACCAAGAGACAGGGTCAACTCCTCTCAAAATCACAGGCGATTCGGTTCACCCTGGCGGAGATGGCGACATCGCTTGAGGCCATGCGATATATGACCTTTCGGGGCGCCTGGCTTTTCGATCAGGGCCTTGCTTCGATGAAAGACGCCTCCATCGTCAAACTCTTCTGCAGTGAATCGGTCCAGAGCATCGTTCAGAAGGCAATGACCATCCAGAAGAATTCGGGACTGAGGATGGACAATCCGGCCCAGAGATTTCTCTGCGATGGAAGGCTGAGCAAGATCCCGGAGGGAACTTCTGAAATTCAACATTTAGTCATCGCAGCAGGGTTAGGACTCTGAGGATTGTGGATTTCGAAATGCGGATTGCGGAATGAAGATTGAAAAAACTTAAGGTGATGAGGGAAAGAGGATGAATTTCGAACTATCGGATGAGCAGAAGGATATTCAGAGGGCGGCCAGGGAGTTTGCCCGGGGAGAGTTTGATCCTGATCTGGCCCTGGAACTGGATCAGAGCAGAACCTTCCCCGAATCGCTATGGAAGAAGGCCGCCCAATTAGGAT
The DNA here is from genome assembly GCA_016874935.1 of Deltaproteobacteria bacterium. Taxonomy (GTDB): domain Bacteria; phylum Desulfobacterota; class BSN033; order BSN033; family UBA1163; genus RBG-16-49-23. Next base: position 5,043 of record VGSS01000063.1, on the reverse strand, counting down.
TCATTGGAATTCATTACCCTGAAGAGTTTGGGGGGCAGGGTTTGGGTCTCTTTGAAAGCGTTCTGGCAATCGAAGCATTCTGCAGTGTAGATTCCGGAATTGGAAGCGCCTTGAGCATGGTGGATATCGGATCAGAGGTCATCCTGAAGTTCGGTTCAAAAAACCAGAAGGAGCAATTTCTCATCCCTTTGGCAAAGGGAACGAAACGAATGAGCATCGCCTTTGCTGAATCGGAAGACGGACAAGACCTCTCTTCCCTCTCCACTATTTCAGAGAGGAGGGGAAATGAATATTTCCTCCACGGGGAAAAAAGGTTCGTGCTCAGTGCCTCTCTCGCAGATTCCTTCATCACACTCTGTAAAGAACCCAAAGAGGGGTGGATCACATTAATCGTAGGGCGGGATCGGGAGGGCATCGCAGTCCATCCGATTGAGAAGTTGGGGTTGAGGATGATTCCTTTCGGAGACCTTGACCTCAGAGAAGTTCAGGTGCCTCTTGAGAATCGAATTGGAAACAAAGGGGAAGGAATGACGCATGTTCTACATTGTTATCAGGTGATGGGACTCAGAAGTGCGGCTCAGGCTTTAGGGACTGCTCAGGGGGCTTTTGATCGGGCGCTGGGACACGCTAAACAGAGGACCCAATTTGGCAAGAAACTTTCTCAGTTTCAGGCGATTCGACATAAACTGGCGGATATGGCTGTGGATATTGAGGTGGCCCGGTGGCTCACCTACAAGTCTGCGACCGAGTATGACCAGGGAAAGATGGAACCCGGATTTCTTTCCGTCACCCAACTGGAGGCCGGAAGGAGATTGGTAAGGGTCGTCGATGAGGCTCTCCAGATATTCGGGGGGTATGGTTATATAGCGGAGCAGGCCATTGAACATTATTTCAGAGATGCCTGGGGGATTGGCGTTGACCTTGGGACTGAAGGAGAACTGAGAGATAGAATCGCCGAGAAGGTGCTGGGGTAGGAATCCATAAAATTATTTCCTTCAATTGTCATTCCGGGCTTGACCCGGAATCCAGTCTTTTGATTCTGGGTTTCCACAGGAGTTTATCCCGATGAAAATCGGGGTGGGAACGACGGGCGCTGAAAGGCTAATCATGGAGAAAATACTGGTGGTAGGTGCAGGATTTATGGGTTCAGGAATTGCGCAGGTATCGGCCCAGGCAGGATACCGGGTTTATCTCATGGATATGGAGACTTCGATCACAGACAGGGCCCTCAGGGAAATCCGCCGGTCTGTTGAGAAGTTTGATGCGAAAGGCCTTCTCAGGGAATCTTCGGAGAAAGTTCTTTTACGGATTTCACCGGAAAAAGACTTATCGAAAGCCCCTGAAGCGGACTGGGTTATCGAAGCCGCTTTTGAGGACGAAGGGCTGAAGCGTGCCCTTTTCCAGGAACTTGGCCGGATTTCCCGGCCGGAGACTCCTCTGGCCACGAATACCTCTTCCATACCCATCACACGACTTGCTGAAAATACGAGCCGACCGGAGAGATTGCTGGGCTTGCATTTCTTCGGCCCGGTGCCATTGATGGAACTGGTAGAGGTCGTCAAAGGAGAAAAAACTTCTCCGAAAATCTTCGAGCAGGGAGTGGCCTTTGTAAAATCTCTAGGGAAAACCCCGGTCCGCGTTCAACGCGATATCCCCGGCTTTGTGATGAACCGGATCTTCTCCGCCGCCTTCCGGGAGGCCGTGGACCTGGTGGATCAGGGAATCGTCAGCCCCGAAGAGGTGGACGCAGGGATGCGGCTCGGCTATGGCTGGAATGCAGGCCCTTTCGAAATTGCTGATAATGCCGGTTTGGATACCTGTGCCCGGGTCGGGCAGAGCATGAGAGCCCTGGGAGCGGAACACCTTGCCCCCAGTTCAAATCTAATTGAACGGATGGTTGAAGAAGGGCGTCTGGGCCGAAAGACCGGAAAGGGGTTTTACAGATACTCCCCCGAAGGAAAACGCCTGCCCCTGGAGAAAAAATAGGGGGGAGACATGAGGAGTGGTAATATGTCAGTTAAGGGGGGAATTTCATTTCATTGATGGTCGGAGTCGATGGGCGGGGCCTGCTGCAGGTCTAACCCCGCCGCCAACATAGGCGGGACAGGAATGTCCCGCCTATCGGGTGCGATTAAACTTTTATGCTGGGGAGTTACGAGGGGTGGAATTTTATAGTGGAATTTTTCCCTTGACATGTTTTGAATTGATGTAGTAGATTAATGGCCGTTCATTAATATATTTGAATCAGAAACTATTTTGTCGCTCTTTTTCGATCGATTCTTTGGCTCACTTCAAATGACAAAGACCAGAGTAAAACCAGGTTTTCAAAAGGCGAAGATGCTCGAAACAGCCCGTAGGCTTTTCTGGGAAAAGGGCTACCGGGCCACCAGCATGCGGGATATTGGGATATCCTATGGTTGCAAGCCGGCCAACATCTATAATTTCTTCTCCGATAAAGAAGAGATCCTCTTCGCGGTGCTTCGAGAGGAAATGGAACGAATCATTCATCCCATCAAACACCTCGAAGACGATGACCATACCAGCCCCATTGAGCAGTTGAGGTTTCTCATTGAATGCCATCTCAAGGTGACATTGAGCTATCGGAGGTCTGCCAGGCTGCTTTTTGATGTCGCCCTCGACAACCTCTCTCCCGACAAACGAAAAAAAATCATAGATTATCGCGACACTTATGATCGGATTATTCGAAAAGTGATTCGCAGAGGCATTGATGCCGGATTTTTCCCTAAAATAGATCTGAAGTTGGCCGGCTTTATGATTGCCTCGATGATCACCCGAACCCGGATCTGGTTTCACCCCAAACAAGGGGCGTCGGTTGGAGAACTCGTCGATTTCATATTTAAATTCGCCCTGAATGGTCTTAGCGGCTTAAAGAGGAAAGGGAGTCGAAAAAGATGAGAACCAAACAGCAATACATCGAAGGGTTGCGGAAGATGCGGAGGAACCTTTACTTGAACGGCGAAAAGATCGCTCGGGATGACGAGGTCCAGATGCCGACGATAAACACCATGGGTTTGACCTTCGATTATGCCGCCGATCCGAAACATGAAGCTCTGTTTACAGCCACCTCTCATCTGACCGGCGAAAAGATCAATCGATTCTGCCACATCCATCAGGGCAAGGAGGATCTGCACAAGAAGCAGGATATGACCCGGCTCCTCTGCCAGGTGGCTGGAGGTTGCATCCAGCGGTGCATGGGAATCGATGCGACCAACGCCATTTATAATGTTTCCTATGAGGCCGACAAACAGAACAACGGAGCCACCCAATACCATCAGAACTTTGTCAAATGGCTCGAAAGGTTTCAAAAGGAAGACCTGGTCGGCTGTTGCGCCCAGACCGACGTCAAAGGCGACCGGATGAAGCGGCCCAGCGAGCAGAAAGACCCGGATCTTTATGTCCGTGTTGTGGAGAGGAAGAGCGATGGCATCGTGGTCCGGGGCTCCAAGTTGCATATCTCGGAGGCTTCTGTGGGGGACGAGATTCTGGTCGTTCCCACGCGCGCGCTTCTTCCTGAGGAGAAGGACTGGGCTGTCGCCTTTGCTGTCCCTGCAGACTGGGAAGGGGTCAAACAGGTGGTCTCCGTGCATAACCTCCGGGATCGGCAACACTTCAAAAGGGGTTTTACTCCGGGCTATACCGACTCTTATGTCATCTTTGACAATTGCTTCATTCCGTGGGAGCGGGTCTTCCTCTGCGGAGAAACAATTTATGGCGGAGCATGCGCCTTACTCTTCGCCCTCTTCCATCGTCATAGCTACTCTGGCTGTAAACCGGCTCTGGGGGATTTAATGCTCGGGGCAGTGGCATTGGCCGCAGAATATAATGGCATCACAAAAGCGCCGCACGTTCGGGATAAATTGGCCGAGATCATACGGGTATCCGAGCTGGGTTATGCGGCCGGATTTACGGCTTCGGAATTGGGAAAACCAGAGCTCTATGTCCCCGGCGTGGGATTTATCCCGTTCGGTCCGGGAAGTTACATCCCTCATTCCATCTATGCCAACGTGGGGCGATGCTTGACCGGCGAAGCGGTCTATCGTGAAGCAGAGATTCTTTGCGACATCGCCGGCGGTATCCCGGCCACCTTCCCCTATGAAGAAGATTTTGTAAACCCCGAGACCAGGGACCTTCTCTATAAATACATCACCCGAAACCCAAAGATCCATCCGGAAGATGCCGCCCAGTTATGGCGCTACATCGGCGATATCCTCTGCTCTGCCAGCGGAGGAATTCATCTGATGGGATCGTATCACGGGGGTGGGTCTCCCGTCATGGAGGCAATCGCGATTACAACGCAGTATGACATCGAGGCCAGAAAGAAGATGGTGAAGAAGTTGGCAGGGATTCAGGACAGAAAGCCGAATCCGTAAAGGAAGAAGATGCGATACGAAGAGATTGAACTGATCCGGGAGGAAGAGATCGCCTTGATTTATCTGAACAGGCCCAAGGCGCTCAATGCCCTGAGTGAGACGATGAAGAATGAGTTGATCCATGCGCTTAAAGAAACAGAAGACGATGATGACATTCGGGTTCTGATTCTCACCGGACGGGGCCGGGGTTTCTGTGCAGGCGCCGATCTGAATAGATTTATAGAGGCACAAGAATATGATAGGGATCAAAAAAGGAAATTTAAATTTGGATCGCTCGATTTCCCAAGGGCGTTCATCCAGTCCCCCAAACCCATCATCGCCGCCATCAATGGGCCATCTTATGGTTTTGGTTTTACGGTCACACTCACCTGCGACATTCGTCTCGCCTCTGAAAGGGCGAAATTTAGCTGCGCCTTCGTTCGTATAGGAGTGACACCGGAATTTTGCAGCACCTACTTCCTACCGCGCCTCATCGGATATGGCAAAGCCGCAGAGCTGATCTTCACTGCAAGGCCCTTCGATGCACGTGAGGCGTTCGAAATAGGGGCGGTTGACCGGGTCTTTCCCCATCGCCGATTGATTCCTGAAGCCAAAAAGATGGCCAAACAGATTGCATCCATGCCGCCTCCGGCCATACAGAAGTCAAAAGAGA
>VGSS01000062.1 GCA_016874935.1 Deltaproteobacteria bacterium | reverse complement strand
CCCATCTCCTCCGCCATTCCTTTGCCAGCCATCTCCTTGAAAGGGGAGCGGATCTTCGCTCCGTGCAACTGATGCTCGGCCATGTCGACATCTCCACGACACAGATCTATACCCATGTGGCAGGGGAACGGCTGAAAAAGATTCATCAACAGTATCATCCAAGAGGCTAAGGAAGAATCATTGCAAAATGCAAAATAGTCAATTAGCAATTAGCATTTCAAAACGAAGTTCAATTCGTTTGACATTGTTAATTTTGCACTGTTAATTTTTCATTGCTAATTGATTTTTTTATGAATTCAAGTGGTTTTTAACATTGCTAACGTTGTCCTGCTAATTTTGCATTGTTAATAAATTATTATTCGGTCTGGGAGGTCAAATAATTTTTAACATTGTTAATTTTGAACTGCTAATTTTTCATTGCTAATTGATTTTTTTATGGAAGTCATCACCACCCACACGAATGCGGATTTTGATTCCCTGGCTTCCATGCTGGCGGCTAAAAAGGTTTATCCGGGAGCCGTATTGGTCTTTCCCGGATCCCAGGAGAGGAGCCTGCGTGAGTTCTTCATCCACTCCACCCTCTATGCCCTCGAAGTGGAGCGGGTGAAGAATATTGACCTCCGCCAGGTCGAAAGATTGATCCTGGTCGATACCCGTCAGATTAGCCGGATCGGGAAATTTTCGGAGATCGTGATGAAACCCGGCCTGGATATCCATATTTACGATCACCATCCTCCTTCTTCGGATGATCTCCATGGCTCCTTCGAGGTGATCTCCGAAGTCGGAGCGACGGTCACGCTCCTTCTGGACCTCCTGAGAAAAAAGGGAATTGACATCACGCCGGATGAAGCCACGGTGATGCTCCTCGGCATCTACGAGGATACGGGAAACCTAACCTTCTCCTCGGCCAAAGAGGAGGATTTTCAGGCGGCGGGATATCTCGTGGGCAAAGGAGCCAACCTCAACATCCTGACGAATGTGATTACCAAAGAGCTCACCTCGGAACAGATCTTCCTGCTCAATGACCTGATCCAATCGGCTACACGGCACGATGTCCACGGAATCGATGTGGTGATTGCCCAGGCCTCTGTGGATCGGTATATCGGAGACATTGCCATCCTCGTCCATAAATTAAAGGATATGGAGAATCTCGATGTTCTCTTCGTCCTCGTCCAGATGGAAGGTCGTGTCTATCTGATCGGAAGGAGCAGGATCGAGGAAGTCAATGTCTCAGAGATTGCTGCTGAGTTTGGAGGCGGCGGCCATCCCACTGCCGCTTCAGCCACCATCAAGGAAATGGCGCTCATAGAGGCGCACGGGCAGTTGCTCAAGAGATTGAGACAGATCGTCAGGCCCAGAAGGGTGGCCAGGGACCTCATGGTCTATCCGGTCAAGACCGTGGGGCCCGACCGCACCCTGGAGGAGGCAGGGGAGATCCTTTCTAGGTACCTCCTCGATACCCTTCCGGTCTTTAAAGAGGAGAGGGTGGTCGGGCTCATCTCCAAGGAGGTCGTGGATAGGGCCGTTCGTCACGGGCTAAAGGATGCCCTTGTCAAAGAGTATATGACAACCGAATTCTCCGCCATTTCTCCGGAAACCCCTTTCTCTCGAATTCAGGAATTAGCCATCGGACAGAACCAGAGTCTCATCCCTGTCATCCAAAAGGAACGGCTCGTCGGGGTTGTGGCCATGGGTGACGTGATGCAGGTCCTCCACGAGGGGATGATCAAAACGGTGAAAGAGATCCAGCCCCTTTATGCGCGAAAGAAGATGATCTCCAAATTGATTGGGGAGCGATTTCCGGAAAAGATCCGTAACCTTCTTGAGGAATTTGGACGGGTAGGGGATGACCTGGGGTATTCGGTCTTCGGCGTGGGAGGTTTTGTGCGCGACCTCCTGATGAGGGTGGAAAATTACGATTTGGATATCGTCGTGGAGGGCGATGGGATCCGGTTCGCAGAAGAATTTGAGAAGAGGTTCCCTTGCCGGATTCGAACTCATAAAAAATTTGGGACCGCGCTCATTCTCTTTTCAGATGGCCTTAAGGTGGATGTGGCGACCGCGCGTCTGGAGGTCTACGATTCTCCGGCTGCTCTTCCCACGGTGGAAAGGGGGTCGATCAAGGCGGACCTCTATCGCAGGGACTTTACCATCAATACGCTGGCGATCCACCTCAATCCCCGGTCGTTTGGAGAATTGATCGATTTCTTCGGCGGGGTCAAAGATATTAAGGAGAAGGTGATCCGCGTCCTTCATAATCTCTCTTTTGTGGAGGATCCGACACGCATCTTTCGTGCGATCCGTTTTGAGCAACGATTGGGATTTCAGATCGGGAAACATACCCAGAATCTGATGAAGAATGCGGTTAAGATGTCCATCTTTGATCAACTTTCAGGAGGGCGGATTCTCTCAGAGTTTATCCTCATCTGCCAGGAAGAGGATCCGATCCCCGCCTTGAAACGGATGAGAGATTTCAACCTCTTCCATTTTCTCCATCCCCAACTCAAATTGGATGAGGAGAAGATCGCCCTCTTTGAGCAGATCCATCATGTCATCTCCTGGTTTGACCTTCTCTTTCTTGAAGAAAGATATGAACGTTGGCTCATCTACTTTTATGGCCTCATCGATTCTCTTAAAGAAAGGGAAGGCATGGAGGTCTGCGAGCGATTGGCGATGAACGATCGGCTGAAAAAGAGCGTGATGGAGGGAAAACGACAGGGCGATCAGATCCTGCTCCAGATCTACTCCTGGATCAGCGCCGGCAGAGAACCCAAGCGTTCGGAGATTTATACGGTTCTCGACTCCCTTTCGACGGAGATCAAGCTGTTGATGATGGCCAAGACAACCCAGGTGGCCACCCGCCGTTACATCTCGCTCTACTTTACCCAGTTGAAGGATACGAAACCGATCTTGGGAGGAGCCGATCTGGTTCAGATGGGAATCAAGCCAGGGCCTTCCATCCGGAAGAGATTGGAGGACCTTCTTAAAGCCCGATTGGATGAGCAGGTGATCACGCGACAGGATGAGTTAGAATACTTGACCAAATTTCTTGGAGTGGAATGATGCCCGAAAACAGCTTCTACGCAGATGAAAAATCTCCTTATACGGTCCGGCTCGAGGCCTTTGAAGGCCCTCTCGATCTCCTGCTTCATCTCATTCAGAAAAATGAGATGGATATCTTCAACATTCCCATTGCCTTGATCACGGAACAATACCTGGACTATCTAAAATGGATGAAGACCCTCAATCTTGACATTGCGGGTGACTACCTTCTGATGGCCTCCACCCTTCTCCATATCAAATCGAGGATGCTCCTTCCCCAGCCTTCCGTGGAAGAAGAGGAGGAGGGGGAAGATCCCAGGGCGGAGCTGGTGCGAAGGCTGCTGGAATATCAGAAATATAAGATGGCTGCCACGGAACTGGTCCAGAGACCCATGCTGGACAGGGATGTCTTCGTCCGTTTGACATCGACCGAAGAGAGGGCGGCGGAAGAGGAGAAAATCGAAGCCAACCTCTTCGATCTTATCGATGCCCTTCACAAGGCGCTTGAAAGGGCAAAGGAGGAGGCCTTCCATGAAGTGATCATGGACCGTCTCAGCGTGGAGGATAAGATCCAGGAGATCCTTCTTCTTCTTCAGAAGGAGAAGCGGAGCCTTCCTTTTCATCTCCTCTTCCCCGAACAGGCCTCTCGTAGAGTGATCGTCATTACTTTTCTGGCCATCCTCGAACTGGTTAAAGCGAAATGGATACGGGTCTTTCAGGCGGCTCCTTTTGAGACCATTCGAATATCACAGGTTTAAAAGACATGGAATGATGGAACAATGGAATACGGGAGGTATCTATGAAACGGAAAAGAATCCTGTTGGGTTTGGTTGCGATCGTCGGATTACTAGCCTTCTTTTTTATTCTCCTCTTCGCCATCGGTCAGTTTACCTCCAGGTCTGCGAAATTTGCCTTTGGAGATAAGATCGCTGTTGTGGAAATCCGGGGCCTGATCACTCAATCCCAGGGTATCATCGAAGAGCTTCACCAGTATGACGCTGATGCAGGGGTGAAAGCCATCATCCTGAGAATTGATTCTCCGGGCGGAGGGGTAGGGCCTTCACAGGAAATTTATCGGGAAGTCCTGAAGATTAAATCGAATAAAAAAAAGAAGGTGATCACCTCCATGGGCTCGGTGGCTGCCTCAGGCGGATATTATATTGCGAGCGCCTCCGACCTTATCGTAGCCAATCCCGGAACAATTACAGGCTCCATTGGCGTTCTGATGGAATTCACCAACATCGAAGAGCTCTTCAGGAAGATTGGGATTAAGGGCATGGTATTAAAAAGCGGCGAGCACAAAGACATCGGATCCCCATTCAGGGAAATGACCCCTGAAGAGAAGAGACTCATCCAGTCGGTCATTGACAATGTCCATCAGCAATTTATTCAGGCTGTGGCCGATGGAAGAAAGATCGACCCTTTAAAGGTCGCTCAGGTTGCGGATGGTCGAATCTTAACCGGTGAACAGGCCAAACAGCTTGGGCTGGTGGATCAGCTTGGAAACCTTCAGGACACCATCGATACAGCCGCCAAGATGGTGGGAATCGAGGGAAAACCTCTGGTCCTCTACCCCAAAAAGAAATTTTCCATTCTCGAACTCCTGATCGAAGGGATCACAGAGGCCATCCTGAAAACCTTGAGCGAAAAGGGATTTCAGTTGAACTATCGCCTCCACCCATAAGGTGAATTCAAATGAATGGCCCATGGCCGTTAGACCACTTACAAACCATGGAAATAGCGACCGGTCACAGTTAGAGTTAGGAGGCCCGTATCGTTTAGCGTCAAAGGGTAAGGGTTAGAATTTAAGACAATACACGTAACCCCTTGACGAAACGGGCATCTTAACCTTTGCCTTTTGACCCTTGACTTTTATTTTCTAATTAACCCTTAGGATGACTCGGCCAGGGCTTTGGCGATCTGCTTCATATCTTCCCAGACCTCCCTCTTCTTTTCGGGATTTCGAAGCAGGTAGGCAGGATGGTAGGTCGGAAAGAGCGAGATGCCGGAGTAGTCGTAGACCTTCCCGCGAAGAGTTGTGATCTTAACATCGGTCTTGAGAAGGGTCTGGGCGGAAAACGTTCCAAGGGCGCAGATGATCCTGGGCCTAATCGCCTGAATCTGTTTTAAAAGAAAAGGATAGCAATTCTCTATCTCATCGGGTTCAGGGTTCCTGTTTTGAGGGGGCCGGCATTTGATGATATTGGCAATATAGACTTCCTTCCTTTCGATTTCAATGGCCTGAAGAATTTTGGTTAGCAGCTGCCCTGCCTTCCCCACAAAGGGTCTCCCCTGAACATCTTCATCATTGCCGGGACCCTCTCCGATGAGCATCAACCTTGCCTTCTCATTTCCCTCCCCGAAAACAAGCGAGCGCCGCGTTCTGTGAAGTTTACATCTCTCACAATTTCCCAATTCACTTCGCACCTCTTCAAGGCGTTGAACCTCAGATTGAGAAATATTTTCCATTCCATACCGTGGGGACAATTCATGAATTCCCCCCAAACCGGTTGGAACCTCTTGACAATACATTGTTTCATTCCTGATAAAAGAGAGAGGCCATTCGGTGATCCCAAGTCCCTTGAGATATTCAAGATAAGATTTCAGATCGGCGATCATTTCCCTGTTATTTTGATCCATAATATTTTATCTCCCTTTACCCTCCAATATCCTCTTCGGCCTCCTTTGTCAAGAGAAGGGCCCCAAGAAATCTGTGAAATCCTGAAAGATCGAGGTAACAAAAGTATTTTTCAGAAATCTTTCGTGGTATCTTGACGAAAAAGCAAGAAAATTATATTTTAATGTCATGCCCCTGTAGCTCAGGTGGATAGAGCAACGGATTCCTAATCCGTGTGCCGCCCGTTCGAGTCGGGCCAGGGGCGCAGATGATTTCAGCGGGTTAGCCATTTAGGTTAACACCCTGTTTTGCGGATCGGGCTAAATTTGTGCTAATTTGTTTCCTTACTTTATTCAGCGCCTCAACTTCTGCTCTGAGACTTTCTGGATAATGGTGGGGGTATCTCATCACCGAGTCAACTGACTCGAATCCGTGGAAGTTTTGGACAAGGGGTTATTTCTGGTTTTCTGGTTTTTTCTTTAAGGCTACCTCTAAAAATGTCATTCCTGCTTTCCTGCCTGCCGGTAGGCAGGAAAGCAGGAACCCATAAGTTTTTGAGATTACTGGACTCCTGCCGGAGTTTACCCCGCACTTTGATACGGGGCGGGAGTGACAAGGTGGGAATTATTAGAGGTTCCCTTAATCATAACACCCATCTATGAATGCCGAGATCATTTCCATCGGATCAGAACTCCTTTTAGGACAAATCTTAGACACGAACACCTCCTCGATCGCCAAAAAATTAGCAGAGTCCGGCATTGAACTGATTCGGACCGCAACGGTTGGGGATGATCTCCACCGAATCAAGGAAGTCATCGGAGAAGCCATAGCCAGATCTCACATCATCATCACCACTGGGGGTATCGGTCCGACAGAGGATGACCTTACCCGTGAAGCCGTTGCGGAAGTCTTTAAGCGTCCCCTTCTATTCCAGCCTCATCTCATGGAACAAATCGAGGCCTTATTCAAAAGGCGTGGCTTCCGTATGGCGGAAAATAACCAAAAACAGGCTTTCATACCGGAAGGGGGAATTCCTATTGAAAACCCAAAGGGAACTGCTCCCGGTTTTATCGTTGAATATTCAAATGGGGCCGTCATCTCCATCCCTGGCGTTCCTTCGGAGATGGAATATTTGATGGAAACCTCGGTGATTCCTTATCTGAGAAGACGATTTGAACTGCAGAGCCAGGTCATTCAATATAAGGTCCTGCGTGCCTGCGGACTCGGAGAGAGCGCCATCGGTCTTCAGATCAAAGACCTGATGAAGCAGGGCCGGAATCCATCGGTGGGAACCCTTGCCTCCATCGGAGACATTAAGATCAGGATCACGGCTAAAGCAGACAGTCCCGTTCAGGCGACCTCTCTCATCGAGAAAATGGAAAAAGAGATCAGAGATCGCCTCGGCTCTCTGATCTACGGTGTGGATGACGAAACGCTTCATGGAAATGTTATGAAGGAGATGGAAAGGTTAAATATCACGCTATCGGTCATTGAAACCTTTACGGGTGGAATCATCTCGCATAAGTTAACTGGCACGGGAAGCCATTCATTATTCCAGGGAATGATTCTTCCAACCGACAGGTCCCAATCCGGTTTTTTAAAAATTTCCGTAGATGAGACATGTTCCCTTCAAAAAGATCCCCAAACACTTGCCGACCGGCTTGCCTTAAAGGCAAAAGATGAGTTTAAGACAACCCTTGGGTTTGCCATGTATGGAAAAATTGCCGAAGAACAGGGCAGGGGGGAATATCGTGTGGAAACGTTTTATGGACTTTCCACCGAAAATGGAATAGAGAGGCAGGAATATTCCCTGGGCGGAGAACTCTGGATGGTCCGTGAACGAGCGTCCATTATCGCCATCGATATGGTGAGAAAATACCTCCTAAAAATAGGGAGGGGGTGAATCGATGGCCCGCCGAGCTATTCAATGCCCCAGTTGTAAGAATGAGATCGAACCCTACCCAAACCCTTTGCCAACGGTTGACATCATCATCGAGATCGAAAAAAAGGGCATTGTCCTTATCAAAAGAAAAAATCCGCCTTACGGATGGGCTCTCCCGGGAGGATTCGTAGACTATGGAGAATCTTTGGAAGAGGCTGCCACCAGGGAGGCGAAGGAGGAGACAGATTTAGAGGTAAAACTTGAGAAACAACTTCATACTTATTCAGATCCGAAAAGGGATCCAAGACATCATAGCATTTCAACAGTTTACATAGCAAAAGCTAAAGGCAAGCCTCAGGCAAAAGATGATGCCATTGAAATCGGGATTTTTAATCAATCGAACCTTCCCGAAGAGATCGTCTTCGACCACGGCTCGATCCTCGAGGATTATTTTAAACAAGCTTTCTGAGCGCTTCCTCAATCCGATTCAGGCCTTCCTTAATATCTTCCATTGAAGTTGCATAAGAAAGCCTTTCGAAGGGATCGGCTCCAAATTCAACGCCCGGGACAACGGCCACACGTGCCACATCAAGGAGGTAATCGGCCAGTTCGGTCGAGTTGGAAATCTTCTTTCCCTGGTAAGATTTCACGTAATAAGAAGAGAAATTGGGAAAAACATAGAAGGCGCCAATGGGCTTAAAACAGGAGACTCCTGGAATTTTATTGAGACGATCCACGATATAGTTCCGTCTCTCCTCAAATGCAGTCACCATTTTGAAAACCTCCTTCTGGGAGCCTGCAAGAGCCTCCACAGAAGCCTTCTGGGCAATCGAAGTGGGGTTGGAGGTGCTCTGACTCTGGATATTGCTCATCGCAGAGATGATCTCTTCAGGCCCTGCCGTATAACCGATCCTCCATCCTGTCATGGCATAGGTTTTGGCGACCCCGTGGACAATAATCGTCCTCTTCTTGATCTCTTCGCTGAGTGAAACAATGCTTATAAATTTAAAATGATCATAGACGATCTTCTCGTAGATTTCGTCGGAGATCACAAAGAAGTTATGCGAAAGAGCCATCCCCGCAATCTTTTCAAGTTCCTCCTTCGTATAAGCGCCTCCCGTGGGATTGGAAGGGCTGTTGATGATTAAGGCTTTCGTCTTTGGCGTGATCGCCTTTTTAAGATCCTCCATCGATAATTTGAACCCATTCTCTTCCCTTGTTTCAACGATGACGGGAACGGCTCCGGCCAGAGCGACCATCGGAGGGTAGGATACCCAGTAAGGAGCTGGGATGATCACCTCATCTCCTGCATCGAAAATGGCCTGCGCCAAATTGTAGAAGGAATGCTTGCCGCCGCAGGAAGCAATAATTTCGGATCGTTTGTAGGTCAGCCCATTGTCCCTTTGAAACTTTTTGATAATTGCATCCTTTAGCTCGTCCGTCCCGCCGACAGGAGTATATTTCGTAAATCCCTCTTCAATCGCCTTGATGGCTGCCGCCTTGATGTTCTGAGGAGTGTCGAAATCAGGCTCCCCGGCGCCAAAGCTGATGACATGTATCCCCTGAGCCTGCATCGATTTTGCCTTTGCATTGATGGCAAGGGTAGGGGAGGGTTTTAAACTTTTAGCTCGATTCGACAGAACAAACATGTCGACACCTCCTTGAGTGAATTCAGGGCTTGAAAAGAATCTCTGAGATTCGGTTGATCCTTTCAATCCCCTTGATCTCATGTGGGAGAAGAGGAAGTTCAATCAGTCGAATCCGTGGAGCGTATTGATCCCTCAGCATCCTGATGTAATTTTGCTGCATCTCTTTTCTCATCTTATGAAACTCACAATCAGCTTCCTGAATCACATAATTGATGATCAAATGATTCACCTTGAGCTGGTATTCGTCAAAATCTCGAATGATCCTCTCGGTCTGCCTTACGCCCAGCGCCTCGGGAATGGTAACGATGATAAAGTCTGTTTTCTGGGTATCCCGAATGAAAGCGACTACTTTCTCGGCCAGATTCTCCCATCCGCTAATAATCTCCAGGAGAGTCTTCTTCCCCTTTTTTAACTTCACACTTTCCTTGAACTTTTCAAAATAACTATATAAATTCATATAGAATTTCGTTGCCGCTTCAAGATGTTTCAGAAAGATCTGCGGAAGGTGCAATAACCTCAATGTGTGTCCTGCCGGAGCCGTATCCCAGACCACAAGATCATACTGCTCGCTCTCAACCAGTTCGAGAATATAATTGAGCATATACTCTTCTTCGATGCCCGGGGCTCCGCCGATATACTCTACAAAGTCGTAATCGATTGAGGCAAAGGAGGAAACCACTTCGTAGATTTCAGGGCCAAAACGGTCCTTCCATTTCTTCAAAACGACATCGGAGCTAATCTCAATGCCATAAAGGTCTTTAGCGCCCTTAATGGGCGTCTCCTGATCGCCGATTTCAGTCTCAAAGATGTCGGAAAGGGAAGGGGTGGGATCGCTTGAGATAATCAGCGTCTTCTTCCCCTGAAGGGAGAAGTGAAGCGCAATTGATGAGGCGCAGGTCGATTTGCCCACGCCGCCTTTCCCTCCGATCATAATCAACCTTTTAGGCTCCTGATCGAGTCGGATTAACGATGAATCCATCTTTTATCTCCGGCAGGGTTTGATTTTATAAGTTTTTAATTTTATAATATTCCGAAAAATAGGTCAAGGAAATTCAATTTTTTTCGATGATCAGGAGGTAGGTTTGCCGGCCGGAATGATCGAAATTGACTCTGAATTGTGCAAAGACTGCAAATTATGCATCTCTGTCTGTCCCCATCATCTGATTGAGCCTTTTAATCAGTTGAACCAGAAGGGATATGCTCCCGTCATTTTTACGGAAAGCGAACACAAGAAAGAAGACAGAAAATGCACAGGATGCGCTCTTTGCGCTATGATGTGCCCTGAAATCGCCATCGAGGTGCACCGTGCCTAAAGTTTTGATGCGTGGAAATCATGTGGTGGGAGAGGCAGCCATTCGTGCGGGATGCCGCTATTATTTCGGATATCCCATCACGCCCCAGAATGAGATCCCCGAATATATGTCGGAAAAGCTTCCGGAAGCGGAAGGAGGGGTTTTTATTCAGGCCGAAAGTGAGATCGCATCGGTCCACATGGTCATTGGCGCCAGCATGGCCGGGGGCAGGGTGATGACCTCCTCTTCGGGCCCGGGAATCAGCCTGAAACAGGAAGGCATCTCCTTTCTTTGCGCTCTGGAATTGCCTGCTGTGATTGTCAATATGTCGAGGGGCGGACCAGGCCTCGGCAATATTGCTCCATCACAGTCCGACTATTTTCAGGCCACCCGTGGAGGGGGACATGGCGATTACCGCACCATTGTCTTCGGCCCCAACTCCTGTCAGGAGCTGGCAGACCTCACTTATGAAGGGTTTAATCTTGCCGATAAATACCGCACCCCTGTCCTCGTCCTGGGAGATGGCATGCTCGGCCAGATGATGGAGCCGGTTGAACTGCCACAGGAAATTCCTTTGAAGAAATTGCCTGCTAAGGACTGGGCGCTTACCGGCGCCAAGGGAAGGGCAAGCCGATTTATCCGTTCTCTCATTTTGGACCCGATCAAAGAGGAAGAGCATAACTGGAAATTGATGAGGAAATACGAAAAGATCACCAGGGAAGAGGTCCGATGGGAGACCTACTTTGCAGACGACGCAAAGATGATGGTCATCGCTTTCGGCATTGCCGCAAGGATTGCTAAGGGGGCCATCAAACGGTTGAGGGAAGAGGGAGTCAAGGTTGGACTTCTCCGGCCCATCACTCTCTGGCCCTTTCCCTTTAAAGCGATCAAGGAAATTTCAAAAAAGGTGAAACATTTTTTTGTCTTCGAGATGAATATGGGCCAGATGCTGGAGGATGTGAAACTTGGCCTTGAGGGTAATGGAGAAGTCCATTTCTATGGCAGGCCAGGAGGAGTGATTCTGACCCCTTTAGAAATTGCAAGAGTCATCTCCAGCCAGTACTATCAGAAGAGGCTTGGATGAGCCCACGATCGATCAACTTGAGATAAAACGATGAAAAAGGTATTCGGAAGACCGAAATCCCTGAAGGCCACTCCCTTCCATTACTGCCCCGGCTGCGGCCATAGCATCATCCACCGGCTCATCGGAGAGGTGATCGATGAGATGAACCTTCAGGAGAAGATCATCGGCGTTCCTCCGGCAGGATGTGCGGTTCTTGCTTACAACTATTTTGACATCGACATGGGCGAGGCATCCCATGGAAGGGCGGCTGCTGTGGCAACCGGATTCAAGCGGGTTCTTCCGGACAGGATTGTCTTCACTTACCAGGGAGATGGGGATATGGCTGCCATCGGGACAGCTGAATCGATTCATGCGGCGGCCAGAGGAGAGAATATCACCACCATCTTTGTAAACAATGGGGTCTATGGGATGACCGGCGGCCAGATGGCGCCCACCACGATATTAGGACAGAACACTACCACTTCTCCACGCGGGAGAAAGGAAAAAACAGAAGGTTTTCCGATCAATTTGAGTGAGATGCTTGCCATTGCCAGAGGCAGTTCTTATATCGAGAGGACCGCCGTCAATACGCCTGCCAATATTTTGAAAACGAAGAAGGCGATCGCAAAGGCCTTTCGTCTTCAGATGCAGGGATATGGATTCACGCTTGTCGAAATCCTGTCCGCCTGTCCAACTAACTGGAAAATGGATCCTGTAAAGTCCTCGAAATGGATCGATGAAGTGATGACGAGCCATTTCCCACTTGGAGTGCTCAAGGATAACAGCGGAGATAAGAAAGATGCTCATTAAGACCATTTTTTCCGGATTCGGCGGTCAGGGGGTCATTATGATGGGATACCTCCTTGCCACAGCCGGAATGATTGAAGGAAAGAATGTGACCTGCCTGCCCTCTTACGGAGCAGAGGTGAGGGGAGGAACAGCCAACTGCACGGTTGTGGTCTCCTCAGAGGAAATTGCCTCTCCGGTTGCCTCGGAACCCGAATATGCGGTGTTGATGAATAATCCATCTTTAATTCGATTTCAGAATCAGGTCCAATCCGGAGGAACGGTCTTTTTGAACTCAAGCCTGATCGAAGACAGGCCCATCCGGGGAGATCTGGTGATCTATGAGGTCCCGCTCAATGACCTGATCAAACAGCTTTCTGAAAATAGAGGGGCCAATGTGGTCATGTTAGGCGCCTTCATCAAAAAATCCGGCCTGGTGACTCCGGAAACAATGATTCGGGTTCTGAAAGATACGTTCAGCGGCAAGAATCCTGCCGTCTTCAAGTCCAACAGATCGGCTTTAATGTTAGGATACGAATACCTGAAATGAAAGAGAGGGCTCATGCCTGTCAAACAGATTTCTGTAAGCCTTGAGAATGTCCCCGGAAAGCTTTCCGAAATGAGCGACTATTTGGGTGAGAACGGGATTAATATCATTGCCATCAGCGTGGCGGATACCGCTGATATCAGCGCCATCCGGTTTGTAGCCAGTGATCCTGACAAAGCCGCCAATGTCTTAAAGACACACGGTTATTCGATTAAGATCACCGAGGTGCTCGCAGTGGAAGCCCCCAACCATCCAGGAGGTCTCAATGCGGTTTTAAAGCCGCTCAAAGAGGTTTCAATCAATGTCAATTACCTCTATACCTGCCTGGGAAGGGGGGAAAAAACCGTGCTCATCGTGGGCGTGGATAAGATGGAGGAGGCCATCCAGATACTGAGAAAGAACTGGGTTCACATGTACAATGAGGAATTGTATAAGTTATAGAATTAAGCCGGAAGATTGGAATAATGGAATATTGGATAAAACCAGTGGTTTTTGTTCATTGTTCATCGTATAACGTTTAGGGCGACTAAGGAATTAGGCATAGCTGTGCAATCCGGAAAGCAGGTAGTTGACACCGAAATAAGTAAACAAGACAGCCGCAAACCCAACGATGGATAGAATGGCTGCTTTTCTCCCCCTCCAGTCCCGTGTGATACGGGCGTGTAAGAAGGCCGCATAAACAAACCAGGTGATCAGAGACCAGGTTTCTTTCGGGTCCCAGCTCCAGTAACTTCCCCAAGCATAATTCGCCCATGCCGCACCGGTGATGATTCCCAGGCTCAACATCGGGAATCCGATGACAATCGATTTGTAGTTAATCTCATCAAGGATGGGAAGGGAGGGCAGCCACTTGGCCATTTCTTCCCGCTGTCCACCCTTGCGATCTCGAATCAGATAGAGGATGCTGATCCCGAATGAAACGGCAAAGGCGGCGTACCCGAAAAAACAGGTCGTCACATGAATGGTCAACCAGTTGCTCTGGAGGGCCGGCATCAGCGGTGTAATGTTGGGGTTGATGCTGGGGATGATGGCGATGATGGCGATCGTCAGAAAGGCCAGGGGAGTGACAAAGACCCCAATAATCTTTTCCTTGTATTTGAATTCGAGCATGAGGTAGATCAGGACAATCGTCCAGGAGAAGAAGACCAGAGATTCGTACATATTCGAAAGAGGAACATAACCATACCCTGTCCGATGAGTTTCCAGCCAGCGAAATACCAGACCCACGGAGTGAATGACCAATCCCATACCCAGCAGAGAGGTGGAAATTGTCCCCAGTTTCCTGCTTTGTGAAGCCGCAAAGAGAAGATAGCCCAGGAAGCTGAGAAAATAGATTCCCATCGAGACATTAAAAAGGGTGTGGCTTGTAAAAGGAAGGTCCATGCTTCACTCCATATCGAATCAGGACGTCAATGAACTAAAAAATTAACAGACTTCTTTCATCTTGTCAATTCCAATGGAGGAAAATGGAGGAAGATGTGGAAAGAGTGAGGTTACTTTTTCTCTACATATTTCTTCCCTTCTATGGCGTGCAGGATGGGAAGGGTCTCTTTCTTCGATTGGGCGGCCTCTACGATTTGGATTTGGTAGATCGCTTTCAATAATAAGACCCCATCCTCTCTTTGGCGATGGATAAACGCCTCGATCTCGTTATATTCTTGTCCTTTAAAGATAACCCTGCAATTTCTGAGCAGGTAAGCGAGACTGACTTCATCCATTTTATAATAGATCTCGAGGGGATGAGTGGAGTCTTCGGGAATCCTCTCCAAATTTTTAATGTCGATGGTTTTGAGAACCTGCTGATACAATTTGAGAAATGCCTCCAGTTGATGCTCCGGAAGAGGGGGGTTATCCAGTTCTCTTTTTAGTTGTTTGATAATCTCTTCGGGCTGAATTTCAAACCGGAGAAGTTTTAAGGAGTAGTCTCCCTGGATCAGTTGATAGGACAATGGCTCATCGATCCTCTTCCTGAATCGCTTGATCACAAACTTATCTTTTCCATTTGTCGCTTTGAAATAGGAGACCTTCGTCGGCTCGGAATAAGGTTTTTCGCTGACAAAGGAGTCTTCCAGGATCTCCAGATCCTCCATCGGATGGTTCCGATGATGTTTTAAAAAAACTTGAAATTCATCTTTTTTAACCGTCCGGTAGGGTTCGGGGGCGCTCCCGGAAACATATTCATATTCCGGCCACTGGTCATAAGGGGTTCTCGCGAATATTTCATTACAGGGAATGCATCGGATGAGCTGGTTCATGGAGTGCTCCTTTAAGATTCGTTAGAAAATAGATTCCAATGACACGAATAACAACGAATAACGCAGATGGAGAACCATTCGTTACCATTCGTGAAATTCGTCATTTTCATCATTCGTGGGTGTCCTCACGGCATGGGGCATTAAAGGGAAACAGAAGGAACCCTGACATGGCCCTTGACCAGAAAGAGATCCTCCATCTCCTCCAAAATATCCAAAAATATTGAGGCCAATTGGGGGTCGAACTGTTTTCCAGCATACTGTAAAAGCTCGTTTTTTGCCTCTTCGTTCGAAAGGGGTTTGCGGTATGGCCGGTCAGAGGTCATGCTGTCATAAGCATCCGCGATTGCAATAATCCTCGCTCCCAATGGAATTTTGTCCTCTGACAGTCCATCCGGATAACCTGTTCCATCGAACCGTTCATGATGGTGGTAAATATAGGAGAGAATGTTGGGAGAGAGGTTCAGGGGTATTAAGAGATCGATTGACTTTCTGGTATGTTGTTTGATGATAACCCATTCGCTGGAAGACAGGGTCCCTTTTTTATTGATAAAACGATTGCTGAGGCCAATCTTTCCGATATCGTGAAGGTAAGAGGCGACCCTGATATCATTCCTATCCTTTGGATTCAGTGTAAGTCTTTTGGAGATGAAATCAGAATAGTAACAAACGCGCTCGGAATGTCCTGAAGTATAAGGATCCTTCTCCTCGAGGGTGAAGGCAAGAACTTTTGAAAATTCAAGGCAGTTTTGATTCTCCGAAAGACCTCCCCCTCCGTTTCCAAAATCAGTGAAACCTTTCATTTCCTTCGGGGACAGGAGATCGGAATCTATCAAGGCGTCTTGCATCCCGAAGGGATCGGAGCGCTGGCGCAGCATATCCTTGATCTTCAGGTTCAATCTTCTCCGCTGGATCGATTTTTCAATAATGCACATGATTTCCTGGACATTGAAGGGTTTCGGGATATAATCGAAAACCTCGTATCGGATGGCCTCGATCGCACTCTTCAGAGTCCCATGGCCCGTGATGATGATGATGATCACATCGGGATCGAGCAGCCTGATCTCCTTAAGGGTGTCAATGCCTGACATCCCGGGCATTCTAATATCCAATGTGACCACATCCATCTCAGTTTGTCGAAGCATCTGGATGGCCGAATATCCATTCTCCGCAGTGAAGATATTGTAATGGGGCTTGAGAATCATCCTTAAGGATTCTCTGGGGCCTATCTCATCATCCACAATCAGGACATTGGGCAAACTGTTTTTAGGTTCCATTCTTTTTCCTCTCGATACGAATGGATAGACTTACTATTAAAGCAAAAACGTTGCCATTCTAATCTAAAATGTTAAATGATTGCCATTTTCTAATTTACTGATATTTCAAAACTATTATTGTTACGTGGGAAGAGGAAGGTGGCTATCGTTATCGGGGTCAAAAGGATGTCCAAAAATGAACAAAGGTTTACATTTTAGGCAGGCCTCTTGGACTTAAAACCGCATCTTTCTGCGTAGGAACTAAAAATCTGGCGTGACAAAGTTTAAGAATATGGCTTGATCCGGTCCTGCTGCTCGATGCCCAATTTATCCATCTTATATTTCAAAATTCGGCGGCTGATCCCCAGGATCTCTGCGGCGTGCGATTGAATAAAATTGGCTCTTCTCAGGGCATCCAGAATGATTTCCTTCTCAAATTCTTCCTCTGCTTTTGAGAAGGAGATCTGGCCGCTCAAGACCGACTCTCTCAAACCATTCGTTTTGGATTGATTGATGATGGGAAGGGGCAATTCATCCGGCTCAATATATTCATTGTTAGTGAGGGCAATCACCCTTTCGATCAGGTTTTCCAGTTCCCGGACATTTCCGGGCCATTCATAGCTCATCATCAATTCTAACGCCTCTTTGCTGACTCCCTTTAATTTTTTTTGGTTCTCCTCGCTGAATTTCTTTGTAAAATGGTTGACCAATAATGGAATATCCTCTCTTCGCTCTCGTAAGGGGGGAAGGATAATGGGAACCACATTAATCCGGTAATAGAGATCCTCCCGAAACTGCCCTTTCTTGATGAGCTGGGACAAATCCTTATTCGTCGCCGTAATGAGTCTCACATCGACCTTGATCGTCTTTGAACCTCCCACCCGGTTGAATTCCTTCTCTTCGAGAAACCGGAGAATCTTCGCCTGGGTCATCAGGCTCAATTCGCCGATCTCGTCGAGAAAAAGAGTCCCCTGATGGGCGACCTCAAAGCGGCCCAGTTTTTTCTCGATTGCATTGGTAAAGGCTCCCTTTTCATGGCCAAATAATTCGCTCTCGATCAGGGTCTCCGGAATAGCAGCGCAGTTGATGGTGACGAAGGGATGATTTTTTCGGGGACTATGGTAGTGGATCGCCCGGGAGATGAGTTCTTTCCCCGTTCCGCTCTCCCCCATGATCAGAACCGTGGCTCTGGTATCAGCCACCCGCTTCACCACTATAAAAATATCTTTCATACCCTTGCTCTTTCCCACGATATTATCAAAGCCGAAACTCCGATCGACCTCCATCCACAACCGTTGGTTCTCCTCCTTCAGCGCCCTTGTTGAAAGGGCGCGGTTGATGATCAAACGAAGCTCGTCCACATCGAAGGGCTTGGTGACGTAGTCATAGGCTCCGAGTTTCATCGCTTCCACGGCTGTTTTTACGGTCTTGGTGGCAGTGATCATGATGACGATCTGATCGGGTAGGGTCTGTTTCAGCCTTTCCAGAACCTTCAGACCATCCATATCCGGCAGGATGATATCGAGAAGGATTACATCAGGAATATGGCTATCGATCTGACGAAAAACCTCTTCAGCGTTCTTTGCCAAAAAGACC
>VGSS01000061.1 GCA_016874935.1 Deltaproteobacteria bacterium | reverse complement strand
TCTCCAGGCTATGGATGGCGATGGGCTCATCAAACGATCCGCGATTGCATTTTGACTCGCATGGATGGAAACAGACTCTGCCACAGACTCCTGGAAAAGGATTCTCTCCCTTGATGATATTCCAGGCCCCTTCAAAATCTTCCTGAGTCATTTTCTGGATGAAACCAACGATATCATTTCCTGCCGGACAGGCCGCACTGCAGGGAGGGGTTTTGTCTTCATAAAAAGGACGCTGCGTTCTCCAAGCTCCGGTTTTGTTCCACTCCATATCTCCGGAGGAGACAGCAATCATCGGCATCTCAGAAACCTTATTAAAGGTAATTTGTTTGGTCATCTCACCAATCCTGGTATTGGCGAAGTGTATGGTCTGGAGTAAGGCTATGAAGCCCGTTTGGTATTAGGTCAAGGGGGTACGTCTAAAAGATTTTAGACACTTATGACCTAACCTTTTAACGAAACGGGCATCCTAACCCTTGCCTTTAAACCTTCGCTTCTGCATAGGCTTCTCTTGCCGCCTTGGCATTCTCATTCTTCTTTCCGGGAACCTCTTCACGGATCGACAGGGCAATGGAATCAATTCCCACCAGCCCGCTCACCTTCGAGAAGGATCCCAGGATGGCTGTATTGACGATCGGGTTTGTTCGGGAACCCAGACCATTTCGGATGGCAATGGAGGTCGCATCGATTGTGGCGATTCTAAAATTCTTCAGATCATTAAATGTTTCGGGAGAGTGACTTGAATTGATCAGAATCCATCCGTTTGGTTTCAGGCCGGAAGTAACATCCACAGCTCCTATCAGGGTGGGATCTAAAACGATGATGTGATCGGGTTGATAAATGTTCACCCTCAACTGAATGGGCTCGCGATCAACCCTCAGAAAGGCCATCACAGGAGCCCCGCGCCTTTCAACTCCGAAGGCAGGAAAAGACTGGACATAGAGCCCTTCGTGGAAAAAGGCAACCGCAAGAACTTTAGACGCCACCACCGCTCCCTGCCCCCCCCTCCCATGAAATCGTATTTCGATCATCACTCGCTCCTGATCAATCCCTTCCCCCCATAGGGGCAATTCATGAATTGTCCCTATATAACGGGAGAGAGGACTTCTATCTCCCAGGATAGATAACGGACAACGCCTTGGCGTTTCTTCTCTCCAATGCCCGATAGGCATGGGGGATGGAAGATTCAAAATAGAGGGAATCTCCCGGCTGAAGAATATAATGCTGATCCTCCGTTCTGAACTCCAGAGTTCCTTCCAAAAGGTAAATGAACTCTTCTCCATCGTGGCTGAAATAGGACAATTGATCCACCCTTTTTCGTTTAAACTCCACCAAGAAGGGTTCCATATACTTTTTCGGTTTTTTAAAAGCGAGGGCCTCGTAATAGTAACCACTCTCCTCCCTCCCAAAATACCGGGAGTCGATCACTTTGCTTTCATCCTTTCTTACGACGACGACCTTTTCCTCTGATCCGTCATTCTGAAAAAAGAAACTGATATTCGTGTTGAGGGCTTTTGAAATCTTGAGCAGGGTGGCAATGGGAGGGGAGACCATCTCCTTCTCAATCTGGGAGAGGAGAGGTTTGGAAAGGCCGGTTCGATTGGAAAGATCTTGGAGCACAAAGCCTGCCTTTTTCCGAAGCTCCCGGATCTTCTTTCCGATGTGGAGGTTCTTTACCTCATGTTTAATATCATCCAAAACCACAAATATTTTATAGACCCTTTTAAAACCCCTGTCAAGAAAATTTTATTTATATTAAAAATATTTTGATATAATGGAACATCCTATGCCTCCGGACAAATTCTTTCCACGAGGCAGAAGGTGTCTTGATTTTTGTTAGGGCTTGTGTTAGTTGCAGGTATATTCAATTTTTTGATTTTTCTGAAAACCACGAATGAAGACAGTAATCATCGGCGCCGGAGCCATGGGAAGCCTCTTCGGGGGGCTCCTCTCCCTTTCCGGAAAGGAAGTCTGGCTTGTTGATGTCTGGGAAGAACATGTCGATGCCATTCGCTCAAATGGTCTTGCCATCGAAGAGAAGGGAAAAGCCGAGACCGTTTCAATCAACGCCACTTCAGGTGTTACTTCCGTAGGAAAAGCGGACCTCATCCTCTATTTCGTAAAAACCTATCACACGGAAAAGGCCATCAACGACTCTTTAGTGCTCCAAAAAGAGGATACCCTCTTCCTCACCCTCCAGAACGGTCTTGGAAATGAGGAGATGATCTGTAAACAGGTGGACCGAAAAAAGGTGATTCTGGGAGTTACGGGACAGGGAGCGACCTTGCTGGGACCTGGTCAAATTCGCCATGCGGGATGGGGTAAGACCTATGTGGGGGAACTGGACGGGAAGATCACGGATCGAACTGATCAAATCGCCAGGATGTTAAACAACGCCGGGATCGAAACCGAGGTCTCTTCCCGTATCCACGACCTTGTCTGGGAGAAACTCTTTGTCAATGTCGGCATTAATGCTTTAGCTGCCCTTCTCGGATTAAAGAATGGACAGCTTCTCGATTACCCCGAAACACTGAGATTATTGGAATCCCTTGTTTCTGAAGCCATTGAAGTGGCTAAAAGAAAAGGAATCCAGGTTCAGGGAAATCCTATGGATCGAGTGAAGGTTGTCATTGAGGCGACCAGGGAAAACCGCTGTTCCATGGGGCAGGACCTGGATCGTAAACGGAGGACTGAAATCGATGCCATTAATGGAGCGGTGGTGAGAGAGGCAGAACGTCTTGGGATCTCTGTGCCCTATAACCGGATGATCACAGACCTGATTAAGGTAATTGAAAAGACTTTTTAAATTCAAATATCAAAGTTCAAATGCCAAATGAATGTCAAAATTCAAAACTGGATTCTGAAACGAGTTCAGAATGACAGTATGGTCATGCCGAATCCCGCCGATGGCGGGACATCTCATTTGAGCTTTGGCATTTGACATTGAATGATGGAGGTAAAGATGGACCGAAAAAAAATTACACCTGTTGATATTCAGACCATGAAGAAAGAGGGGAAGAAGATCACGATGCTAACTGCCTATGACTATCCCATGGCCTTGCTCGAAGACCGGGCAGGAATTGAAATCATTCTGGTCGGAGATTCCCTGGGAATGACAGTCCTGGGCTATGAGAATACCATTCCTGTCACCATGGACGAGATGATCCACCATACGAAGGCCGTGACACGGGGAGCAAAATATGCACTCATCCTCGGCGATATGCCTTTCATGTCTTATAATACCTCGGAGCGGGATGCCATTCTCAACGCCGGTCGGTTTATGAAAGAAGCGGGGGCGGATGCTGTCAAGCTCGAAGGGGGCGCCAGCGTCAAGGATATTGTCAAAGCCCTTGTAAAGGCTGGCATTCCGGTGATGGGCCATATCGGTTTGACGCCCCAGACGATCTCCATGCTCGGAGGATTCAAGGTCCAGGGAAAGGATGCCCAGGCGGCGCAAAGGATTATCGATGATGCCCTTTTCTTGGAAAATGCCGGGGCTTTCGCTGTCCTTCTCGAAGCAGTTCCCGCTCCGATTGCGAAGAGGATAACCGAGCGCCTGACCGTTCCTACCATTGGAATCGGCGCCGGGGTTCATTGTGACGGACAAGTTTTAGTCGTTCACGACCTGCTCGGCCTCTTCGATCGCTTCACGCCCAGGTTTGCCAAACGGTATATCAACCTGAGCGAAATGATTCTCACTGCCTTGGAAACATACAGGGAGGAAGTGTTAGCAGAAAAATTTCCGACAGACCAGCACAGTTTCCACATCGACGAAAAAGAGTTGGAAAAGGTGAAATAATGATTAGTGATCAGTAATCAGTAATTTATGGGTGATGAAATTCGAATAAATCTGTAAAAGGAGGTAAAGGATATAGAAAGGTTCAAAGATTTATTTATTTCGATCATGGTTTCAGCAATTCTCATTTTGTGTTCGGTCGGTATCAGCCTGGCCGCTCCCATCACATTAAAACTGGCTCATGTCGTCTCCACCTCCGCACCCTATCATATCGGGGCGATGGAATTTGCCAGATTGGTTGATCTGAAGACCAAGGGGCAGATCAAGATCGAGGTCTATCCCGGTGGACAGTTGGGAAAGGGAGAACGGGAATGTATCGAGGGACTCCAGATCGGCACGATTGACCTGGTTGCAACTTCAACAGGGCCCGTGGGCGGATTTGTTCCTCAAATGCTGGTGGTTGACCTTCCCTTCCTCTTCAGGGACAACAGCCATGTGGATAAGGTTCTGGACGGGCCCATTGGTGAGGGACTGCTGAAAGATCTTTCCAAAGCCGGGATCAAGGGGATTGCCTTCTGGGAAAATGGGTTCAGAAACCTGACAAACAACAAACGACCTGTGAACAAGCCCGAGGATGTGAAGGGATTGAAATTGAGAACGATGGAGAACGAAGTGCACATGGATGCTTTCCGAACCTTAGGGGCGGATCCAACCCCCATGACCTGGGGAGAGGTCTATACTTCGCTTCAGCAGGGAGTGATTGACGGTCAGGAAAACCCGATCAACATCATCCGTACCCATAAGATTTACGAAGTCAACAAAAACCTTGCCCTCACCGGCCATGTCTATTCACCGGCTTTGCTTTTGATGAACGAAAAGAAGTTTAGTAGCCTTTCCCCGGATCTTCAGAAAGCTCTCATGGAGGCAGGGAAAGAAGCGGCCAGGTTTGAAAGAAAATTTATCCGTGAAAATGAAGCCAAGATGCTGGAGGAGCTCAAAAGTTTCGGAATGCAGGTGACCTCTCCGGATAAAACATTTTTTCAGAAGGCAACAGAGCCCACTTACAGAAAATATGAATCGAGGTTCGGTAAAGACCTGATCGATAAGATCGTCGGTACGAAGTAACCACCCATGCTTTCAAAAATCAGCGATTACTCCAACAGGACTGCTGAGTGGACCTGTTTCGCCCTTCTTGTGGCAATGACCGTGGTCACGTTTGCCCAGGTCTTTTTCCGCTTTGTCATCGTTCACTCTCTTCCCTGGTCTGAAGAATTCTCTCGATATGCGCTGGTATGGGCCTCCTTCTTAGGCGCATCCGTTGCCTTAAAAAGGGGGCTCCATATCGGAGTCGAAGCCTTCGTCGTCAGACTTAAAAAGAAGAAGAGTCACCTGATCTATCTGATCACCCTGGCGATCATCACCTTCTTTCTCCTCGTTGTCATCATCAAAGGGTTTCAAATGGTCTCTTTTAATATGAGACAGTCCTCTCCGGCCATGAGAATTCCTATGGGCTTCCCTTATTTAGCCATCCCTGTGGGATCGCTCATCATGGGGATTCACCTTGTGGAGGATTTGATCTCAGGATGGAAACGAAAAAGCGGATTACTCGGGATGGAGAAAACAGAAGAGGAAAAGAGGCTGGAGGCAGGGGTTTAAATTGCTCTGGGTTCTTGGTGTCAGTTTCATATCCTTTCTTGTTTTAGGCGTTCCCATTGCCTTTGTATTGGGTTTGACTTCCTTTGTCGGTCTTCTCTATTCAGGGGGCATTCCACTTCTCATCATACCCAAACAGATGTTTTCCGGGGCCGATTCCTTTCCTCTTCTCGCCGTCCCTTTCTTTATTCTTGCCGGAAATCTGATGAACCAGGGAGGATTGACTAAAAGGCTGATCGACTTCTGCAACATCTTGGTGGGTTATGTAAGAGGAGGTCTGGCCATGGTCAATGTCATCGCCAGTATGTTTTTCGCCGGGATTACAGGGGCGGCGGTAGCCGACACCTCAGCCCTTGGGACGACCCTGATTCCTGCCATGGTGAAGAGGAAGTATGACAGGGATTTCAGTGCGGCTGTGACAGCGGCCTCTTCTACGGTCGGTCCCATTATCCCGCCTAGCATTCCATTGGTGATTCTTGGAACGGTAGGTGAACTTTCCATCGGCGCTCTCTTTCTTGCCGGAGTCATTCCTGGAATATTGATGGGATCTTCACTTCTGGCCGTGGCCTATGGCATCTCTGTGAAAAGGAATTTCCCGAAGGAAAAGATGCAATCCCTTAAAGCGTTCTTCTTGGGGCTAAAGGATGCGCTTCTTGCTCTTCTCATGCCGGTGATCATCATGGGAGGGATTTTAGGAGGCATCTTTACTCCAACGGAAGCCGCGGTCATTGCAGTAGTTTATGCCCTGTTAGTCAATTTTTTAATCTACCGGGAAATGAAATGGAAGCAACTTCCAAAGATAATGATCGATAGCATGGTGACTACCGGGATCATCATGCTTGTCATTGCCAACTCAGCCATCTTCGGCTGGATTCTGGCAAATGAAAGGATTCCCCAGGCGGTGGCGGAAATCTTTCTCTCGGTCTCCACGAATAAATGGATAATTCTTCTCTTGATCAATATCTTCCTTCTCTTTATTGGGACATTCATGGAGACGACCGCTTCGTTGATAATTTTGACTCCCATCCTCTTGCCTCTGGCAGTCAAAGTAGGGATCGACCCCATCCATTTTGGACTGGTGATGGTTCTGAATCTGGTCATCGGTCTTATCACTCCTCCCCTTGGAGTCTGTCTCTTTATTGCCTGCAGCATCGCAAAGATTTCCTTGGAACAGATCATTAAGGCCATTCTTCCGTTTCTCATCGCTGCCATTGCTGTTCTCTTCCTTGTGACCTATATCCCGGAACTTTCTCTCTGGATTCCCGGGATGGTCATCAAGTGACATTCCCTTCCTATTTTCGACCTTTCCTATTTTCGACTTGAAATTCGATGGAGATTAGGGTAATTTAATCCTCAAAGGAGGTGATCGTATGCCAATCTCTGCTTATGTCTTCATCGAATGCACAGCAGGGACTGCCAGGGATGTGGCCCGAGAGGCTGGCAAGATCCAGGGGGTGAAGCGTGCCAATGCGACGACCGGTCCCTACGATGTGATCGCTCTGGTCGAGGCTCCGGATATCAATATTCTTGGCGACTTCATCGTTACCAAGATCCAGGGGCTTTCAGGCGTATTGAGAACCCAGACGAATGTGATTGTTGATTAGTTCCTGATCTAAATCATCGGAAGAGAGGACTTTATGGGAAGCGTCGTTAAGAAGAGACGAAAGAAGATGGCTAAACATAAGCACAAAAAGAGGCTCGACCGGGATCGTCACAAGAAGAAGAAATAACCCTTTTTCATGCGCCGCCATCTCATCCATATTGCTCTCTTCATCCTGACGGTGATTTCCACCTGGATGACAGGAGGACCGGGTTACTCCATCGCCATTATGCTCATCCTTCTGGGACATGAATTGGGCCACTATTTCATGTCCCGAAGGCATGGGATGAGAGCCACGTTGCCCTTCTTTCTGCCCTTCCCCCTTTCGCCTTTCGGGACATTGGGCGCAGTTATCCGGATGGAAGGTCCCCTTGTATCCCGAAAAGCCATCTTCGATACAGGGGTCGCAGGTCCTCTGATTAGCCTTATTTTGAGCATTCCTGCCATTGCCATTGGCTTGAAGTTTTCAACATTGATTCCGACCTCCCAAATTAAAGAAGGGACGATCCGCCTGGCAGACCCTTTTCTCTTCTCCATTATCCAGCGACTGGTCATGGGAGAGGTTCCACCAAATGTCGATGTGATGCTTCATCCCATCGGATATGCCGGATGGGTCGGCCTCTTCGTCACTGCCCTCAACCTCTTTCCGGTGGGACAGCTGGATGGAGGACATATCGCCTATGCCCTTTTCGGAAGAAGGAGCCGTGCCATCTTCCTTATTGCTATCGCGGTTATGGGTTTTATTACCATCTTTTACAATCCTGGATGGATCCTCATGCTCATCCTGATGATCCTTTTCGGCTTCCGTCACCCCATGCCGCTCGATGATCAGACACCCATCGATGGAAAGAGAAAAGCGATCGGCGGCATCATGTTCCTCGTCTTTCTTCTCTCCTTCACTCCTTCGCCCTTTCCTCAGTTCGCTGAGGAAATCAAAAAGGCTCTTGGCTGGTTCTAAGAGAAAGGAGGGGATGTACGTTCTTTTCTCTTTTCATGATGGAATCCTTCAATTATCCCTTCTTTGATTCACTGACGACGGCACCACCTCAAAAGTTCTTTTAGTGGTAATGTGTTGAGAACATCCTGCGTTTCGAGCCAGCCTCTTCTGGCCACAGTCACCCCCAGGCTCATCATCCACATCTGGTCCAAATGGTGGGAATCGGTTCCTATGGCCACCCTGATGCCCATCTCTTTTGCCTTCCGGCAGTGGATGTCATCCAGATCGAGGCGCTCAAAGTAGGCATTGATTTCCAGGGCTCTTCCATTTTTCTTTGCTGCCTCCATCACTTCATCCATATCGACCTCGTAAGGATCCCTCCCACCCAATAACCTGCCGGAGGGATGGGCGATGATATGGACTAACGGATTCTCCAATGCCCGGATGATCCTTTTTGTCATTTTCTCTCGATTCTGTTTGAATCCGCTGTGGATCGCTGCAATGACAATATCAAGCTTCTCCAGAACTTTGTCGGAGAGATCTAACTTCCCATCGCTGAGGATATCGACTTCTGTTCCTTTCAAAACTTGAAACCCTTTCATCTTCTCATTGAGACGGTCGATCTCCTCCATCTGCTTCATCAGTCTTGTTTCGTCCAGACCATGGGTGATCTTCAGGGACTTCGTATGGTCACAGATCGCCACATACTGATAGTCCCTCCTCTGAGCAGCCCTGGCCACGTCTTCGATCGAAGAAGATCCATCGCTCCAGTTGGAGTGGACATGAAAGTCTCCCTTAATTTCAGACTCCTCAATCAGTTTTGGGAGGCTTTTTTCCTGTGCGGCTTCGATCTCTCCACGATCTTCCCGAAGTTCGGGCTCGATCCAAACCATTCCAAGAGCCTTATAAACATCCTTCTCTTCTTTGCCACCGATCTTCTTCTCACCTTTGAAAACACCGTACTCATTGATCTTGATCCCTCTTGCCCTGGCAATCCCTCTGAGATGGATGTTATGACCCTTTGATCCGGTAAAATATTGCAGAGCTGCACCATAGGAACCCTCTTCCACTACACGGAGATCGACCTGAAGCCCTCCTTCAACGGTGACAGAGGCTTTTGTTTCTCCGGAGGCTAAGACCTCTTTGACTTCAGACAGATGTGTAAAGGCATCGATAATCTTTTCCTTTTGCGGGCCCGTTGCCAGGATATCGATGTCTCCGACGTTTTCTTTCATCCTCCGAAGGGAACCTGCCCATTCGATCTTCTCTGAACCTGTTCTCTTCCTCAGGGTCTCAACAATCCGTTTTGCCACAGGAAAGGCCATGCCCAGATTCATCCTCCCTTTACTCTGTTTGAGAAGCTGGATTCCCCGCTTCATGTTTTCGACCTTCTTCTCGCCCATTCCCGGAAGACCGATGAGGGAACCATCCTCCACAGCCTTTTCCAATTGAGAAAGATTACCAATCCCCCTCTCTTTGTGAATCAAAGCTAAAGTCTTAGGTCCCATTCCCGGTATATCCATCATGGCAATCAGTTCATCGGAAACCCCTTTTCTCACCTCCTCCAATTTGGAGACCTTTCCTGTCTTCAGATACTCCTCAATCTTCTGGGATATCCCCTCGCCAATCCCTGGAATCTTCTTCAGCTCACCTCTCCCGGCAATTTCTTCGATATCCTGCGTGAGATCCCCCAAAATCCTCGAGGCCCTTCGATAGGCGCTGATCTTAAAAGGATTCTCATCCTTGAATTCAAGGATGTCCGCCATTTTTTCAAAAAGGTCTGCCAGTTCTTTATTCTTCATGATCGCCTGACTCCATATCGGAGATAATTCCTGAGGCAGATTCCAAAATTCTCTGCCACCTCCTTCTTGCTGTTAATGATGAAGATACGATGCTCGATATGGAAGAGCTCTTCAATCAGCCTCTCCACGGGATAGAGCCTCTTTGATTCCCCTCCATATCTTCGTTCCAACTCTTCCTCAAACATGACGACCAGTTTATCTTTCATCCTCAATTGAGTATCATTGAAGAGGATGGCCACATCGGGCAAGAGGTCTTCCAGCCTTGAAAAGAAGGTGGAGATCTCAGCCTGTTCAACCCCCCTGGGAGGGGAGGACTTCACCTCCGCATAGACCAGTCTCTGATTCCAGGAAGCGATCACATCATAATCTCCGCCGGACAGGGTCTTCTTCACGCTCACTCCATAAAGGGCAGGCGAGGCAAACTCCCTTTTAAACATCTCGGCAATAAACCACTCCAGGGTCGGACCGAAACTGTAAAGGGGCCTGACGCCGGTCTGGTAACTCGCCTTTCCGCTCTTGATGATCACCCCCATGTCACAAAGAATCTCACAATATCCCCGGGCTACTTTTGAAGAGCAGTAGCGGGTCAAATCCCAGACCTTAAACCCATCCTGGTTTTTGATCATATCCCGGAGCACGAGGCGGAAAGAGTATCTCTTCATCATCTCATAGAATCGGGTTTGATAGGATTCGGAAAGATTGGATGGGAAGAAGAGCCGATCAAAGGGATTTTTTCTAAAGACCCGAATCCCTCTCATTCTGAGCAGCCCCTCTACGGGAGACGAGTCTTCTATCGAGGTCCGTCTGATGGATTCGATCTCTCTGGTGAGGAATTGGACTCTCTTTTTAAGGGATTGATTCTCTTGGAGAATCTTTTCTAATGGCCTGAAAGATAGTCTCATTTCTAATGGTGGATATCCAAACCGTTCGTAAAATTCGGTTTCATCGCATTATTCATTTAAGTTAATTAAAAACCCCGATAAAGATGGAACCGTTTGGCAATCTGGATTGCCTCCGCATACTCCTTCTGGGCAACCCCCCGGCTGATATCGGGAAAATCGAAAGCCCGGTATTCAGGCCGGTACTGAGCCATGATATTTACATAGGAGTCAACAGAGACTTCCTCGGCGATGAACTTCAGTACCGCTTCAGAGGAAGCGACCCCATTGGGCATCACCAGATGCCGGATGAGAAGCCCCCTTTCTGCAATTCCAGAGGAATTTATTCGCAGGTCCCCTACCTGGCGATGCATCTCCTTAAGAATCTTTTTGAGGACCTCCGGGTAGTCCGGAGCAGTGGAATACCTCCGGGCATGTTTCTCATCCATATACTTTGCATCAGGCATATAGATGTCCACAATTCCGTCAAGGAGCTGAATCACCTCCATCGATTCATAACCGGAGCAGTTGTAGACAATGGGGAGCTGGAGTCCCATCTCAATCGCCTCGGGAAGGGAGGCGATGATCTGAGGGGTATAATGGGTGGGGGTGACGAAGTTGATGTTATGGCAGCTCACCTCCTGAAGCCTTTTCATGGCCCGGGCCATATCTGAGGGGGTGACACGCTCACCGCTTCCCTCGTGGCTGATATCATAATTCTGGCAGAAGATGCACCTGAGACTGCAGTGGGTGAGGAAGATCGTCCCTGAACCGTGATATCCGACCAGGGGTGGTTCTTCGCCAAAATGGGGAAATGCACTCGAGAGCATCAGCTCCGGGGGAGCTTTGCAATAGCCCACTTCGCCGTTTAGCCGGTTGACCCGGCACTCCCTCGGACAGAGACAGCACTCCTTCAGAATATCCATAAGGAGGTCGATTCTCCTTTGGATCTCCCCTCTTTTGTAAAGGCTGATATAAGAAGGGACAAAAACCATTCTTGAAATCACTCGTGGGTAACAAACAGTTTTGAGGTGAGGGTAAGGAAGCCGGTTTCGGTAAGGTTTTAGAAGGCCAGGCGTAGAAGAACCAAAACTTAACCCCTTAAGCTTAGCCTAAACAGGCATCTTCTCCCAAACCTTTGCAACCGAAGGTTTTAATTCTCAATCTAATCCTACCTTATCACAAAAGCCCGGGGAATGCCATGGATGGGTGTAATTAAAGGGTATGGTAGGCGGTGAGAACCCTGCGGTGGTAGTGAACTGGAATTCGTTGTCTTCTCTGAATTAAGCTTTTAACATAAGTAGGTCCATAATTGTATGCCGCCATGGCTATTCTGAGATCATTAAAATCGAGGATGAGCTGAGAAAGGTAGTGAATTCCCATTCTTACGTTGAGAAAAGGATTGAAGAGGGTGGGGTCCCCATGCCACTCAATGCCCAACTCCTGGGCAAGGGATTCGGCCACATAGGGCATGAGTTGCATCAACCCCTTGGCGCCCTTCTCGGAAACAGACTGATTCTGAAAGGAACTCTCAATGGCAATGAGAGCCAGAATGAACTTGGGGTCCTGGTTGTAACGGACCGACTCCTCATAGATGGCTTCTGCCAGTTCGATCCTGGTCACATTATCCAGGTCTTTTGAATACCTCTCCAATATCCCCGCAATCTCCTGGATAGTCTGCCCTCTGTTCGGGGTCTTGTCTGTGAAGTCGGGGAGATGAATTGTGAGGGTGGAGATGACGACGACAAGGATGATTCTCAGTAAGAGAGATGCACTCCTTTTTAATTTTGGGGGATGGGGGGGATACCCCGTCCGTATCTGCGGTTCATTTAGTTCCATATACCAGTCTCCTTGTGACAATCTTTCACAAGGCTAACATGAAAACCTTCCTTTTGTCAAGTTCCAATTAAATTCCTTCACAAGATATGGTGATGATAAGGGAGGCAAGGGGTACTAATAGCGAGGATAGATCGAAAAGAGGAGGCTACCCAGTCTTCTCTTCCTGAAAAAGATGAACTGAAAGAGAGGAGAGGCATTCTTACCCCTGCGATCTATTACCCTTTCCAACGGGGCAGATCGCCTGACATTCAAAACAGTAGTAGTAATTTCCGGAGACAAGAGTCTGCCAGAGCTCACGGAAAGGGTCGCTCTTTAACATCTCGGCCCGTTCCCCCGAAGAGGCATTGAGCATCCCTCTTATAAATTTTGTCATGCCTCGAAGGCCGAACTCGAAGACTACCCGGCCGCAGGCAATGACGACGATTGATCTGGCTGAGGGGAGGATATCGAGATCGATGGCTTTCCGCCCGATCAGGTTTTCGACGGCGGCAACCCCTCCTGCAACCGCTCCCAGTTGCCTTGCCAATCTTCTGAACTCCATCTTCTACCCCTCACTTCACCCTTTTCAAGCCTGGCCGTTTGGAGACGGTCTTCTCCATCCCCTTCTTCCGTCTCAACACGTTCTCATTGAAAAGATTGTTTTTGAGGCTGACGGCATTGATGATGGAGTAGATGATCACTGCTCTCTCCCAATCCTTTGTTCCATCAAACTGTTCAATCCTTAACCGGTACTTCTCCCTCAGTCTGGACAGGGAGGCCTCATCAAAGGCAAGGATCTGTTCAGCTAACCTCTCAAGCCCTTTTTCCATGGATACTCCCACAATTATAGGGTTAAATACAAAATTAGGTTTAGGTTAAGGTCGAGGTTTAGGACTTAATTGTCTTAATCTAAACCTCAACTTTTCCTTTTTATCACGGCGCGAACTTTGTGACCTGATGAGGGGCCTCAAAGGTTTGGTGCAGAGCCCTCATGGCATCCTCGATCTGATCAGCCTCAATCACACAAGAACAACTGGAGATTGAGGTGCTGATCGCCATCACATTGATCCCGGCGGTCCCCAGGGCATTGAACATCAGACCGGAGATCATCGGCCTCTCCCTGAAGTGGGGTCCGAAGACGCTGACCGTCGCCACATTGGGGTGGTAGGAAATCCCTCTCGCCTCGATCAGGGGCTTTACCCCTTCGAGAACTGCGAAGGCGGTCTCCAGATTCTTCTGATCGATACAGAAGGTCATATTCCCATTGCCCTCAATGTCGACATTGTGAACGACAAACTCAATATTGATATTCCGTCCTCCCATCGCATGGAGGATCATCCCCGGCACATCGGGCCGATCGGGTAAAGAAAGGATGCTCACCGTCGCCAGACCGCTCGCCGCCATGATGCCTCCTACTTTGATCTTCGCCTCGTTCCCCATCCCCACTACTCCCAGATCCTCCGGTCATCGATCTTTTTGGCCCGGTCCGGAATTCCACCTCTCACAGTAAAGATCACTTCGGAGACCACTTTGAGAGTTTCCTGGACCTCCTTCTCCAGCTTCCTCTTCAGGCCGATCTTATCGGCGATCTCCTCTTTTAATTCGATATAGATCGCCATTTCATCCCGGTAATCCTTTCTCGTCACCACCACTTGATAATTAGCAATGGCTGGAAATTTTGACATCATCTCATCCACTTGCCAGGGATGAATGAAGATCCCCCAGACCTTAGTCACCTGATCCGTCCGGCCCATGATCTTTCCGAGACGCACCGAAGTCCTGCCACAGGGACAGGGATCTTCAATCAGGTAGGAGAGGTCTCCGGTGGCAAAGCGAAGCATCGGAAAGACTTTACTGAAATTGGTGGCGACAATTTCTCCGGTTGCCCCCACCTCCATCTGCTTTCCCGTCTCCGTATCCACAATCTCCACAATCACGTCCTCGGGGATGTGCATCCCCCTCATCTCCGGACATTCATATCCAAGACAGCCCACATCGACCGTGCCATAACCCTGCCGGACCAGGAGATCAAGTTTCGACTCCAATTTGTGACGGAGCGATTCGGGAAACATCTCTGCGCCGACAAAGGTGGCCTCCAAATGAAGATCCTTCTTGAGATCTAGATGCATGCCCTCGGCTGCCTCGATGATTGCCATGAGAAAGCTCGGGGTTCCGATATACCCGGTGACCCGGAGCTGTCTCATCAGGTTGATCTGCATCGAAATATTTCCGGGGCCCACAGGGATGACCGTGGCTTTGAACATCCCGAGGGATTCGTCCAGCATGAGAGCAAGGGGTGTGAGATGGTAGTTGAAGGTATTGAGAACAATATCGCCCTCTCTGATCCCGCAGGCGTAGAGGGCTTGAGCCCAGCGAATATCAGCATAATCCCATTCCCCGGGTTCATAGACCGGTCCAGGCGAGACATAGATTCTTCGCACCCCTGCCTCGGAGATGACCTCGAACCCTCCAAAGGGAAGGACCTCTTTCTGGGCGCTGACGAGGTCCGCCTTCTTTGTGATAGGGAGTCTCTCCAAATCCTTTAGGCCCTTGATATCTCCAGGTTTCAACCCCACCTTCTCAAACCCCGAACGGATTGCTTTTGAATGAAGATACCCATGCTGAAGGATATCGGAGAGTTTCTCTCTCTGATAGGCTTCCCTCTTCTCCTTCGACATCGTCTCCTTCTCTCTGCTAAAATAACCGTGCGTCCGATCGATCATCGTGCTCACTCCTTTTAAGCAGGAATATTGGAACAATCAAAACATCATTGCAAAATTAACATTGAAAAATTAGTCCCGCGCTTCGCGGGATTAATTTTTCGTTATGCAATGATCTTTTTGGAGTCCATTATAGTATGAACACCGGATCGACATCAATATCCAAATTGACCCGTTTCTCCGTTGTTTGCATCTCCATTTGTTGGGCCAATTCTTTAGCGAATTGATGAAGCAATCGAGGGCTTTTCCCCTTGGCGAGCATCTGGAAACGGAATTTTCCCTTCAATCTAACAAATGGGGCAGCGCCGGGGCCCAATAATTCGATCCCCTTCCCAAAACCTCTTTTCAACAGCGACTGTCCGATCCTCTCCATCTCCTCTGCAGCCATCTTCGTCCTCTTCTCGCTATTTCCGGTCAGCCTGAAATTGATTAACCTTGAGAAGGGAGGATATTCCAGGGCTCGTCTGAACCCGATCTCCTCTCGATAGAATCGATCAAAGTCATGATCCTTTGCCATCAGGACACCGTTATGATCCGGATTAAAGGTCTGGATCACCACCTCTCCGAGCGCCTCTCCCCTGCCAGCCCTTCCTGCCACCTGTGTGAGGAGCTGGAAGGTCCTCTCGCTCGACCGGAAGTCAGGGAAGTGGAGCGAGGTATCCGCAGAGATCACTCCCACAAAGGTCACATTGGGAAAGTCATGGCCTTTGACAATCATCTGCGTTCCCACTAAGATGTCTGTCTTCCCGGACTCCAGCCCCTTCAGGATCTGTTGATGGGAACGCTTCCGTGAAGTTGTATCTCGATCCATCCTTCCTACCTCTGCCCCCGGAAATAAGGTTTTGATCTCCTCTTCCAAACGCTCCGTTCCGATTCCCATTCCCCGGAGCCGGTGCCCTCCACATTTTGGACAGTCTCCCGGCGCTTTGATTCGATAATCACAATAGTGGCATTGGAGGGAACGATCTCTCAGGTGGTAAGTCAGCGTGACGCTGCAGTTGGGACATTTGAAGGTGAAGCCGCATTCCGGGCAGAGGATGAAGTTGGCAAAACCCCTTCGATTGAGGAAGAGCAGGCTCTGTCTCTTCTCCTCGATATTTTTCCGAAGGGCCGCCTTCAACTTCTCTGAGAGGAGACCCTTCTCATTTTTCATGTCCACCACCTCTACTTTCGGAAGGGGTTTTCTTGCGATCCTCTCCGGAAGGGTTAACAGACGGAACTTCCCTCTCTCAGCATTGTAGAACGATTCGAGTGACGGGGTGGCTGATCCCAACAGGAGCGTGGCCTCCGCCTCCTTAGCCCTGACCACAGCAATATCTCTCGCATGATACTTCAACTTCTCCTCCTGTTTATAGGAGGGATCATGCTCCTCATCCACAATGATGATCCCCACATTCTTAAAAGGGGCGAAGATGGCGGAGCGGGCTCCCAGGGCGATCTTCACCTCTCCCTTCCAGATCTTCCTCCACTGGTCATAGCGTTCTCCTCTTCCGAGTCCGCTGTGGAGCAGGGCAAGGTTCTCCCCAAAGCGGTCCTTGAATCGGGAAAGGAGTTGAGGCGTCAGAGAGATCTCGGGAACGAGGGCGATCGCCTCCCTGCCGTGTTTTAAAACTTCTTCAATCGCCCTAAGATAAACCTCCGTCTTTCCGCTTCCCGTGACCCCATGGATGAGAAAAGGGGAATAGCGTTTTGAATCGATTCCCTTCAGGATTTCTCCGAACGCTTTTTCCTGATCTGAAGTGAGAGAAGGTTTCGGATAGGGTTTGAGTTCGGATCGAACCGAGAGACCCCGGCAGACTTCACGGTGGGCGATGGAGAGAAGCCCTTTTTCTTGAAGGGATTGGACAGGTTTTGAAGGAGATTTAAATCTCTTACTCAGTTCGGGATAAGAGACCTCTCCTTTCTCCTCAACCCATCTCAGGATCTCCGACTGCTTTTTTGAGACCTTTTCAACAACCTCTCCTCCCGCATAACGGACGATCTTCTCAAACTTAGGCCTGACTTCCTTGTCTTCTAATCCTGCCTCAATATGAAGAAGTCCCTTTCTCTTCAAAGAAAAGATCTGTGATCTGGGAGTCTCGGCCGGGAAAACCTTCAATGCCCTCTTCAAAGGGATCTTCCCGCACCTTTCGATCTCCCTCAGGACTTTCTCTTCACCCGGCCCTAAACTCCCCTGAACAAGGGCCTTCGATCCGCGATCTGTAAGGCTTAACATCAACTCGCTCTTCAGATGGAGCCCCGGCGGAAGTCCTGTCTTGATGACTTCGCCCAGGGGATAGAGGTAATAGTCGGAGATCCACCGGTAGAAACGGAGCATCTGCGGATCGATCAGGGACGCTTCACCGAGAAGCTTCTCCACCTCACGCAACTTCTCCTCAATCCCATTGGGTGGCTGATCGAGAAGGTCAAGACAAAAACCGGTGACCTTTCTCCCCTTGAAAGGCACGAGGACCCTCATCCCCACCTGAAGAGAACCCCTCATTTTCTCCGGGATGAGGTAGTGGAAAGTCTTTGAAACAGGAATCCCGACAGCGACTTCAACGATTTCCTTCATCGCCCCCAAATTATCTTCTTTGGCCGGGTTTGTCAAATATCCTGTCTTATGCCCTCCTATATTGCTCAGAAAATAAGGGTGTGACGGCAACGGCAACGATGCCCGTATCGTTAATAAAAGGCTACGGTTATCGTCTTTAAATTCTTTACACGTAACCGTTACCGGTAACCGAAACGGGCTTCGTAACCGTAACCCAAACACCCAGACCATTTTCATGGTTCGTGGGTGACGTACCCGTCATGGAGGATTTCTCGGAAATATATATTGCCGGTAACCCTTTACCTCTCATCCTTGACGCCTGT
>VGSS01000060.1 GCA_016874935.1 Deltaproteobacteria bacterium | reverse complement strand
AGACCCATGACGATTTAATCCGATATATCCGTGAGAAGAAACCGAATAATGTCATCACGCTTAAAGTTCTTCGAAAGGGAAAATTCGAAGAGGTAAAAGTCACCCTCGGCGAGAGACCGAGGAGGAGATAGAAATGGTTGACGGGTTTTAACCGTCAACCATTCAATATTACTTGGGGCACTTCCCGATCCATTTGCCTTTGAGGTTCTGGGTGATGTCCATGCCACCTGATTTCATCTTTACCACTCCTTCAAAAGACTCTCCTCTATAAGTGACTTTGCCATCGAAAGTGGCAGGACCTTCCTTTGTCTTACATTCCATGAACCAGGTGACAGTATCTCCTTTCACCTCATGCTTGATCACCTTACATTCCTGGCCCGGTTCACCCTTCTGGGGTACCATATCCTTTTTCGTCAGACAATGGGTGTTGGTCTGAGGCGGCATTTTCATAGGCATCCCAGGCATCTCCATAGTCATTGTCATTTCCCAGAGGCCTTCTTTCATGTTTTGAGCTATGACAGCATCATTCAAAAAGAGAAACAGAAAAACAACGATCGATAACAAACAGATCTTCTTCATCATATGTCCCCCTCCTCATCGGTTTTTTAACATTTAAAAAGTAAATCAAATATTTTATAAATGTCAAGTGGTTCTAACGCTAGGAAAGGACTCGGAGGGGGTTCTCCTTCGGGTTTCCTCAAACATGAACTGATTTCAATAAGCAATAAAGATAGTCACATGAAAGACTCTTTCCATATTCAATGGCATATCACCAATCTCTGCAATCTTCGCTGCACGCACTGCTACCAGGACGATTTCTCAAAACAGAACGACCTCGATTGGGCAGGGCTGAAGAAGATCGCCGAGAACCTCCTCACCACTATAAAAGAATGGGATCAAACAGCCTGCATCCATCTCACAGGCGGAGAGCCCCTTCTCAAACCCGAATTGTTCCCCCTCCTACGATACCTTGATCAAAACCCTCTAATAGATGAGTTGGGTATCATCACGAATGGCCTCCTCTTCGATCAGGAATTATTGAAAAGACTCGCAGCCTTTCCCAAGCTGGAAAAGATCAAGATCTCTCTGGATGGAGCAGATGCAGAGACGAATGACTCAATCCGCCAGGAGGGGGCCCTTAAGAAGGTTGTACAAAATATTCCTTTGATCAGGAAAGAGAGTTCCTTTGAAATCATTCTGATGTTTACTGTGATGAGAAGAAATTTTAGAAACCTTCCCTCTTTCTTTAAGCTCTCTCAAGAACTGGGCATCAATGGATTCATCATCGAACGATTCATCCCATGGGGCAGGGGAAAGGAAAGGATGGATGAGGTTCTGAATAAAGAAGAATGGAGAGAAATGGTAAAAATGCTGTTGGATTTTTTCTCAATCGAAGAGGAGCATTCTTTTCTTCCCTATAAGGCTTTTCAGGTGAGCTTCAATGAAGAGGGGCCGGAACTCTTGGGCGCTCCCTGTGTTATTGGTGTAGATGGTCTTTGCATGATGCCGAATGGGGATGTTTTTCCCTGCCGGAGATTTCCCATCCCGATTGGAAATCTGTTGGAAACTCCCTTGACGCAGATATGGGAGGAATCAGAGACATTGGAGAAGTTGAGAAAGAAAGAGAACTTGAAAGGAAAATGCGGAAGGTGTGGAATCAAAGACTGCCGCGGCTGCCGTAGTCTCGCCCTTGCCTTAACCGGCAATTATCTCGCCGAAGATCCCCACTGTCAGTATCCTTATGTCAATTGGGAACAGATTTGATATTTGAAATCTGTCCCCAATTGAGCTTTATTATACAAAGTTGTCTTGCGAGCTTTTAACTTAAAATGATATACATATGGCAGTCCGATGAAATCGAAGCGCGTTGTCATTACAGGGATGGGTATTTTCTGTTCGATCGGGAAGAGTGTGGATGAGTTTGCTCAATCCCTGAAAGAGGGCTGTTCAGGAATTGGACCGGTCACTCTTTTTGATACCTCTAAATATCCCTCCAGGATCGGAGCCGAAG
The DNA here is from genome assembly GCA_016874935.1 of Deltaproteobacteria bacterium. Lineage (GTDB taxonomy): Bacteria > Desulfobacterota > BSN033 > BSN033 > UBA1163 > RBG-16-49-23. The sequence goes on along the minus strand of VGSS01000060.1, from coordinate 16,034 downwards.
TCAGGGGTTATCAACCCGAGAAATATTTTAAGAAGAGAGATCTGAAAAGACTTTCCAGGACGGATCAACTGGGCCTCATTGCGGCAGAAGAGGCGGTTAAAGATTCCGGAATCGATTTCTATCCTCCGGAAGAAATAGGGGTCTGCCTGGGGGCGGGCGCAGGAGGAATGTTCGAGGCAGAAACCTATCATCGTGAAATTCTCGTTAAAGGGAAGTCTGCTCCCTCCCTTATTCTCCCTTTCATCCCGAGTTTTACAACCAGTCGAATCGCAGAAAGATTTGGATTTTCAGGATCCAAGGCCACCATCACTACAGCCTGCAGTTCTTCGGCCACCTCCATTGGTTATGGAGCCGATCTCATCAGGAAAGAGGAAGTGAAAGCAGTGGTCTGCGGAGGAAGCGATTCCCTGTGCGAACTCACTTTTGGCGGATTCAATTCTCTTAAGGCAATGGATCAGTCTCCCTGTAAGCCTTTCGATCGGAAAAGGGCCGGAATGTCCCTGGGTGAAGGAGCGGCCATCTTAATCTTAGAAGATCTTGAGGGGGCGATGAAAAGAGGAGCAAAGATATATGCAGAGTTTCTGGGATATGGAATAGGCGGAGAGGCCCATCATATTACCGCGCCCGACCCCAATGGACTCGTTGAGGCTCGGGTGATGAAAGAGGCTATGGAAGAAGGTGGTATTTCCGCTGATCAGGTCGATCATATCAATGCCCATGGAACAGGAACCCCTCTGAACGATAAGGTGGAATCCATTGCCATTAAGAAAGTATTTGGAAAGAGAGCGTATGCCATCTCCATCAGTTCGATTAAGTCGATGGTGGGACACTGCCTGGGATCGGCAGGCGCCATTGAAGCAGCAGCATCGGTTCTTTCCATCGTTTATCATTTCATTCCTCCCACCCTTCATCACCAGGAAGGGGATGAGGACTGTGACCTCGATTATGTCCCGGAAAAGTCCAGAGAGATGAGCGTGAACGTGGTACTCTCCAACTCTTTCGCCTTCGGAGGCAACTGCACCAGTTTGGTGTTTGGGAGATATTTGAGATGACTATTTCGTCCTTCTCACACCCTGTTGACTAAGTAAGCCTCTTCTGCTATCGTTAAATAAACCCTGTTGTTGCATTGAAAACAGATGCTATCACCTGAACCAGCTTGAGATTGTTTCTTTTGAAGAATGTTAAACAGCCATTACAGGACATCACATTCACTGAAGTCCAAAATGATGCACGCATTATGGTCTCGATGTCTGATTGAGCAAGGGTTTGCAAGCATTTCGCCATACCATTTTTTGCACAATGGGGTAAAATAAACATTTAACTGATTAGTTCATTTTGGAGGAACTGGATGCAGACAAAATCTATGACCAAACTTATTGATGCTCTTTCTGCCCGGACTCGTTTTGGGGAACTTATGGAGAAGGCAGAAAAAGGAAAGACTCGTTTTTTGGTCAGTCGGAGAGGGAAACCGAAGGTCGTGATTTTAGGCGTGGAGGACTATTTGAGAAACATCATTAAACAGCCGGAGATATTAACCACCATTCAACTCAGTGCAAAAAAAGCCGGATTGGATAAGATCAGTGATGAAGAAATCGACGCCGAAATTGCAGCTTATCGCCGCTCTAAACCTAAGAGATAGTCACTCACAATATGCTCCGGATTGTCGTTGACACCAACGTTGTTGTTTCAGCCCTCCTCAAGTCACAGAGTAATCCGGCTTTAATTCTTTCTCTTTTCATTCAGGGTGAGTATACGGTTTGCTTGAGCAAAGAAATATTTGCTGAATATGAGGAGGTTTTGGTAAGGGATAAATTCAAGGGTCTGGACGAGGCGGAAGTTAAAAAACTCCTTACTTTATTTACAAGACGTGCTTTATGGGTTGTGCCTAAGGTTTCCATTCGTGATGTTGCTAAAGAACCAGCCGACAATGCTTTTTTAGAATGTGCCTTAGAAGCGAAAGCTGATTTCATCGTCACTGGAAATATTCACCACTTTCCTGTTAAAGAATTCCATAACACCTATATTGTTACCCCCAGTGAATTTTTAAATCTGATGATTCAATTGATCATCAAGTAGGTTGTATTGGCCAATAAACCCGCCAGTTGCAAAAACGTGCAAGGGCAATCCACCCTACAAGGCTTCGAATGGCGGTTTTTTATAATTTTATGGAAAACGGGGGACTTCACTCAAAGTGAATTCTGGCAGGGAAACGAAACGGTTGTGCTGATACGGATAAAGGTTCGCCTCGAAGCCTTTCCGAACGGATCGCCCTTGCACGTTTGAGCAGAATTTATACAATATCTGGGTAAAGAAAATAAAAAAATAGTAAGGGAAGAAAATGGGCGGAGAAAAAATCGTGTTCGGTTCTGATGGGAAGATCAACGTGCCAGATCATCCCATCATCCCCTATATTGAAGGGGATGGGGTGGGGCCGGACATCTGGAAGGCATCGGTTCGTGTTTTTGATGCTGCTGTGGAGAAGTGTTATGGTGGCAAGAGAAAAATAGAATGGCTGGAGGTCTTTGCCGGAGAGAAAGCCCATCAGATGAAAGGAGACTGGGCGCCGGAAGAGACAATTGAAACGATCCGGGAACATAAAGTCGGGATCAAAGGGCCCCTGACAACTCCGGTGGGAGGAAATTTCCGTAGCATCAACGTGATGCTCCGGCATAGACTCGATCTCTACTCCTGCGTCCGGCCTGTAAAATATATCCCGGGGACGCCCAGTCCGATGAAACATCCTGAAAAAGTGGATATGGTGGTCTTTCGCGAGAACATGGAAGACGTCTATGCCGGCATTGAGTGGAAAGAGGGGTCGAAAGAAGCCCTTCGGTTAAGAGAATTCCTTGCAAAAGAACTGGGAAAGGAGATTCGCGAAGATTCCGGGATCGGGATCAAACCGATCAGCATCTTCGGAACGAAGCGCCATGTTCGAAGGGCCATTCAATATGCGCTCTCTTATGGTCGGAAAAGTGTGACGTTAGTCCATAAAGGGAATATCATGAAATTCACAGAGGCGGCTTTTCGGGACTGGGGATATGAGCTGGCCAAAGAGGAATTTGGAGACCAAATCGTTTTAGAAAGCGAATTAGGAGATAAGGATGTCCCTGCGGGGAAAATCGTCCTTAAAGACCGGATCGCGGATGCCATGTTTCAGCAGATTCTGTTACGGCCTGACGAATATGATGTCCTGGCCATGCCCAATCTCAACGGAGACTATATGTCTGACGCCCTGGCTGCGCAGGTCGGTGGGCTCGGCATGGCGCCCGGCGCCAATATTGGAGATCAGGCTGCGGTCTTTGAGGCGACTCATGGTAGCGCGCCTAAATATGCAGACCAGGATGTCATCAATCCCTCTTCTTTGATCCTTTCGGGGGCCATGATGTTTGATTACTTAGGATGGCATGAAGCAGGAGAAGCCATAACAAAAACCCTCGAAAAGACCATCTCCCAAAAGATCGTCACCTATGACCTTGCCCGCCAGATGAAGAAAACTAAAAAGGTGAAGTGTTCCGAATTCGCTAATGCCCTTATTAAAAATCTTTAAAACCCTTGGGGTTATATTCCCCGCTGCTTGCGGCAAATTCGTCATACCGGCGAAAGCCGGTATCCAGACGTCGTCCCGACGAAAGTCGGGAACCATCATAAACTCTGGATTCCCCCGCATCAAGTGCGGGGCAGGCTATGTCAAGCACGGAATGACGGTAAAGAAGAGAAGGTGATACCCCGCTGCTTGCAGCGGGGTAGTTCATTAAAAAAAGTGCCACCATCTTTTTGAGATGGTGGCACCCTGTAACACTCACTTTATCTTTTTCTCAAATTTTCATATTTTCTTCAGTGCGTCCATCACTACCTTGGGGGTGAGAGGAATCCGCCGGATTCGGACGCCGGTGGCATTGAAGAAGGCGTTTGCCACTGCCGGCGCGAGAGCCGTCACCCCGAGCTCCCCAATACCTCCGATCCTATCCGTGCTTTTTACGATGTGGACTTCAATTTCAGGGACTTCGCTCATCCGGAGAATTGGATAGTCGTTAAAATTTACCGACGTGACCCCTCCGTTGGCAAACTTAACATCCTCCAAAAGGGCGGTGCTGAGGGCCATGATGACGCCTCCCTCGATCTGCTCCACCAGAGGGCCAGGATTGATGACCGGCCCGCAATCCACAGCCGCTACTACCTTATGCACCTTGATTTTACCGGTGTTTTTGTCTACAGAAAGATCCACCACGTTTGCAATCCATGTTCCAAAGCAGGCGTGCTGCGCAATTCCACGGCCCTGGCCCTTTGGAATGGGTTTGCCCCAGCCTGCTTTCTCCGCCACTGTTTGGAGCACGCGCGTGGCACGTTTATTGTTCTTCAGAGCCTGGAGGCGAAATTCGAGAGGGTCCTTCCCGGCGGTATGAGCCAGTTCATCCATGAAAGATTCGATGACAAAAGCGTTCGGAGCATTCTGGACTGAACGCCAGGGCCAGCAGGGAATGGGAAGATCGGTCATCATAAATTCGAGATAAAAGTTAGGTATCTCATACTGAATCCGATCGTTCCAGTGCGGGGAGTTGTCAACATTCCAGAGGCCCCACAAATTATAATAGTCAATTCCGTCCTTAACGGCTGCGGGGTTGATAGGTTTCAAAATGGAGATTGTGGAGGTTTTGTGGGACCAACCGGTTAACTGGCCCTGAGCATCCAGGGATCCCTGAATCCGGTGAGCCATGGGCGCACGGAACCGGTCGTATCGGATGTCATCCTCCCTTGTCCATGACACCTTTACGGGTTTGCCAAGGTTTTTCGAGATGATCACTGCCTCAGCGACGAAATCACCGAAGGCGCGCCTTCCGAGACCGCATCCTAAAAAGGTTGTATGGACATGAATTTTTTCCGGCGGAAGTTTCGTGATGCCTGCAGCCGCTCCCACACAGCCGGTCTGATTCTGGGTCGGAGTCCAGATATCACAGCGGTCTTCCTGGACGTAGGCGGTGGTATTCATCGGTTCCATGGTAGCATGGGCAACACACGGGACATAATAGGTGGCTTCCACTTTTTTCGCGGCTTCGCTTATCGCTTTCCTGGCATCGCCAACTTCATGGACTTTAGCACCCTGTCTGTCGAGATCCGCCATCATCAGTTTTTCAATGGACGCATTGTCCATATCGGGGTGTGTGCCTTTGTCCCACTGAACTTTAAGGGCTTCTTTACCATTGAGCGCCGCTTCAGTGGACGTGGCGCACACGGCAATCCCCTGGGGGATATGGAAGGCTTTGACCACCCCTTTGACCTGCTCTGCTGCCTTCTGATCGAATGAAGTCGGTTTGGCACCGTAGGCCGGAGGTCTTGCGATCACCGCATAGAACAGTCCCTTCAGTTCCTTTACGTTTTCGTCGTTGAGATCAAAACCATAGACGGCTTTGCCGCTCACCTTTTCCGGGACATCCACGCGGGGCATGGATTTGCCCATATACCTGAACTCTTCTTCTTTCTTTAGGGGAGGGTCTTTGGGAACCTCCAGTTTAGCTGCTTTTTCGCAAAGCTGGCCATAGGTCAGGCTTTGCTTACTCTTCTCATGCTTGATGGTTCCCAAGACAGCCACGCACTCGCTTTCAGGAACATTCCAGGTTTCTGCGGCCGCTTTGATGAGCATGGCCCTGCCTGCCGCCCCCGCTTTTCTCAAAGGTTCGTAAAACCCTCTTACACTGGCGCTTCCCACTGTGATCTGAGCCCCCAACACAGGATTTCTCAGTGCGGGGTGAGCCGGTCCCTGTTTAATTTTGACCTGCTTCCAATCGGCTTCGAATTCATCAGCGAGCATCATGGCTTGAGCTGTCAATACGCCCTGGCCCATCTCGGAATTGCCGATGGAGATAGTGACCTTGTTGTCAGAGGTGATTTGAAGCCATACATTTGGATTGAATGCCTTAAGGTCTTTTTTTTCAGACGCATTGAGAATGGAATATCCGAAAGGGGAGACCGAAACAGCAATGGTGAGACCAGTCATCTTTAAAAAAGAACGCCGTGAAATGGTTGTATTCATTATTTCTTCACCTCCCCTCTTGTCATCTGAACAGCAGTCTTAATACCTTTCTTGATGCGTGGATAGGTTCCGCATCGGCAGATCACATCATCCATTTTGCCGATAATTTGATCAGCCTTAAGCGCGGGTTTCTGTGAGATGAAGGCAGCCACCTGCATGATCACGCCGGGCTGACAGTAGCCGCACTGTGGCACCTGTTCTTTGATCCATGCCTTCTTGACGGGATGGTTTTCGGACAGGCCCTCGATGGTCGTTATCTTTTTCCCCTTGACCTGACTAACGGGAATCACGCAGGATCGCTCTGCCTTTCCGTTGATGTGGACAGTGCATGTGCCGCATTCCCCGATTCCACAACCGTATTTGGTGCCCGTCAGTTTCAGATGGTCGCGTAAGACCCATAGCAACGTGGCGTCTTCCGGAACGTCAACTTTGAAATTCTTACCATTGACATTCAAAGAAATCATAACCGTCTCCTTTCGTGGTAGATTTTAGAGTCTCTTGCTATAAAGATTTTATATGAGGCAAATATATTGAATCCGTTTTTTTTTGTCAATAGAAATAATTTAAGAATCACCAAGGCAACATCAATCAAATTTTCCTAACGGATTCGCCACCTCAAGCGATAACAATTCTAACAAGTTTCCCTTGCAGTTGCGTAAATATCATACGAAAAGGGAGGTGGGTATGCTGGAAATCCTTTACAGCGGCACTTTTTATCGTTTTGCTGCTCAGGTTTCAAGCATACGTCCAAGGTCACCTCAGGTGACATCGACCGTTTCCCATAAAACATATAAATGATCCGCAATCGTAAAGGATTGGAAGCATGCCCACCTCCCTTTTCATTGCGTTAAGGTCTCCTATGAGAGAGAAGGTGTTTTAAAGTTATTTCAGGGGCTGATGCAGACCTTCATTTTGAAAAATTTTGACAAGTCTTCTGTTTCAGTTTATATAGGATGGGGTTGCATTGAAAACAGGGATGAGTCGTTTCGATTTCATCCGATAAGGGAAGGGAGATGGCAGAACCGAAAAAACCGAAAGAGACGCCGAGAATTGATATCTTTAAAGCCTGGTGCAAGGCATGCGGAATCTGTATTGCCTTCTGTCCGACGGGGGTCCTGGCCAAAGATGAGACAGGCTACACCTATGTGAAGGATATTGATAAATGTATTAACTGTGGCTGGTGTGAGGTCCGGTGTCCGGATTTTGCCATCACCGTAGAGACAAAAGCCAAAGAGAAGAAGAGAGCAGAGGCCAAAGGTGAAGAAACAGAGCCAAAGGGAGAAGAAGAAATCTCACCGGAAAGAATTGTTGCTCCAGGGCAATGAGGCAGTTGCAGAGGGAGCCCTGCGGGCAGGTTGCCGTTTTTTTGGGGGTTATCCCATCACACCGGCCACGGAAATCTCCGAAGTCTTATCCGTTCGATTGCCTCAGGTGGGTGGAACCTTCATCCAGATGGAGGATGAGATCGCCAGTCTTGGTGCAGTCATCGGCGCTTCGTTGGCTGGAGTGAAGTCCATGACGGCGACGAGCGGCCCCGGGTTTTCGCTCATGCAGGAGAACCTGGGCTTAGCCATTATTGCCGAAGTTCCCTGTGTGATTGTCAATGTGATGCGCGGAGGTCCGAGCACCGGACTTCCCACCTTTCCAGCGCAGGGCGATGTGATGCAGGCGCGCTGGGGAACCCATGGGGACCATCCCATCATCGTCCTTTCAGCCTCAACGGTCAGGGAATGTTATGACATGACCATCTACGCTTTTAACCTTTCCGAAAAGTTTCGAACCCCTGTCATCCTCCTGATTGATGAGGTAGTGGGCCATATGAGGGAGAAGATGGTCGTGGATGATGAGGAGCCGATCGAAATCTTTAATCGGGTTAAACCCACCATGCCTCCCGAATGGTATATCCCTTATGAAGATACGCCCAGCGGGGTGTCCCCCATGGCCAATTTCGGAGAAGGATACCGTTATCATGTGACGGGGCTCACCCATGATGTGCGGGGATTCCCCACATCAAGACCGGATGAAATCGGGCCATTTATCTCCAGGTTGCATCGTAAGATCAGTTCCCATTTTGCAGAGATTCAGGTGGCGGAATTTTTCCGGACCGATGATGCGGAGATCACGATCATTGCCTATGGGTGTGTGGCACGCTCGGCAAAGAGGGCCATGATCGAGGCGAGAGAGAAGGGGCTGAAGGTCGGACTTCTCAAATTGAACACCCTCTGGCCTTTTATGAGAATCGCTGTGGAGAAGGTTCTTCAGACTTCGAAGATTTTGATCGTTCCTGAAATGAATATGGGCCAGATCTCCCGGGAGGTGAAGCGGGTGAACCGGGGGGTCGCCAGAGTCATCACCCTCAACAAAGTGGATGGGACGATCATTACTCCCATGGAAATACTGGATCGGATACAGGAAGCCGTATCATAAAGATTGTTGAAAATTGTAAATTGCATATTGGAAAATGTAAACTTGATGCATCGTAAAAAGTCAAAAAATACACCTTACTGTCATTCCGGCGAAAGCCGGAATCCAGTGTTTTCAAGTAATTATAAGTTCTCTGGACTCCGGTTCCTGCCGCAGGACCGGAGCGACGACTTTTTATGAGACCATCAATTTTGCATTGTTAAATTTTCATGGGTCATTTTGCAATGATTAGTCCTTGGAGGCATCCTGATGGCTGAGGTTACCAAATTGATCCATAAATACCTTCGGCATGACAAAAAGTTTCCCCATGTCTGGTGCCCGGGTTGTGGAATAGGAATCATGTTGGGCGCTCTCATCCGGGCTGTTGACCGGATCGGATATGAAAAAGATGAGATCGTTCTCGTTTCAGGCATCGGATGCTCGGGAAGGCTTCCGGTCTATGTCGATTTTAACACTCTTCACACCACACATGGTCGCGCCATCACCTTCGCCACTGGGGTCAAACTGGCCAAGCCCAGGCTGAAGGTGATTGTCATCATGGGCGACGGAGATGCGGTGGCCATCGGCGGAAATCATTTCATCCATGCGGCACGCCGAAACATAGACATCACCACCCTCATCCTTAACAACAATATCTACGGGATGACAGGCGGACAGAACTCTCCCACCACTCCGTATGGAATGAGATCCACGACTACGACCTATTCCAACATCGAACAGTCCTTCAATATCTCCGAGCTGGCAGTCACGGCAGGAGCGGCCTTTGTGGGCAGAGGGACGGTCTATCACGCAAGGCTCCTGGACAATCTGATGGAGAAGGCCTTTTTGAAGAAAGGGTTTTCCGTGGTGGAGATCATTTCTCACTGTCATACCCAGTATGGCAGACAGAACCGACTGGGAACCGCTGTGGAGATGATGGAGCAGCAAAGAGATCAAGCCATCACCGTGGAGAAGGCCACAAAGATGAAATCCGAGGAACTGAAGGATAGAATAGTGATCGGCGTGCTGGTAGACAAGGAACTTCCGGTCTATCAGGATGAATACGAGAAGATCCAGGAAAGGGCGAAACGACAGTCTAAAATGAACGATAAACTATGAACCATGTACGATGAACGATAACGGCTAAAACATAAAGGTTCATCGTCCATCGTTTAAAGTTCATTGTCTGAAGGGGTGCAGATGAGTTCTCGTTTTGAAATACGATTAGGAGGTTCAGGAGGCCAGGGGATCATTCTGATGGGGATCATCCTGGCAGAGGCCATCGGAATTTACGACCACAAATTCGTTGCCCAGACTCAGAGCTATGGCCCGGAGGCCAGAGGTGGGTCAAGCAAATCGGAAGTAATCGTCAGCGACGTTGAGATCGACTATCCCAAAGCGATGAAACCCGATCTTCTTCTGGTGATGAATCAGAAGTCCTGTGATGATTTTTACACCGACCTCAAACCAGAAGGCATTCTTATCGTTGATTCTACCTTGGTCACGCAGGTTCCCAATCCGAGAGCCTTTCAGGTTCCTTTTACTCGAATCGCACGAGAGAAATTTAAAAGGGAGATGGTGGCCAATATCGTGGCTCTTGGCGCCCTGTCTCAACTCACCCCTATTGTTTCTTCAAAAGCCATAGAGGCGGCTGTTTTAGCACGGGTGCCCAAGGGGACAGAGAAGATGAATCGCGATGCCTTGAAGGCCGGCATGGCAGCGGCCAAACGGGCCAAACGGGAATGGTTAAAGATTGAGATTCCTCCGGAAATTCCCAAAGAAGACCTGTTGGATTCGTATTGAGAATAACCAAACACCAAGTACCAATAACCAAATACTCCAATGACCAAAAATTCATAATGAAGACTGAGGGGAAGTGTTAATCAAAAGACATCCTTTTATCTACACGGTGACCAAACGGATTGCTCATCTGGTTTTTTCGTTTTTTTACAAGATTCAAATCGAAGGGAAAGGGTCCCTTGGGGATCAGGGTCCTGTCGTTATTCTTCCGAAGCATCAGTACTGGACGGATATTCCTCTGGTGGGGCTTGCTTTCCATCCGCAGCTCTATTTCGTTGCCAAGAAGGAACTCTTCCGATATCCTCTGCTCCGGCATTATATTTCCCTTGGCGGAGGGATTCCGGTGGATCGGGAAAAATCGATCCGGACGCTGGACTCTTTCAAAACGCTCATTACTTTATTGAAAGCTAATGAGAGGATCGTCATCTTTCCTGAGGGCACCTATTTTCGTAACAGGGTGGGTTCAGGCAAAAGCCGGCTTCTTCAAATGATCCTGAAATTTCAGGAAGAGCTAAAACAGAAAATCCCTTTTATCCCGGTTGGGATCCGGTACGGAGAAAAAAAGGGATGGAGGAGGCGAGTGGAGATTTGCATCGGTTCCCCTCTTTTTGGGGGAGGAGAGTCGGATGCAGCCGCTCTCACTGAAAAAGTCATGGAAGAAATCAGTCGTCTCTGTCGGCTACCACAGTCCATTGCGAATTGCAGATTGCGGAATTCGGAATGAAAGTCTAAAGGATTTTTTAACCATTCCGCCCTCCGCACTCCGAAATCCGAATTTGAAGAAAGGGAGGTTTCTATGCCACAACGGGAAAAGGACCGGGTATTAGCGAGAAGAAGAAAACGGAAGAAGGAAAGAAAAAAACTACGCTCAAAAGGGCTTCTGCCCCCTTCCGCACCCAAGGAGACGGTGAAAGAGGTCGTGAAGAAGAAGGCCGAAAAGGCAGCCCCTGCGCCAAAAGAAGCACCCCAGGAAGCTCCCAAAGCGGCGAACGAACCATCAACGCCAGAAGGCTAATTGATTGCGGAATAAAAAAGTTTTTGTGTTTAAACTCCGCATTCCGAATTCCGAAATCCGCAATTATTTGGATTTCATGGGGATGAAATACCAGGTTCCCTTCTTCATCTGCTTGATCTCCCGAATGAGCTGGTTGAAGTCCTCTTTCCGATTGACAAAATCGATCTCACTCGTATCGACCACCAGCAGGGGACCCTGGTCATAGTGGAAGAAGTAGTAGTTGTAGGCTTCCGTCAATGCCTTGAGGTATTCTAAATCCACCTCTTTCTCATAGGCGATATTTCTCGATTTGATCCTGTGATACAGAACCTCAGGCCTTGCCTGAAGAAAGATCACCAGGTCCGGAGTTGGGATCTGTCCATGGAGAAGGCTATAGATCTGATCATAGAGGGCTAATTCATGGTCGTCCAGATTCATGGACGCAAAGATCCGGTCCTTGGCGAAAAGATAGTCACTCAGGGTGATCTGATTAAAGAGGTCGTACTGGGCAATCTCCCTTTGTTGCTGAAAGCGGTTGAGCAAGAAGAAGATCTGGGTCTGAAAGGCATACTTTTTCCTATCCCAATAAAACTGGGAAAGGAAAGGATTCTCTTCCGGTTTCTCCAGGATCAATCGCGCATTAAACTCTTTTGCCAAAAGTCTGGTCAAACTCGTTTTGCCTACGCCGATCGGCCCTTCGATCACAATATATCGGAACATAGTTTTTTCTAAGATTTGTGGATCGTGAATCATATTGGTGATTCGTTTAACCATTGACAAATTCACTCACACCATTCACTCATTTAACCCGCCAGTTGCAAAAAAAACAATATCGAAACCGGGCGGGGGCACCGTAAAAACCTTGCAGCGGCACCTTTGGGAGTCTGCCGCATGCGTTTCCAGCCAAAACCAGGACTTCACGTAAAGTGATATCCTCTGTTACCCTTGATTTTGTAAAAATCCGCAATTGCAAGGGTTTGGAAGCACCCCTGCTCGGGTTCGATATTGCAACATCTGAGTTAAAGCATTCTGAATTTTTTCCCGGGGAGCCGGATGGTCAACACCGGGCAGGGGGATTTGCGTACCACTTTCTCCGCCGTGCTTCCGAAGAGGACGTGATCCAGACCTGTCCGGCCATGAGTCCCCATGACAATGAGGTCGGCAGACGCTTTTTTTGCCATCCGAATAATCTCAACGAAGGGTTCCCCCTCTTTGAAAACAACCTTGAAATTTTTAAAGCGATTCATCTTCTTAAGATAGTTTTCCTCAAGAAGATGAACCACCTCGTTCTTCTGGGATTTTTTCAGTTCCTCCAGCTTCTCAGGGGAAAGATAGATCGAGAGTTGCTCTGGATAAACCGGTAGAGGTGTTACATGGAGGACCAGAAGGGATGCCTTGTAAGTCTTTGCCAGGTCGAGGGCATAGGTGAACGCATAATGGGAATTCTCTGAAAAATCGGTGCAGAACAGGATATTTTTAAACATCGTCTCAATTTCCTCCTTTTTAAGGTTTTTAAAAAAGCCATGAAGCCCTCGATCACGGAGAGCTCGGTGTAGCTTTTTAGACCACCTTTTGGAGAGCTTTGAAAACCTACCTTTCACTCTCTGATGACACAGATTTCAAAAAATGATTCCACATATTTTTCTTTATTTATCAATGCATTTCTAATCTGTGTTATCGGTTCCTAATCGGTGTAATCAGAGATTTCTGGGTTTTTTCAGAAATCTCTTTTTTATTTCTTGACAGGCTTCCATTTCAGTTTTATGTTTCTTCATATTTACCATAAGTCACAGGTTTTTTGCCACAAAAATCTTTACCTCCTTAGAAATAGCGTTCCGCTCGGTTTCAAGCCGTAATGGGAGTCATTTCTAATGGGGCGAACCCTTTGAGGAGGAGACACCATGCTAAGGAACAAACAGATTGGTTTTGTGGGATCTGGCAATATGGGTGAGGCCTTGATCCATGGTCTTCTTCATGGCCATCTCTGTCGGCCAGAGCAGATTCTTTGCTCTGATGTTCGGCCTGAGAGGTTGAAGGCGGTCCGGGAACAGCACGGGGTAAGGGGGACCTCCCATAATCTGGAGGTGGTGAAACAATCTGATATTATCGTTCTGGCCGTGAAACCACAGATCATGAAGCAGGTGGTGGATGAGGTGGCCAAACATCTTGATCTCTCGAAACTGATCATTTCGATTGCGGCCGGGGTTCCGCTCGATGCGATCGAATCCTGCGCCAGGAAAGAGCTAAAACTGATCCGGGTAATGTCCAACATCTGTGTCTCTGTCCGGGAAGGAGTCTCTGCAATTTCCGGAGGAAAACATGCCTCCAAAGAAGACTTGATGATGGCGAAAACAATCTTCGATTCCGTGGGGAAATCGATTCTCATCGAAGAATACCTTCTCGATGCAGTGACCGGTTTGAGTGGGAGCGGACCTGCCTACATCTTTCTCATCATCGATGCCCTGGCGGATGCAGGGGTCAAGGTGGGGCTATCAAGAGATGATGCATTGATTATGGCTTCTCAAACCGTTCTGGGTGCGGCAAAGATGTTGATCGAGACAGGTGAACATCCGGGAAAACTGAAAGATATGGTCACCTCACCGGGGGGAACAGCCATTGCAGGTCTCCATACCCTCGAGCAGGGCGGGTTGAGGACGACCCTGATCAATGCGGTCGAGGTGGCAACTGGGCGGTCAAAAGCCCTCGGGGAGATGATGAAAAACAACTTGATCAATGGGAAAGCATAACAGGAAAAAGAACCTATCAATTCCTAAAAACCGAGACGTCGGAGTGTCTGAAGGGATGCAAAAAAAATTTAGCGTTGCATCGATACAATTGTTGATCGGAGAGGAGAATAAATCCCGGAGGATTAAACGGGTGGAATCGCTCCTGGATCAGGCAAGAGGAGCACATCTTGTGATCCTTCCGGAGATATGGAACATCGGCTACTTCTCTTTCGATCTCTATTCGAAAGAGTCGGAGACGATGAATGGCGAAACAGCCCGGAGGATGTCCCAAAAAGCGAAAGAACACGGTTTTTATCTCCATGCCGGGAGTTTTGTGGAAGAGGATCATGGAAAATTATTCAACACCAGCCTGCTTTTCAATCCCGACGGGAAATTAATCGCTAGATATCGGAAGATTCATCTCTTTGGGTTTGGGTTTGAGGAGAGCCAGATCCTTTCGAGAGGCAGTGAAGTCGTGGTCGTTGAAACGGACTTGGGCAAAATCGGAATGTGCATTTGCTACGACCTACGGTTTCCGGAACTCTTCAGGATCATGCTCAATAAAGGCGCTGAATTATTTTTGGTGGCCTCTGGATGGCCCTATCCAAGGCTGGAACACTGGCTGATGTTCAATCGGATCAGGGCGATTGAAAACAGCGCTTATCTCATCTCGAGCAACTGTGCAGGAAAGAGCCATGGATTTCAGTTCTGCGGTCATAGCATGATGGTTGATCCTTGGGGCACAATCGTTGCCAGTGCCGGAGATGAGGAGTGCATCCTTCGAGCGGATATTGATCTGGACAAAATTTCAACCGTCAGAAGAGAGTTTCCTGCCCTCAAAGACCGGATATTATAACCAGAGGCCTCAATACAAATAAAAAACACCTTCACACTCCATTCGCAGTGGTCTTGCCATAAACTGTCCCTCCCAATTTTGGAGGGGATTCTCTATTCGGAAATATCCAATGTGAACAGCTGACCCCAATTATACATGTTGACATCAACACCGATTTGTTGTAATGGTTAAACCATTTCAAATGAACCCCATGTTTAAGAAGGCGAAACAAAACCGAGCGTTTGAGGATGTTGTCTCCCAGATTCAGGAGGCCATCCTCGAGGGAAGCCTTAAAACCGGAGAGAGGCTTCCGGGTGAACGGCAATTGAGGGAAACTTTTCAGGTCAGCCGGGGCACACTGAGAGAAGCCCTCCGGACACTGGAACAGAAGAAACTCATCCAAATCCGGACAGGAATGAGAGGGGGCGCGATTGTCTGCCCCGTCAATACCCAACCCGTAAGCGAAAGCCTCGACCTTCTGCTCCGGTATCAAAAAATTGATTTGAAGGAGTTAGCCGAGTTTCGTGAGGAAGTGGAAGGAGCAGTTGCCTCAATGGCGGCAAAGAAAGCAAAGAAAAAGGATATCAAGGAATTAACTTCCCTTCTGGAATTGATTAAGACTCTCCTCGATGGAAAGCCGGAGAATTGGAGGGAAGTCATTAAAGTGGACAACCAATTTCATCTCTGTCTTGCAAGAATTGCGGGGAATAGGGTTTTCGAATCAGTCCTATCTATTGTTTATGACAATATCTTCCGGTATTTTGACCGGTTCCTTCCCAAAGAAGAAGGGGTTACGGAAAGGATCTATAAGGACCTGTATGGAATCGTAGAGGCGATCAAGAGGAAAGACGATCAAAAGACAATGACCCTTATTCAGGATCATGTAAAACGGTTTGATCGCATGATGGAGGCAAACCAAAGCAAAGTATTTTCATAAGAAGGGGGGGATGAAAGAAGCTTGTTAGGTGGCACATCGGGAGAGGTTTTCATCAGATATCTCGAATCATTCAAACAGAAAAATCATTCATAAGGAGGAGAAGATGAAAAAAGGATTTGTTTGGATATTAGGTTTGATGCTGTTCGCAGGAATGGGATTGACCATTTTGACGCCAAGAGATGTAGAGGCGCAAACCCTCGCCTGGAAAATGCAGACGACCTGGCCTGCTGGGATCGCCCTCCATCGAAGCGCTGTAGGTCTGGCCAAGAGAATCGAGGAGATGTCCGGCGGACGAATCAAAATTGACATCG
>VGSS01000059.1 GCA_016874935.1 Deltaproteobacteria bacterium | reverse complement strand
GATGGTATGGAGTTGTCTAATAAATCTTTTTTCGATCTTGGTCGTCCTCTTGCGGGAGATATGGCCGGCTTTAAGCTTCTGCCCTGTGTCGCAGAGTTGAGAGCAGAGGTCGATGAGGCGGTCGCAGTATGGAGGGGACGTTGCTGAATTCTATGAATTCTTAACTTCCCGATTCTTTCTTTTGAACCGATTTCACCACGGCTGAGGCACTGACGCCAACA
The DNA here is from genome assembly GCA_016874935.1 of Deltaproteobacteria bacterium. Taxonomy (GTDB): domain Bacteria; phylum Desulfobacterota; class BSN033; order BSN033; family UBA1163; genus RBG-16-49-23. Next base: position 18,033 of record VGSS01000059.1, on the reverse strand, counting down.
TGCCTCGCAATTTCGGCCATCGGTATCCCGAAATCACGACTCAAATGGTAGCATACTTCTGCCCGAAGTTCCGAAACCCTCCTCCTCTGCCCCCCATTCCGAAGCTCTTCCTCACTAACCCCCTCTCTCTCACACATCCCCGTGATTTCTCGGTCAATCTGCTTCGACCTTCCCTTCAGCCTCAGCTGCCGCCGAAGATTCCTGTCCGCCTCCTTCAGCACTTCCTCTACAAATCCCCCACCGCCCAATATCCGCGCATCATGGGCCACCTCTTCTCCTGAATCCCTCATCGAAAGTACCCGAGACCATCCCCCAAGACTCCGAATCAGACCTCCACCCACCAGGTCCATCCGTCTGCCTTGATCTTTCCCTTCCTCCATAAACTTCCGGTATCTCCGTATCGCCTTCCCCTTCTGCTCGCTAAACCATCCCAAAACATATTCCGTCTCCTGCCACCCTCTCCGCCTCTTTCCCGTCAATACTCCGTGCCCACACCCTGGGTATCCTTCCAACTCCTCCATAGTCTTCACAAGCCCCGCCCTCAACGGATTTAGATGAATATAGCGGACCAATTCCAACAGATACGGATCCTCTTCGCAAACAATCGACTTGTACCGATTCTCAAATAGGTGCCCATGCCTCCGGTACTTCAGATTGTATCTAACTGCATAACCGGTCAGCAGGCCCCGCATGAATTTGGAGATTCCCTTGGACCCACTGATGATCAATAGGTGGACATGGGTATCCATGAGCGCCCAGGCCAGAACTTTAGTGTCCGTCTTTTCCACCTGCCGACCGATCCTGGATAGAAAGTCCTCCCGGTCCTGTTCGTCACGGAATATCCGGCTCCCTTCAATCCCCCTTACCATGATGTGATGAAGAACTCCGGGCGCGTCCAGTCTTGCTTGTCGTGGCATATTCACCTTTTATCACAATTCCCGTCTACTGTAAAGTATCGATTTTCAGCAACGTCCCCTTCGTCGTATATGAAGAATGTAGACCCATATTTGCATAGTAAAAAGGCCGGATTTCTCCGGCCTTTTATTCTGGCTCCCCGAGGAGGACTCGAACCTCCAACCTAGTGGTTAACAGCCACCCGCTCTGCCGGTTGAGCTATCGGGGAATCATTCTAAACCAATAAAAACCCTTGAGTCAAAAACTCTCTCAACCGGGTGGTTAATCCCGCCATCGGCGGGACTCTGCCGGTTGCCTTCCTCCGGTAGGTAAAAGCTATCGGGGAATGTGTGTTTAGTTTAAAAGAAAATTTCATGGATGGCAAGGGAAAATATTAGCCGCGGACGGTGGCCTCGTCTTCAAAATGTGGCTCCAATTTCCTCAACGCCCGCTTCTTATGCCATCCCCTAATCATATTGATTGGACCCGAAAAGGTATAAAAGAGGATAGAGGCGAAGAGGACGATCACCGGTTCCATGACGATAACGATCATGGAGAGGACGATGAAGATGAAGAGGCTGAAAGGTTTTCTTCGGGCCAGATCAAGTTCCTTAAAGCTGGAGTAACGAATGTTGGAGACCATGAGAAATGCAAGGACATAAATCATGACCAGGATGACGATGTCTTTGACCCATCCTGTCTCGATCAGACGGAGATAGAGAAGAATCGTCAGGGCGATCATGACGGCAGCCGCAGGGATCGGAAGGCCTTTGAAATATTTTGTTTCTCCGGAGGCGGACATCACATTGAATCGGGCCAATCTTAAGGCTCCACAGACGACAAAGAGGAAGGCCGCGAGCCAGCCAAATCGTCCATAGGGCCGAAGGGCCCAGCTAAAGGTCAGGAGGGCCGGCGCCACGCCAAAGGAGATGAGGTCAGCCAGAGAATCGTACTGGACGCCGAATTTGGACGTGGCTCCGGAAAGCCGGGCCACTTTTCCATCCAAAATATCAAATACACCTGCAAGAAGAATGGCATAGGCAGCATATTCAAATTTCTCATGGAAGACGGAGATGATGGCCCAGAAGCCGCAGAAGAGGTTTCCTGTGGTGAAGAGGTTGGGGAGGATGTAGACCCCCTTGCGCATCTTAATCGGAGTTCTTCTCTTCTTCATGGCAATACCCGATGATGGATTCCCCTCCCTTGATATGCTGTCCCACCCTCACAATGAGCCGGACATCAACGGGGAGGTAGAGGTCAACCCTTGACCCAAACCGAATCATACCAAATATTTCTCCTTTATTCAAGAGGTCGCCTGTTTTTGCATAACAGACGATCCGCCTAGCCACAAAGCCCGCGATCTGAACGAGCAGGATTTTGAATCGGTCGTCTGTCTCCATGACAAAGGCGTTCTGTTCATTGAGAAGGGACGCCTTGTCACGGCTTGCCACTAAAAACTTGCCCGGATGATAACTTGTTTGAAGGATCTTCCCTGAGGCAGGGGCGCGATTGATGTGGACATCGAAGGGAGACATGAAGATGGCCACTTTTAATGCCCTCTGTTTTAAGAAACGGTCCTCTTCGCATTCTCCTACATAAATGACCCTGCCATCCGCCGGAGAGAGGATGGTATTCCTGAGGGAGGGAATCTTTCTCCTCGGATTCCTGAAGAAATAGGCGATGAACAGGGTGAGAAGGATTCCCGGAATCGTCAGAACCGTCCATCCCATCCCCGCAAAGAAGAGGGTGAGGATGGCTGAGGGGATGAGAAAGGGAAGCCCTTCCCTGGCAATAGGCCATCGGTTCTGCGGCATCAGCGTTTCTTCTCTTTGAGCCAGCCCATCATGGAGCGCAGTTTTTTCCCCACGGTTTCAATGGGATGCTCCGCTTCTTTTTTTCTCAGGGCGGTGAAGACCGGCCGGCCCACCCGGTTCTCTATGATCCATTCTCTGGCAAAACTTCCATTCCGGACCTCTTCAAGGATGCGTTTCATTTCCTGCCGCGTCTCTTGAGTGATGATCCGTTTGCCCCGCGTCAGATCTCCATATTCGGCAGTGTCGGAAACTGAATAACGCATGTAGGAAAGGCCGCCTTCATACATTAAGTCCACGATGAGTTTCAGTTCATGGAGGCACTCGAAGTAGGCGATCTCAGGTTGATAGCCGGCTTCCACAAGGGTATCGAATCCGGCTTTGATCAGTTCGCTCACTCCCCCACAGAGCACGGACTGTTCTCCAAAGAGGTCGGTCTCGGTCTCTTCTTTAAAAGTGGTTTCAATCACGCCGGCACGGGTGGCGCCCAGACCTTTTGCATAGGCGAGGGCGGTCTTCTTGGCTTTTTTTGTGAAATCCTGATGGATCGCAAGAAGGGATGGGACACCAGCTCCCTTCTCATATTCTCTCCGGACCAGATGGCCCGGGCCTTTCGGAGCGATCATCACCACATCGATCTCTTTCGGAGGGACGATCTGGCTATAGTGAATATTGAACCCGTGAGAGAACAGAATGGTTTTTCCCTTCCGGAGATAGGGTTTTACATCCTCTTCGTAGAGCTTGGCTTGGATGTGGTCCTGGGTGAGGATCTGGATGAGATCAGCCTGACGGGCGGCTTCGTTTGCAGAAACCGGCTTGAAGCCGTGCCGGAGGGCGAGTTCATAATTTTCGCCCCCTTTTCGTTGAGAGACGATGACATCAAGGCTGCTATCGCGCAGGTTCTGCGCCTGGGCATGGCCCTGGCTTCCATAGCCGATGATGGCGATCTTTTTCCCTTTCAGGTCTTTGAGGTCCGCATCCTTGTCGTAATAGATTTTCATTTAGACGCTCCTTTTTAACTCACCCACTTGTACCTTGCTTAGATAGAAAATAATTGTCTAAGGGTCAAAAGGTAAAGGTTAAGATGCCCGTTTCGTCAAGGGGTTACGTTTATCGTCTAAAATTTTTACCCTTACCCTTTGACGCTAAACGATACGGGCTTCCTAACCCTAACCGTGACCTTTGCTATTAAGTCAGTTCGGTCATGGCTTTGCTTCCTCTCGACATGGCCACACGACCGGTCCTGACCAGTTCCTTAATGCCCAGAGGCTTCAGGAGAGAGAGAAGGGCGTCGATCTTCTTCTCGTCCCCTGTTATTTCAATGGTATAAGTCTTAGCTCCCACATCGATGACCTTCCCTCTGAAAATATCGACGATCCGGAGAATTTCCTCACGGGTCTTTTCGGTGGCTAAGACCTTGACCAGAATCATCTCCCTTTCCACAAAGTCCTTGTCTATGAGATCGACCACTTTGATGATGGAGATCAGTTTGTTCAGTTGTTTGAGCACCTGTTCGATGATCTGATCGTCCCCGCGGGTGACAATGGTCATGGTCGAGACGGCAGGATCGAGGGTTTCTGCGACCGAGAGGCATTCGATGTTAAACCCCCTGCCGCTGAAGAGGCCTGCGATCCTGGCCAGAACGCCGAATTCATTTTCAACTAAAAGAGTAATGACATGCCTCATAATATTAAACCCCAGTAACCAACTTCTGAACTTGTTTCAGCATCCAACAGTTTCAAGAACTTACAAGACCCTGAAACGAGTTCAGGGTGACAGGTCGGGACTTTTTACGAGACCAACAAATATAGATTTAAAAAGTTTTGGTCATTCGAGTTTTGGTTATTATTTGGTTATTGGTGCTTGGAGCTTGGTTATTCATCTTTTTATACCAACCTCATCTGGTTGAGAGGCTCTCCTGCAGGAACCATGGGATAGACATTCTCCTCTGGATCGATGACGAAATCGATCACCACGGGTTCTGGAATGGAGAAAGCCTTCTTCAGGACAGGGACGACCTCTTCGGGTTTGGTCGCCCTCAGGCCTACAGCCCCATACGCCTCTGCCAGTTTCACGAAGTCAGGAGAGATCCCTTCGAGAGACGAGGAGGCGTATCGTTTTCCGTAAAAGAACTCCTGCCACTGCCTGACCATTCCAAGATAACCATTGTTGAGGATGGCCACTTTGATCGGCAATCGATACTGGACGGCTGTGGCCAGTTCCTGGGAGTTCATCTGGAAACTTCCATCGCCTGAGATGCCGATGACCAGCCTGTTCGGGAAAGCCACTTGGGCCCCAATGGCAGCAGGAAGACCGTAGCCCATCGTTCCCAGTCCGCCGGAGGTGAGAAAGGTTCTCGGCTTGAGATATTTGTAATACTGGGCGGCCCACATCTGGTTCTGCCCCACTTCGGTGGTGAGGATGGCTTCTCCCCCGGTCAGCTCATCCATCTTCTCGATGACATACTGGGGCTTGATGATCTGCTCCTGCTGGTAATTCATATCGTAAATGGCCTTCCAGCTCTCGATCTGGCGGTGCCATTTATGAAGTCCTCCCCTGAAAGAGGGGGTCTCCTCTTTTTCGAGAAGGGAGAGTATTTTTGAAAGGATTCGTTTACAGTCGCCCACGATGGGGAGATCGACCCTCACATTTTTGCTGATGGAGGTGGGGTCGATGTCGATATGAATGACCCTGGCCTGAGGAGCGAAGGATTCGAGTTTTCCGGTGACCCGGTCGTCGAATCGGGCTCCGACGGCAATGAGAAGATCGGACTCCATCACCGCCATATTGGCCCGGTAAGTCCCATGCATTCCGAGCATTCCGAGGGAGAGGGGATGATTTCCAGGAAAACCTCCCAGTCCCATGAGCGTCATGGTCACAGGGATGCCCAGTTTCTCCGACAGATGGAAGAGCTCCTTCGATGCATTGGAAGAGATGACTCCGCCCCCGACATAGAGAAGCGGCCTTTTCGACTTCAGGATGAGATGGATTGCCCTCTGAATCTGGCCGGGATGACCTTCCAGAGTGGGCCGGTATCCGCGAATGGACACCTTTTCAGGATACTTAAACTCTGCCGAGTCCACGAGAATATCTTTGGGGAGATCTACGAGAACCGGCCCCGGCCGTCCGCTTCTGGCTATATAAAAGGCCTCCTTGAGGATTCGGCTTAAGTCTTTAAGCTCTTTCACCAGGTAGTTATGTTTGGTGCAGGGCCTGGTAATCCCCACGATGTCCGCCTCCTGAAAGGCATCGTTTCCAATCAGGGAAGTGGGGATCTGGCCGGTGAGGATGACGATGGGGATCGAGTCCATATAGGCCGTGGCAATGCCTGTCACTGTGTTGGTAGCGCCCGGTCCGGAGGTGACGACCACCACCCCCACCTTACCAGAGGCACGGGCATAGCCGTCTGCCGCATGGACAGCCGCCTGTTCATGGCGGACAAGGACCTGGTGGAACGGGGCGCTGCTCAGTTCGTCAAAGAGAGGAAGAACCGCTCCCCCGGGGTAGTTGAAGAGGGTGTCCACCCCTTCCTTTTTCAAACATTCAACAATAATCTGAGAACCGGTCTTCTTCATCTACATAACCAATTGGAATATAGGAATAATGATTAAATCTTCAAAAGGTCGTCACTCCGGTGAAAACCGGAGTCCAGAAATCTTCAACTCATTCAAACCACTGGATTCCGGCTTTCGCCGGAATGACAAAGTTAGGGTTTAAAAACTTTTTATCTGTATTTCCTCAAGATCCTTTCTATCTCATCTTTATAAACCAGTTTTTTCTTCTTGATGATCTTTATTTCCACCTCATCCTGGGGGGTAAGAAAGGGTTTCTTCTCCAGCTCATCGAGTTGCCCTGCAAGTTCCGTATGAGCCTTTTTGATTTTTATGAAATCTTCGTCTTCCTTCATCAGCCTGTTGATTAATTCTTCCTCTTTTGTCACGATGCGTCCCCCCTTGCAAGGAATTGAATTTTCAACTGGTTTAGTCTCGAACGTTAATATAATACCAATGGTTTGTCAAATGGGATGTCTTTCCTGCCACTTGACCTCCGCCTCGGAAAGCCGGACATAGATGGGAGTAAATGTCTTCACATCCAAGGGCTCTCCCTTACGAAGCAGTTCGCTCCCCAATCTCGCTACGACCGACCCATGAGGAAGATAAAGGGAAGGATTGGGAAAGAGAGCCAATGAAGAAAGGGATTTTCGGAGATAGTCTCCGTAAGTTTTTATCCCATCGCCGACGAAGATGATCTTCTCCTTTATATTTTTAACGAGGTCTTGCGGCCTCATCGCCTGATAGTCAGATCGTCTTTTAAGAAGGTTGGCTTCATCATAGCGATAGAAAGCGATATAGACCTCTTCCTTGCGGGCATCCAGGATGGGGCAGATGAGATAGGGAGTGGGGGAGATCAGGGAGGCGAGGACGTCGAGCGAGGATACTCCTGCCACGGGTTTTTGAGTGGCATAGGCCAAGCCTTTGACCGTGCTCACGCCGATTCTCAATCCCGTAAAGGACCCCGGACCGAGGGAGATGGCCCATCCGTCCAGCTCTTCCATCGGACAGCGGGCTTCTCTGAGGAGATAGTTGATGGTTTCAAGGAGCCTTTCGGAGTGGGTGATCGGGATGTTGAGAAGGCATTCTGAGATGACCTCTCCTTCATCGATCAGCCCGACACTGCCACAGCGGGTTGAGGTATCGATTCCAAGGATTTTCATCTTTTCACCCTCACCTCTCTGCCCTCTCCCATCAAGAAACTGTGGTGTAAGTCCCTTCATGGTTCGACAGAGCCTATCCTGAGCGAACCGTTTACCCTTCGAGAACCTCAGGGCGAACGGTGAATTACAACACAGTCCCCAAAAAAAGGGGTAAGATGATTTAGAAGCTAAACCCTCCTTCCGGAGAGATGATGCGGATCAGGTCGTTATAGAAGGCAAAGAGCATTAGGAGAATGATAAGCATGAGCCCGATCTGCTGTGCGATCTCCATCTTCCTGATGCTGATGGGCCTCCTCAGAATCGCCTCCAATGTTAGGAAGAGAAAGTGGCCTCCATCAAGAATGGGTATGGGAAAGAGGTTGATGACTCCGAGATTAATGCTGAGGATGGCCATGAAAAGCGCCAGGCTCAACAGGCCTCTCCTTGCCTGTTCGCCGGCCAGTTGGGCGATCAGGATAGGTCCTCCGATCGTCTTCGCAGGAATCACCCTCTGGATCAGTTTGACAATTCCCACCACGGTCAATTTGATCCCCTGATAGGTTTGAATAAATCCATTCCCCAGGGCGACCAGAGGGTTGACCTTCTCGATGAGAACCTCTCCAGAGTGAGTGATGCCGATCACAAAGGTGGACACCTCTTCTCCGAAAAGGTTTTTCACGGAAGAAGGTTTTGGAGTGACTCTTGCCTCGAGTGTCTCGCCATTGCGTTTCACTCTAAGCATCAATTCCTTTCCCTGGCTGCTGCGGATGATTCGAGAAAGGTCGTCCCATTTCTTCAAGTCCTGGCCATCGATGGAGAGGATGAGATCTCCCTTTTTGATGCCTGCCGTCTCTGCGGGAAGACCGGGGTTGACCTCTCCAACTTTGGGCGGGGAGTAGGGAATACCGAAGAGGTTGATCGTGGAGAAGAGAACAATGGCGAGAAAGAAGTTGAAGAAGGGGCCTGCGCCGATGATCAATGCCCGTTTCCATATCGGCTGGTTTGAGAAGGAGCGGCCGCGAAGTTCTTCTGCAACCTCCTTTTCAGGGTTTTCGCCAATCAATTTAACAAAGCCTCCCAGCGGAACCGCGGCAATCTGATACTGGGTCTCTCCGATCTTTTTCCAGAACATTTTTGGTCCGAAACCGAGCGAGAAGGTGAGGACACCAACGCCCAATTTTTTGGCTAACAGAAAATGTCCCAATTCATGGACGAAGACGAGGATTCCCAGAACAATGATGGTCGAGATAATAGTTGTCAACACAGTCTTTTCCCTTCAATGATGGATTTTGCCTTTTCTCTGGCCCACTGATCGGCTCTTAGAATATCTTCGATCGTGCGGACCGTCTTGAGATCATGCTCCTCCATCACCCTCTGGATGAGGAGGGGAATATCAGTGAATTTGATCGATCCTTCGAGAAAACCGTTTACCGCCGCCTCATTGGCCGCATTGAGGATGGCGGGCATCGTCTCGCCGATCTCAATCGATTGGTAGGCCAATCGGAGGCAGGGAAATTTTTCCAGGTCTGGTGGAGAAAAAGTAAACGGTCCCACTTGGGAAAAATCGAGGGAGTCCAGTTTCAGGCTCAATCGTTCCGGAAAGGAGAGGGCATAGGCTATCGGAATCCTCATGTCCGCGATTCCCATCTGGCCGATGATGGAGCCGTCGATATACTCCACCATGGAATGGACAACGCTCTGCGGATGGATCCGAACGATAATCTTCTCCACCGGGATGTCGAAAAGCCAGCGGGCCTCGATGACTTCCAATCCTTTATTCATGAGGGAGGCGGAGTCGATGGTGATTTTCTTTCCCATCTCCCAGCGAGGGTGGTTGAGGGCATCCTTGACGGTGACCTCGTGGAGTTTGGAGAGTGGAAGGTTGAGAAAAGGCCCTCCTGAAGCCGTGAGGATGAGACGACGGATGTCCTCCTTCCTGTGGCCGAGCAAAGACTGGAAGATGGCGCTGTGTTCGCTATCCACGGGCAGGATCTGAGCCCCGGTCTTCCTTGCCTCTTCCATAACGATCTTACCCGCCATCACGAGAGGTTCTTTGTTGGCGAGGGCAATCGACTTTCCTGTTTTAATGGCGGAGAGGGTGGGAATGAGTCCTACTGCGCCGACAATGGCGGAAACAACCTGGTCCACTTCAGGATGGGTTGCCACACGGATCAGCCCTTCCACTCCATACACCACCTCAACATCCCTTTCGGCAATGCCTTTCTGGAGTTCTCGGGCCGCCTCTTGATTTAGAACCGAAACGGCCCTGGGTCGAAACCGGAGGATCTGCTCTTTAAGAAGTTCGATGTTGATGCCTGCGGAGAGGCTGATGACTTCAAATCGCTCCGGGAATTGGCGGACAATGTCAAGGACATTGACCCCGATCGAACCTGTTGAACCGAGGATGGCCAGTCGCTTCATGGAGTCTCCTTCATCAGAAGAGGGAGGAGATAGTAGAAAAGAGGAGTGGAGAAGAGGAAACTATCGATGCGGTCCAGCACCCCGCCATGCCCCGGGAAGAGAGACCCTGAATCCTTTACCTGGGCGCTTCGCTTGATCATTGACTCGGTGAAGTCCCCAAATTGGCCCAGAATTCCCATTCCGATGGTCACGAGGATGCAGACTCCTTTGTTAAAGTAGGGGAGGAAGAGAGAGGCATAGAGCAGGCCAATGACGACTGAGCCGACGATTGCCCCCAGAAGACCCTCATAAGTCTTGTTCGGGCTTATCTTCGGGTAGAGTTTATGCTTGCCGAAGAGCGTTCCGCTGAAGAGGGCGATGATGTCCCCGGCCCAGACCGTAATGATCAGGAAGAGCACCCATGTCCTTCCATCTGTCTGGTTTCGGATGAGGATGATATGAGAAAGAAGAAATCCGACATAGAAAATCCCGAAAAGGGTTGTCCCTAAATTGGAAATGACAGAGGAGAGGCGCTCCGCAGTGGCCAGATAGAGGACACAGATTAGAAGAAGCATGAGGACGAGGAAGGGGGAAAAACTCCTCGCCTCTCCATAGACGAAAAGGATGGAGAGGATCAATCCCAGTCCAACTCCGGCGAGACGCTGGATTTGCCTGGATTGAGGAAGGGCGAGATTGTTAAATTCGAGAAGGCCGAGAAGGATGGTGATGAGAACCATCAGGGCAAAAAGGATCGAAGGTCCTAAGGCAATCAAAAGGACAAAGGGAGGGATGATGATAAGCGCTGTCCAGACCTTCTTTTTTTCGATTTTGGCCATCGTTTTTTAATTTCGGATTTCGGATTGCGCCTGCCTACCGCAGGCAGGGATTTCGGATTTTAATTCCGCATTCCGCAATGATTCTTAGATTCCATTGATCTGTTCGCTGGTCAGGCCGAACCTTCTCTCCCTTGATTCATATTCGGCGATCGCTTTCAGGAGTTCTGTCCGGTTGAAATCGGGCCAGAGGGTTTCGGTCAGATAGAGTTCGGTATAAGCGATCTGATAGAGGAGGAAGTTGGAGATTCGAGACTCCCCGCTGGTTCGGATGAGCAGGTCAGGATCGGGCAGTTCCCTGGTCCAGAGATACTGTGGAAAAGACGACAGGTCGATCTCCTCTTCCTTGACCCTGCCTTTTCTCAAATCGGAGATGATTCCATGAACCGCATGGAGGATTTCCGAGCGGCCTCCATAACTTAACGCCAGATTGAGAACCATCCCATCGCAATTTTCTGTCTTTCTCATCGCTTCGTCGAGGGTGGCCCGGACATCGGCGGAAAGGTCTTCCAGCCTGCCGATGGCAGAGAGACGAATATTGTTCTTGACCATTTCCTCAGCCTCTTTGAGCAGATATTCCTTCAGTAACCCCATCAATGCCGCCACCTCCTCCTTCGGTCTTTGCCAGTTTTCCATGGAGAAGGCGTAGAGCGTTAAAACCCTGATCCCAAGCTCGCAACAGGAGGTGACCACTTCTCTTACGGCGTCGACCCCCTTGATATGTCCGCTGATTCGGCTCAGGTTCTTCTTTTTGGCCCAGCGGCCATTTCCATCCATGATGATGGCGATATGGGAGGGAAGTTTCTTCTTATTGATTTCTTCCATAACGATTCATATCCCTGTTGCAATTGAGATAAATTTCATCGTGACTTCATCACCCATGCCAGTGACAGGCAAAACCCGTGATCATCGTCTATGGGTTAAGGCCCAGAAACCGGTTTGGCAAGGGGTCAGAGGGGTAGGGCTAAAAGATTCTAAAGACCAGTGACATAACCTTTTAACTGAGCGGACATCATAGCCTTAACCCTACGGCCTTTTGACTTCTATTAAAGTTACCATATCAATTGCGGATTTTCAATCGACGGTTTAAAAGAACTGCAATTCGGATACCGAGATTTTAGACTTTCCTCGTATTATCTGAATCGCAGTAAAAAGGAGAGGGGTAAACAAAAGGGAGAACAGGGGAGGGGGAGGAAAGGGGAAAGGCAGCTCCCCCTCTTTATCCTATTTCTCGACAATTGCTTCGACCGGACATACTTCGACACAGCTTCCGCAATCGGTGCATTTTTCTTCGTTGATCGTATAGGGTTCACCCTCTTCAATTGCATCTGCCGGACATTCCTCCACACAGGTGCCGCACGCCACGCATTCATCGGTGATCGAATAGGCCACTTTCCTCACCCCCTTTTCCTCTTTTTTAGATTTCGGAATTCGCCTGCCTGCCGCCGGCAGGGATTGCGGAGTTGAAGGTCTAAAATCCGCAATCTACCATTTAAAATGAAACCTTATATTTCGAGAATCTCTTTTTCCTTGGCGGAAAGAACAGTATCCACTTTTTCTATATATTTATCGGTAGCGGTCTGGACCTTGTCCATCCATTGGTGGAGTTGGTCCTGAGAGATCTTCTTATTTTTTTCCAGACCCTTCACCTGTTCATTTGCATCCCGCCGTATATTGCGGAGGGCCACCTTTGTTGTTTCCCCCATCTTTTTGACCACCTTGACCAGCTCTTTCCGCCGCTCTTCTGTCAGCCGGGGAATATTGATCCGGATGATTTTCCCGTCGTTCATGGGCGTCAATCCGAGCTCCGATTTAAGGATTGCCTTCTCGATCTCTACAATTGTGGTCGGATCCCATGGCTGGATGGTGATGAGCCTGGGTTCGGGGACGGCGAGCGTTGCCATCTGGCTGAGCGGAGTGGAGGTGCCATAATAATCAATTCGGATATCGTCCAGAAGGGCGAGTGAAGCCCTGCCTGTTCTTACCTTATTAAGGTCTGTTTTGAGAGTGACGATGGTCTTTTCCATCTTCAATGTCGCATCGGTGAAGATCTTCTCCTCCATGGTTCAACCTCTCACTTTCGTTCCCACCTTCTCTCCCAGAATGACCCGCCTGATATTTCCCTTCTTCTTCAGATTGAAGACGATGATGGGCATCTGATGGTCCATGCAGAGGGAGATGGCTGTTGCATCCATTACCTTCAACTGTTTTTTCAGGACATCGAGGTAGGTGAGTTCATCATATTTCCGGGCCCTGCGATTCACCATGGGATCGGCATCATAAACCCCGTCGACTTTCGTGGCCTTCAGAATCGCTTCAGCCCCGATCTCCATCGCACGGAGCGAGGCGGTCGTGTCCGTGGTGAAATAGGGATTGCCCGTTCCTCCGGCAAAGATGACCACCCTGCCTTTTTCCAGATGGCGTATTGCCCTCCGGCGGATAAACGGCTCGGCCAGTTCTCTCATCTCGATGGCTGTCTGAAGCCGGGTTTGAACGTCCATCTTTTCGAGGGCATCCTGAAGGGCGATGCCATTGAGGATCGTGGCCAGCATTCCCATATGATCTGCAGAAACCCGGTCCATCCCCCTGGAACTGGCAGCCCCCCCCCGGAAGATGTTGCCTCCTCCGATGACGATGGCGATCTCAACCCCGAGGGTTCTCACCCCTTTGATCTCCCCGGCGATTTGCCGGATCACCAAGGGATCAATTCCAAAACCTCCTTCGCCGGTTAAAACCTCTCCGCTGATCTTCAGGAGGATCCTTTTATAAGGAGTTCTCTTCATGAGGGGCCAAATTGACCTATGACCGCGAGGACAATCCTTCGCCTAATTGAAATCGGGCGAAGCGGCGGATGGCGATGTTCTCTCCGAGTTTTCCGATCATTCCGTCGAGGACCTCTTTGACCGTGACATCAGAATCTCTGATATAGGTCTGTTCAAGAAGGCATGTTTCGGAATAGAACCTCTCCAGTTTCCCTTCGACGATTTTGTCGATCACCTTTGCCGGTTTTCCCGAATCGAGCGCCTGGGTCCGATAGATGTCTTTCTCCTTTTCCAGGATCTCCGGGGGGACGTCCTCTCTCCGGATGAATTGAGGGTTGGCAGCCGCGATATGCATAGCCATATTTTTTACGAATTCCTGGAAATCCCCGGTCTTTGCAACAAAATCGGTCTCGCAGTTGATCTCAACCAGAACCCCCATCTTTCCACCTGCATGGATATACGAAGCGACCAGACCGTCCGTGGCAATGCGGCCTGCCTTCTTTGCGGCGGTTGCCAATCCTTTCTTTCTCAAATAATCGATGGCAGCTTCAATGCTTCCTCCGGCTTCCTGGAGCGCGGCTTTGCAATCCACAATCCCGGCCCCTGTGCGCTGTCTCAAGTCTTTCACGAGTTCGATCGAAATTTCCATTAGAATCTATTCCTCCTCGCCTTCGGCGCTTTCTTCCACCTCTATCTCTCCGTGTGATTCGGCCGTGGGAACAGCCTCTTTTCCCTCTTTAGCCTGCTCCATCTGGAGCTGTTTCTCGTAAAGCTGTTTTCCCTCTATCACGGCATCCGCAATCTTAGAGGCGAAAAGCTGGACGGCCCGAATGGCGTCATCATTGCCCGGCACGATATAATCTACATCGTCTGGGTCGCAGTTGGTATCAACGATGCCGATCGATGGAATGCCTATCTTTCTGGCTTCATGGACGGCAATCTTCTCTTTTTTAGGGTCTACGACGAAAATGGCCCCGGGGAGGCGATTCATGCTCTTGATCCCTCCCAGAGACCTTTCCAGTCGGGTCCTCTCTTTTTCGATTTCCAGGACCTCCTTTTTGGGGAGGAGATTATAGATCTCCTCGTTCTTCATTGCCTCGAGTTGATTTAGCCGATCGATGGAGCGCTTGATGGTCTGAAAGTTGGTCATCATCCCGCCCAGCCAGCGATGGTTGACATAGAACATTCCGCACCGGTTGGCCTGTTCGAAAATCGTCTCCTGGGCCTGTTTTTTCGTTCCCACGAAAAGAATATATTCGCCTCTGGAAGCCACCTCCCGAACAAACTGGCAGGCCTCTTTGAAGAGCTGGACCGTCTTCTGGAGATCAATGATGTAAATCCCGTTCCTTGCCCCGAAGATATAGGGTTTCATTTTGGGGTCCCAGCGTTTCGTCTCATGACCGAAATGAACCCCAGCCTCCAGAAGCTCCTTCATCGTTACATTTGGCATTGAACCCTCCATTTCTTTTCCATTCCTCCTCCTCTCAGTGAAAATTAGTCAAATAGAATTTTTGTTAACATATGATCATCCATTTTGCAAGTGGAAAAAATCTCAAGGAAGGCCTTATCCGGAGCAAGAGGTCTATCAGCAAATAAATCAAGCGTAACTAATTGAATTCATTACGATAACAAATTGCCCCCTTTTTCCCTTATAAACGAGAGAAAAATGTTCATTTTTGTTATTTTTTTTGTAGGCGGATTTGATCTAAGTCAAGGAAGAATAACTGAGAAGTGTTAGCTTGGAATCAAAGGAGGAGAGAGCCATGAAATGTCCGGGACAAGATTCGAGGTTTTGGAAGCCAGAGGATGTGTTTGAGATTCAATGCCTGAAATGCGGCAGGATCGTTGAATTTTTCAAAGACGATATAAAAAGAAAGTGCCGTTGCGGCCAGGAGATCGTCAATCCCCGGCTGGATTTTGGCTGCGCCCAGTGGTGCGAGTATGGAGAGCAATGTATCGGTGTGATTCCCCAGGAGTTAGAAGACTTGAAAAAAGAGCTTGAAAGGGGCCGTTTCAAGGAGAAATTTTCACAGACGATGAAGAGATATTTCGGCAAGGATGTGAAACGGATCCAACACGCCCAGAAGGTGGCGCGCTTTGCAGAAGAGATGGTCAAGAGAGAAGGGGGGGATCCGCTCGTCATTTTAGGGAGCGCTTTTCTGCACGATATCGGCATCCACGAGGCTGAGAAGAAACATGGGAATTCCTCCGGTGAGTTTCAGGAACTGGAAGGGCCTCCCATTGCGAAAGACCTGTTAAAAAGGATCGGTCTGAAGGCTGAAATGATCGAGGAAATCTGCGACATCATTGGGCACCATCACCATCCGAGAGAAGAGGAGACCCTGAACTTTCAGATCCTCTATGAGGCAGACTGGCTGGTCAATATCGAGGAGGACGGACTCTCAAAGGACAGAGTGAAACTTGAGGAGTTGACCAATAAGGTTTTCCAAACGGTAACAGGAAAGAAATTTGCGGAAGACCTCTACTTAAATCCCCCTGCAAATGGCTGAGGAACCTTCAACCGGGCCGATCATAAGGAAGAAAAACGGCCAACGGACGTCCACTCATACTTTAAAATGGGCCGAGAAGAACCCCAAAGGGTTTATGAGAACGAGTTTTGTGCCGGTGTTATCCGATTGGTGTGCCGGGCTCTGTATTTCTTCGCCTTAAGGTTTTTGGATGGTATCTGGATGGGATTCAGGGAAAGTAAAATTACAAAATGCATTAAACTACTAAACCTTGATTGGGTTGGTAACCTGAAGGTTAAAGAGATAAAAAAAAGAGAGATTAGCTGCTGGGGAAATATTTCTTCAGGGTGAGGCCGTTTTTTACGGCAAAGCCATAGGCATCGTTGTTGAAATAGACGAATACGTCTTTTTTCTTCTTCTTCCAACCTTCAATCTTTTCGGCCCATTCTTTTAACTCCTTCTCCGAATAGTTGGAGCCATAGAGAACCTCTCCCCCGTGGAGGCGAAGGTAGACGAAATCGGCCGTGATTCTATCGACAAAAGGAAGGCCGGAACCGTGGGCGATGCAAAGGCTGAAATGGAATTCTTCGAGTATCCGGAAACCATCCGGACAAAACCAGGATTCATCCCTGAACTCAAAGGCATGGCGAAGGGATTTGGAACGGGGAAGGGTTGAAAGAAGGACGCAGAATTCTTCCAGCCTCTCCTTCTCAAAACGGAATCGGGGTGGAAGTTGCCAGAGCACGACCCCCATCTTCTCTTTTAATGGGGAGGCATTATCTAAAAAGAGGGAGAGGGGCTCCCTGCAGTCTTTTAGGCGTTTGATATGGGTGATAAACCGGCTTCCTTTGACGGCAAAGGAAAAACCCTTCGGCGTCCGTTTATACCACCCCTCAAAGACTTCTTTCTTCGGCAGGCGATAGAAGGTGACATTGATCTCGACGGTGTTAAAATATTGAGCATAGAATTCGAGCCATTTTCTCTGGGGAAGGTCGGCGGGATAGAAGATCCCATTCCACCAGTGAGGATAGTTATAACCGCTGGTTCCAATGAAGATCCTATCTCGGATTTCGGATTGCGAATTGCGGATTGCGGAATTTGAGCAAAACATCAATGATAATGATTCCTGTTCTTACTGCCTTTTTGAGACCACTTCCATTTGTAGTATTCCCGGCGAATCTTCTGCCGGACCAGAGGATAGGCCATATAGAAAAATCCGAAGAGAAGACCACCGAGGTGGGTGAGATGGGCGATGCCTCCGCCTGTTCCTTCCGCAGAGGAGAAGAGTGAGATGAGGCCGAAGATGATCACCATATATTTGGCCGGTATGGGCAAGAGGAAATAGATGTAGATGGGACGGTTCGGGAAGAGCCAGCCAAAAGCTAACAGGATTCCATAGATGGCTCCGGAGGCTCCGATGACAGGAATCATTTGATAGGGAGTGAAGAGGACCGTGCAGAGGCCGGCGCCGATTCCGCAGAAAAAGAAGTAGAATAAGAATTTTTTCGATCCCCAGTAACTTTCGAGCTCCCCGCCGAACATCCAGAGGGCCAGAAGATTGAAGAGGATATGGGCGATCCCTCCGTGTAAGAAGATATAGGTGAAGAGCTGCCAGAGGAAGTATTTCTTCCAGACCAGGACCGGAACAAGGCCCAGGTAAAAGTTGATCCATTGGCTCACTACCATCTGAAGGAGAAAGACCGCTCCCATCACGATCATCAGCTTTTTGATGGCAGGTGGAAATCCGTATCCAAACTGGTAACGATAATAGGTCATTTTAAGTCTCCGAACTATTGTTGAAAAAATCGTAAAAAGTTGTCATTCCCGTGAAAACGGGAATCCAGAAAATTCTAACTATATGAAAATATCCCGCTAAGAGCGGGACTTGCGCAGGAATAACGGAAAATTGCCTTTTAAGATTTTTACGATTCCATCATTATTGCCTGATCCCATATTTCTTGATCTTATACCGGAGGACCCTTTCGCTGATCCCGAGGCTCTCTGCTGCTCTGGTCTGGACGCCCTGATGCTGATGGAGAGCCTTAACGATCAGGTCCCGCTCGATCTCCTCAAGAGAATCCGGAAGGGTTTTCTCTTTTCCAATGGTCTCCCACTGCTTTTCGGATGGCCCCTCCTGCAGGTGAAATGGAAGGTCCTGCGTAGTGATGACCT
>VGSS01000058.1 GCA_016874935.1 Deltaproteobacteria bacterium | reverse complement strand
TGGGATTTACTCGATATCTATAAGGGGATGGCCGAATTTATGGTCCTCCAGGTGATTGGTCTGATCCTCCTCTTCTTTTTCCCTCAGATTGCCTTGTGGCTTCCGAATCTGTTACTTAAGTAGATAAGGGTTAAAAAAATAGGAGCGGGAGTCTCTCAGATGAACCGAGAACGGACTTTCGATCTTCTCATCATCGGCGGTGGGGTGATTGGATCGAGCATCGCCTATCATCTGGCCAATGACGGATTTGATGGCCGAATTGGAGTCTTTGAAAAAGATCCCACGTATGAAAGGTCTTCGACCGTCCTCAGTGTGGGGGGAATCCGTAGGCAGTTCAGCACAGAGGTCAATGTCCGGCTCTCTAAATATAGCCTTGCTTTCTATCAAGAGTTCGGAGAAAGGATGGAGACAGAGGGGGGGCGGCCGGAGATTGACTTTAAGCCAAGGGGGTATCTCTTCCTCGGAAGCGAGAAGAACTGGCCTATTCTTGTGAGGCATCAGGCCTTTCAAAAGTTGCTCGGCGTTGAGACACAGCTCCTCAATGTTAAAGAAACTCTTCAGCTTATTCCCGATCTCAACACGGAGGACCTCGTCGGCTCTTCTTTCTCCGCTGGGGATGGATATATGGATCCGCACAGCGTGCTCCAGGGGTTCGTGAAGAAGGCGAGACATCTGGGCGTGGAGTATATCCATCAGGAAGTGGTAGAGATCTTGCGTAAAGGAGATCGGCTCGAGGGAGTGAAGACCAAAGATGGGACCACCTACGTATCCAGTTCGATTGTCAATACGGCCGGGCCCTATGCCGGAGAGGTGGGTAGGATGGCAGGGATTGAGATTCCAGTAGTCCCTGTCCGAAGAATGGTCTATCTTGTTAAACCGTCGCGGCTCTTTGACTACGATCTTCCCCTTGTAATTGATACCTCTGGAGTCTATTTCCTTCATGAAGCCGGGAAACAGATTCTTACCGGAAAATCCCGAAAAGAGGAGCCCCCTGGATATAATTTGCAATGGGACCGGACTTATTTCAATGAGGAGATATGGCCTTCCCTGGGCCATCGCATTCCGCTCTTTGATGAGTTGAAATTGATGAGCGGGTGGGCTGGGCTCTATGAGATGAACCAATGGGACTTTAACGGGATCATCGGCGAGCATCCAGAGGTAAGAGGCTTTTATATGGCCGCGGGTTTCAGCGGCCATGGATTTCAACAGGCGCCTGCAGTGGGAAAGGCTCTTTCGGAGAGAATCCAGTTGGGACGGTATGAGACGATTGATGTTCGTCCGCTTGGTTATGAACGGATTCTTGAAGGAAGAAAGGTGTTGGAGGAAGAGGTGATCTAGGTGAAAGACGATGGACGAAGGAAGACGGACGAAAGGAGTGGAGGCGTCCAATGCTCATTCTAAATAAGAAAGATTTAGAAGAACTTCTACCGATGGAAGAGGTTCTGGATGTTTTAGCCAAGGGATTCCGAGAGGCCAAAGAGGGGAGATGTGTTGTCCCTGTGAGATTCCATTTGAATGTCGAAGAGTACCAGGGGCAGTTTCTCTTTATGCCTGCCTTTCTCCCTGGGCTGAAACAGAGCGGAACGAAGATCGTCTCTGTCTTTCCGCAGAATACTTCGAAGGGAAAACCCACCATCTATGCAACCTACTTGTTGAGCGATCCCACCACCGGAGAATTGCTCGCCATCATGGAGGGGGCCACGCTCACAGGCATCCGGACGGGAGGAACATCTGGCCTGGCCACGCGCTACCTGGCGAAAAAGGATGCAAAGATTCTTGGAGTGATCGGCGCAGGTTTTCAATCTTTTTTCCAGGTGAGGGCCATTCAGGCGGTCAGGCCGATTGAGGAAGTCCGGGCTTTTGATGTCGATCAGAAGAGGCTTCAGAATTTCTGTCAGAGTATGTCGCCTTATATTAAGGTTTCTCCCGTACCAAATCCATCCGAAGCCGTGCGGCAAAGCGACATTCTCGTCACCTCAACCACTTCCAAGACCCCTGTCTTTTCAGGGAAGGATTTAAAGCCCGGCGCCCATATCAATGCCATCGGAGCCTTCCGGCCGGATATGCGCGAGGTGGATGACGAGACCATCCTTCGATCCAAAATCGTGGTCGATACCTTTGAGGGCTGTCTCAGCGAGGCAGGAGACCTGCTCATTCCAATGGGTGAAGGGAAACTGAAGAAGGAAGCGGTCTGTGGCGACCTCGGAGATCTGGTCACAGGCCGGAAGATGGTGAGGGAATCTAATGAAGAGATCACCTTCTTCAAATCGGTAGGATTCGCCATGGAAGATGTGGTGACAGCCCACCATGCTTACGAAAAAGCCATCCGGGAAGGCAGAGGACAAAAAATTGAGGTGTTTTAACCTGACATAACGGGAATCAAACAGGTTACAAGGAAATACGAAACAAAGAAGTTAAACACTAAACTCGAAACCCTAAACTCGAAACCCTAAACTCTAAACAAACCCAAAATCCAAAGCTTAAGGGAACCTCTAATAATTCCAAATTCGTCACTCCTGCGAAAGCAGGAGTCCGGTTATTTCAAGAAGTTCTGGATTCCGGCTTTCGCCGGAATGACATTTTTAGAGGTAGCCTTAAAATTTAAAACAAATATTTTGAGTTTTTTAGTTTGTGTTTTGAGTTTATTTAGGATTTAGTCATTTAGGGTTTAGAGTTTTATCATGCTTCAGATTTAAAATCTGCGTGGCCACCCCGTCTATCGGGGTACTACTAAAATAGCTTTGTTGCCTTTGTGGAGGTTAGCGATGAAAGGGTATGCGGGGAAATTGCTGAGAGTAAATCTTTCTGATGGTAAGGTGTCCAAAGAGGAGATCCCTGATTCCACCCAGAGGGATTTCCTGGGAGGAAGGGGGTTCGCCATAAAACTGTTATGGGATGAGGTCAAGCACATCGATCCCCTGTCTGAGAAGAACAAAATCATTTTTTCAACAGGTCCTTTGAGCGGGCAGCTTCTGCCGAGTTCAGGGAAGATGGTGATCGCTTCGAAGAGTCCTCTTACGGGCGGTTACGGAGATGGGAATATCGGAACGATGGCATCCGTCCATCTGAGAAAAGCAGGCTATGATGTTGTGGTGGTTGAAGGGAAATCGGAGAAACCCTGCACCCTGCTCATCGAGGATGAAAACGTGAAGATGGTTGAATCTTCCGAGCTATGGGGGAAAGATACCTTTGAGGCCCAGGACCTCCTCGAAAAAAAGCACGGTAAGAATTCCGGGATCCTTCTCATCGGGCCTGGAGGTGAAAATCTCATCCCCATTTCGACGGTCATGTCTCAGCGAGGAAGGGCAGGGGGACGGCCCGGCATGGGCGCGGTGATGGGGTCAAAGCATTTGAAAGCCATCGTCATCAAAGGGACCGGGAATATTTCCAACTTCGACGATTCCAGACTTCGAGAACTTGGGAAAAAAGGGCATGAAGAGATTAAGGCGAAGGAGAATCTTGATTTCTGGATGCGTCAGGGGACGATGCAGGCGTTTGATTGGTGCAATGAGAATGGATGCCTCCCGACTTACAATTTCAAGGAAGGGGTTTTTGAATTTTCAAAAGAAATGGATGGCTATATCTTGGAAAAGCTCCATGTTGGCCGTAAGGGATGTCCCATGTGCAGCATGCAATGCGGCCATGTGATCAAGGATTCCGAGGATCGACAGGCAGAATTAGATTATGAGAATGTCGGAATGCTTGGCCCAAATATCGGTTTAAAAAGCCTTCCCCATGTGGCTTTGCTCAACCGGATGGCGGACGAATGGGGTTTGGATACGATCTCTCTGGGGAGCGGCATTGGTTTTCTCATGGAAGCCTCGGAGAGAGGATTGATCAAGGAGAAGATAGGATGGGGGGATTTTGAGGCGGCCCGGACACTCGTTCAAGAAATTGGAAAGGGAGAAGGGACAGGAGCCCTGGTGTCGAAGGGAGTGAAGGCGGCTTCGGAGGCGATTGGAAGAGGTTCGCATCGCTGGGCTATGCATGTGAAGGGGTTGGAGATCTCGGCCTACAACTGCCATGGCTGTCCCGGAATGGCGCTCTCTTTTGGAACGTCTCCCATCGGCGCTTCCCATAAGGATGCCTGGATCATTGCCTGGGAGATATCGACGGATCGATTTTCCTATAACAAAGAGAAAGTTCAAAAACTTATCGAGTTTCAGAGGATCCGGGGAGGGTTTTTTGAGTCGGCCACGGTCTGCCGGCTCCCGTGGGTTGAGGTAAGTTTCGGCCTTCACTGGTATCCGGAATATCTCGAAGCAATCACGGGGAATCGCATGACCTGGGAAGACCTTTATCAAATCGGGGATCGCATCTATAACCTGATCCGGGCATACTGGAAAAGAGAGATTCCTCATTTCGGCCGAACATGGGATTATCCTCCTGATCGCTGGTTTGAAGACCCCCATTCTCAAGGAAAGATGAAAGGAGTGAAAATCGACAGAGAAAAGTACGAAGAGATGCTTTCCTACTATTATGAGCTCCGGGGCTGGGACGAGAATGGAATTCCTCTCAAGGAAACACTCGACCGCCTCGGATTAAAAGAGGTCTCGAAGGAGATGATGGGTTAATTCAGATGTTGCAATATCGAAACAGGGCAAGGGTACTTACAAACCCTTGCAATTGCGGATTTTTGGAAAATTGAGGGTAACAAAGGATTTCAGTTTACGGTGAGGTCCCGGTTTTACATGGAAACGCCAATAGACTGCCTCCAAAGGTGCCGCTGCAAGGTTTTTTCAGTACCTCCGCCCGGTTTCGATATTTTTTTTTGCAACGGGTGATTTAAGATGGCTGAGCTCAAATTTTTCGGTTACCTCTCAGACTTCGTCGGCACGAGGGGAAAAGAGGTGAATTTAGAAAGGCCCGTTCCATTAAGGGAGATATTGCCCCCCCGTTTTCCCGAAACCAATATCATCATCCTCATCAACCAGAAGGCGGGCAGTCTCGATAGCTTGATTCAGGACGAGGACTCCGTGGTTTTAATGCCGATTCTATCAGGAGGATGACCTTGTCCTTTTCCTTCCACCCAGTTTCAGGTTTCCAATCCTAATCAATCACACCCAAACATTGCGTTTGGGGAATGCATTCCTTTTGATAATAACTGTTCCCAAAATTACAAATTTCATGTAAAATAGGGCTCGTTCAAAGGAGGAGAAAAGTATGGAACCAGGAATGAACATAGAAGCCCTGGAAAAAAGGATTGTGGAACTTGAGGAGAGTTTGAAGGAATACGAACAGAAAGGGGTGGAAAAACCTCTTCGGGAGATGGCAAGACGCCTCGAAAAGATCGCTGAAATGGGGGACGATGGCATTATCGTCTTTGATGAAAATTATCGGATTGAGTTTGCCAACACCGTTGCCTCCGAATTGACCGGCTATCCGAAAGAGAAACTGATAGGAATGGACTTCCGAAGCCTCCTGACCGAGAGAGACAATGGCTACCTGCATCAGATGCGCTTGGATGTGGGAGAGGACGAGAACAGGCGGGTCTGCACAGAGATGGAGGTGCTGACAGCCAATGGCCAGAAGAAGAATGCGGAGGTCTGCATCGCCATTTCAAAAACGGAAGAAAGTGGAATGAAGGTCTATGCCTACTTACGGGACATCACGGAACAGAAAAGAATGGCCCGGGAAATTCGTGAGGCAACCAGACATTTTGAGAAGATCGCAGAGATGGGGGACGACGGGATCATCGTCTTCGATGAAGAATCGAAGATAGAATTTTCCAACCAGATGGCCGCCGAAATCCTTAGTATCCCCAAAGATCAGATCCTCGGGAGGGAATTTTACTCTCTGATTGGGAAGAGAGATGAGGAGTTTTTGGAGGAGATGGTGGTCCGGGGAGAAGGGGTTGGCCAGAAAGTCTGTATTGAGATGATGATTCAGACTCCTTCCGGACAGACCAAAGAGGTAGAGGTCTGTATCGCGCCGACGCGTTCAGGGGAGGGCTCGATTAAAACCTATGCCTATATCCAAGATATCACAGAGCGAAAAAGATTTGAAAAAGAGCTCAAAGAATCTGAAGAGAAGTATCGGAATCTTTTCGAAAGCGTCCAACATGGGCTCTTCATCAGCACCACAGAGGGTTATTTCCTCGACTGCAATCAGGCCCTGGCAGAGATGGCTGGCTATGATGATAAAGAGGAGTTTTTAAAGATTGATATTCCAAGGGATCTCTATGTCAATAAGGAAGACCGGAGAGAATTTCAAAAGCAGATTGAAGAGCAAGGATATGTGAAGGATCTGGAGGTGGAATTTAAAAAGAAGAGTGGGGAAAAGATTACCGTACTTCTCACCGCCCATGCGAAAAGGAATGAGAATGGCGAGGTGATCGGATACGAAGGGCTCAATATTGATATCTCTGATCGGAAGAGAATGGAAAGAGAATTAAGGGAGGCCAATGAGTTTTTCATGAAC
Source organism: Deltaproteobacteria bacterium (assembly GCA_016874935.1). Classification (GTDB taxonomy): domain Bacteria; phylum Desulfobacterota; class BSN033; order BSN033; family UBA1163; genus RBG-16-49-23. The sequence goes on along the minus strand of VGSS01000058.1, from coordinate 11,897 downwards.
CTGATCGAGAGTTCGGTAGATGGGATCATCGCCGCCGATATGAAGGGTCATATCATCATCTTTAATAAAGGAGCGGAGAATTTAACAGGCTATACCGCCGAAGAAATGATTGGAAAAATCCACATCACCCAGATCTATCCGGAGGGAGTTGCCAAAGAGATCATGAAGAAACTCCGAAGTCCGGAATTCGGGGGAATTGGGAAGTTCAGTCCAACCCAGCTCAATGTCGTCAACAAAAAGGGAGAAGAGATTCCCATTCAGCTTTCGGCTGCCCTCATCTACGATGGAACGGGAAAGGAACTGGCCAGCGTCGGCATTTTTACCGACCTGAGACACCAATTGGAGATGGAGAAAGAGATCCAGGAGATCGAGCAGGCTCTTATCCAATCCGAAAAATTAGCGGCCATGGGAAGGCTCACCTCCCAGATCGCCCATGAGTTGAATAACCCCATCTACGGCATTATGAATACCCTGGATCTTCTCAAGACCGAAATCCCTCCGGAGAGCAAACGACGAAGGATTCTAGAGCTTTCCCTTTCCGAAACCCACCGTCTGGCCGAGATGTTACGAAACATGCTCAGCTTCTCCAAACCCGAAGAAGAACAGCGGCGGCCGATCAATCTGAATGAGTTGATCGAGGGGATTCTTCTGATCATGGATAAGCAGATGCAGGAAGCGAATGTCAAGGTCAAGACCTACTTTGACGAGAAGACCCCTGAAGTGATGGCCTCGACCAATCAATTAAGACAGGTGATGCTCAACATGTTCAAGAATGCGAAAGAGGCCATGCCAAAGGGTGGAACCTTAACGATCGGAACAAGGAAAGAAAAAGATAAAGTCACGATCCATATCCGGGACACGGGGGTGGGGATTCCGGCAGAGGGCCGGGCAAAGATTTTTGAAGCATTCTTTACAACCAAACAGAAAGTCAAAGGGGTGGGACTGGGGCTCTCAGTCTGTTACGGGATCATCAAAAATCACGGCGGAGAGATCAAGGTTGAGAGCGAGGAAGGGAAAGGCACTCACTTCACCATCAGCCTGCCCCTTTAAATGACACTAATGATAACGAATTTCGCGAATAAAACCCATTCGTGTCATTTGATGTCATTTGTGCTATTCATATCTATTTTCTGAACGATGGATCACAACAACTGGATCAAAAAAGAATTCCGGAAATTAAGTCAATCACTCGGTTTCCGATATATCCCTGAAAAAGAAATAGAGAACCGTCTCAAAAAGGTGAGGGGGGGCATGGAGAAGCAGGGGATCGAGGCACTCCTCGTCATCCAGAAGATGGATTTCTACTATCTCTCAGGGACAACGCAGGATGGTTTTCTCTTTCTCCCGTTGGAGGGAAAGCCTCTGCTCATGGTCAAGAGGGAATTAGAGCGGGCAAGGGTGGAATCGCCTCTGGAAGAGGTGGTCTCATTCAAATCAGTCCGTGATATTCCTTCGCTCATTCAAAGGCATCGGCGAAAACTTCCCCGGAATGTGGGACTGGAGTTTGATCTTCTTCCGGTAAGGGACTATTTCAAATTTCTGGAGATCTTCCCCGGTATCACCCTGAAGGATAGTTCCGCTGTTTTCCGGGAGGTCCGTAAAATAAAATCGCCCGTTGAAATTGATTTGATTCGGAGGACAGGGGAGATCGGAAGAAAGGTTTACCAAGAGGCAAGAAAAATCCTCAAAGAGGGGATGACGGAGATTGAATTTGGAGGTCTCTTAGAGGCGGCTGCAAAGAGGTATGGCCATGAAGGACTTCTCAGGGTAAGGTCACTTAATTATGAAGCTTACACCTGGCATGTCCTGAGCGGTCCGACAGGTGGAATTGTAAGCCAATCGGATTCTCCAATGGGTGGGCTCGGGCTTTCTCCTGCCTTTCCGGTTGGGGCAAGCCTGAGAAAGATAAGAGCCCGTGAGCCGATCCTCGTTGATTTCGGGATCTGCTATCATGGTTATCAGGCAGACCAAACCCGGATGTTTTCAATCGGGAAGATGAAAAAGAAATTGATCAATGCCTATGAAGCGTGTTGTGAGATTCATGATGCGGTGCTTGAAGAGGTGAAACCAGGAGCGAATTGTGAGGCAATCTTCGCAAAGACTCTTAGGTTGGCCAAAAAATTGGGATATAAAGGCAGTTATCTGGGACCGCCCGGACTTCAGACCCATTTCATCGGACATGGGATCGGTCTCGAATTGAACGAATTACCTTTTATCGCCCATGGCCATTCTTATCCTCTCGAAGAAGGAATGACCTTTGCGATAGAGCCGAAGATCGTCTTCCCCGGAGAGGGAGCGGTGGGACTTGAAAATACGGTAGCAGTTACAAAGGACGGCTACGAAATCCTAACACCGGTTGAACAAGGAATCTTTCAAGTTTGAATTGATATTCATTCAAATTCACCGTGCCATAACCGTTCGATAAACATCTGCCAGGGTACCGCCTCAATATTTTTTGTCAGCTGGCGGGGCTGTTTTTCCAAGCAAACAATACAGCATTTTTTAACTGGCCCGTCTTCTAAAAGAGCCTGCAACGCGCCAATATCGCCTTCATGGATGCGGGATGTGCCTTTAATTTCTATCGCCAGTTTTTTGTCGCCCAGAATGAAGTCAACTTCACGGCCGGTTGATGTCCGCCAAAAAGTAATGGGCATGTCGGGATTACGGTAAGACTGATATGCTTTTAGTTCCATTAAAATATAATGTTCGAAAGCTTTGCCAAATTCCTGGCTGCCGATCTTGGGTTGGCGCCTGGCAAGGTAATTGGCCACACCCACATCAAATAAATAGAACTTCTCGGTAGTGATCATACGCCGGTTTCTTGATTTCTTCCAGGGTGGAATTCTAAACCCCAGATAAGTATCCTCAAGGATATCAAAATAAGTACGAACCACTTTATGCGAAACCCCTGTTTCCCGGCCGATGTTTACGTAATTGATAAGCTCGCTGGAAGTGATCGCCGCCACCCGTAAAAATTCATTAAATGCCGGAATTTTTTGCGTTAGCACTTCGGCGATGACCTCTTCTTTTAGATAATCGGCGATGTAAGAACGCAAATCTTCAACAGGATTGATCGAGAGGTAGTGGGGGGGCAGCAATCCGGAAACCATGATTCGCTCTAAATTAAAATCAGTTACCTCCATATAAGATAGAGGGGTCATGGTCCTACGCCATGCCCTGCCTCCCAAGAGATTGGCATGGCCGCGGCGCACTTTACGCGCGCTGGAGCCGGTGAGTAAAAACGAGAGGCCTTTATTTTCAATAAGCCAATGGACTTCATCAAGAATGGGGGGTATCTTTTGCACTTCGTCTATAACAATCAGCCCTTTGTGATTTTGGTAGCGTTCTCTTAGTAGGGCCGGGCGAGAGATGTATTCCGCCAAAGTATCCGTCTTCAACAGATCAATAATCTCAGCGCCGGACAGGGTGTGTGAAATCCAGTAAGTTTTACCGACTTTGCGCGGGCCCCACAGAAAGGCAGATTTCCCTCGTGGCAAGTTAAGCTCAAGCAGTCTTTTTCTAATTTTCACAGTAAAGGCATTTTATCCGGATAAATTTCCCATGTCAAGCAATTTTTGAGGAAGGTTTTTATATAGCGTTAAAGCTGCCCCGCTGCCGGAGCGTAGCAAAATAGCGGTCAGATGAAGCGCCAGGTAGGGTAAAATGGAATATCTTAAATTGCTACCCTTAGCGCTTCTTGCGCCTCGTGGGGTAACTGTACAAGAACGAAATAGGACTGGGGATAAAGATAATCTTGATCTGATTCATCGATTATCCTGAGGTAACCTTCTTTTTCTGCTCCCTCGTCCGGCAGAACCTTGTAGATCTTACGTTTTTCTAAATCCTCGCAGTCCTTGTTTACAACGCAAAGCGCAAACACTTGTTCCTTCTTTTCTTTTTTCATAGTTTTAACCCAGTATAAGCCTAACGATTTAAATCGGCGGCGGCTATTAACCATCCCTGCCTGCCGGCAGGCAGGCGCTGGAGGAACACGTTAGGCTATACGTCTTTTCCAATATCCGGGTTTTCGCCTACCGTGGGCAATCGCAACAAGCTCAAGCTTTCCGGAAACTTCTCGATATACCAAGTAGAAAGGGAAGCGCTGTAGGAGATAACGTCGCGTGCCTCGAACATAGCGCGGATACATTTCAGGGTTCTCGGTAATTCTTTCGACGGCACGATCAAGTTCTGCAAGAAAGGCATCTGCTGCTAAGGCACTCCTTTCTCGGTACCACTGGGCTGCCGCCCGCGCTTCAGCAACGGCCTCGGGATGAACATCGATCTGTCGAGGGGACATCACTGCCCTGCGATTCTTGCTCTGGCTTCAGCCCAGGGAATTAGATTGACTTTGCCTTCGTCCATTTCCTTAAGCCGCATGACGACTTCAGCTTCCCACGCCGACTCCGCATCCCTGTCTACGGTTTCGTCAAGGCTGTCAAGCAAGGTTCCTGCAAGAGCCGCCCGTGCCTCTGGGGGTAGTTTCAACGCCTCCTTTAAGATTTCGACAATGTTCTGTTTCATATTTTTATTTTAACACCATCTGTAAATAAATTGCTACACAAGCCTAACGTTCCATCTGATCGCCCGGCAATGAATCGTAACAATATTTGAATTCCGTTTCCAGCCAATGGGTAACGGACTTCTCCTTGCACCCGATCAGAAACCAAGTTGGAACCGTTGCCAACTGGCAAAAAGCTCTTTTTCTCTTAAAACGAAAATTCCTTTACTTTTTCGTCTTGGATTTCTTTTCCCTATTGACAACGGCGCAACATTAACCAAATAGTTTCAGAGTGCCGGCTGAACGATGTCCTGAACGTTGTCACTTAAACCACTAAAGGGTCTCTTCTGCCCTTAAAGGGTCGAATTTCATGTTATTCATCGGGTGTGAAACTTACCCCGGTTAAGACTTTGCACTTTTAATATATCCCTTTTTCTAAAATCAGGAAAGAGAAAGTTTCAGGAAGAGATGGCGATTCTTAATGTCGAATACCGTTTTCTCTTTCACTTAAACTCCACGAACTGGTCTTTGGGGGCGGAGCAGACTGGGCAGGTATCGGGACAGACTCCGTCTGCCACATAGCCACAGACCTGGCACACGTAATAGGTGGTTTCCCGTTCTCCAATTAAATGATTGATTGCCAATTTGTATAACTTGGCGTGGCCTTCTTCAACGTCCCTTGAATTTGAAAAGATGATTGAAGAAGTTGTGTCTCCAATATTTTCGGCAAGCTCAAGAAACTCCTCATAAGCCAAACCTGCGATGTTCGTTTCCGACTGGAAACTTTCCTTAAGATTCGTGTCGGTGTCTTTGATCTCCCTGAGTATTCGGAGCGCCCTCTCCCCATGAATCTCTTCACTGAAAGAGATGACGCGGAAGAGCTTTGCCATTTGAGGAAGCTCTTCCTGCTCTGCCTTCTTGGCAAAGATTTTTAATCGCAGGGCTGCCTTAGCTTCCGATTCATACACCTTGTGAAATGCATCCTTCAATTTTTCGTCCATTTTCTCCTCCTGATCTATTTGGATAGACTATAGCATAAAAAACAAAAAAGAGAACTTATAGTTCTCTTGATTACAGAGATTTCTGGTGTTTTTTTAGAAATCTCAAAAAATATTGGACTTCCCTCTCTAAATCATTATATTTGTAATCAGGAGGGTGGGGAAATGAATCTATTGAAAATCACTATAGGAGAACTGTTGGGAGAGGTGGTTTCGAGATTTCCTCAGAACGAAGCCCTGGTGGATGTTTCAAAAGGAGTGCGTTTAACCTATAAAGAATTTTTAAATCATGTCAATCAGCTCGCCAAAGGATTTTTAAAGCTGGGCATAAAAAAAGGTGATCACATTGCCCTCTGGTCTCCCAACCGCTGGGAATGGATCGTCACGGAGTTTGCCATTGCCAAGATCGGAGCGGTCCTGGTAAGCGCGGATACGAATGCCCAACGTCAGCAACTCGAATACCTTCTGACTCAGTCCGATTCCAAGGCGCTCATCATGGCTGAAGGACTCAAAGGGTCGGAATATCTTGAGATCGTCCGGCAACTTAGCGATTTATCGGAGATGAAGCACTTTATCCTGATGGCAGATCAGACTCCCTCAGGAATGATGAGATGGAAAGACCTCTTCGAGATGGGAAAGGAGACAGCGGATAGCCTTTTACACGAACGTGAGCGTGATTGCCGGCAGGATGACGTCGTTACTCTTCTTTATACCTCTGGAACCACAGGCGCTCCCAAAGGGGTGATGTCCACACACTTCGGGGTTCTCAATACGACAGCGGCCAGCGCCGATATCCAGAGAATTACAGAGAAGGATCGCCTCTGTCTTTCCGTCCCTTTATCTCATATGTTTGGTTGCATCTGTGTTACCCTTGCGGCCATCATCAAAGGAGCAACAGTCATCCTTCCTTCCGAAACGTTTGAACAGGGAAAGATTCTCGAAGCCATCGAACAAGAACATTGCAGCGCCATTTATGGCTCGCCGACAGCCTTTATTGGCTTGATGGAACACCCACAATATCAACCCGCCCGTCTCACATCCCTGCGGGCCGGAATCATGGGAGGGGCTCAGTGTCCCTTGGAAGTCATGAAAAGGGTGGTCGGGGAGATGGGAGTGAGGGAGATCATCCTCGGTTATGGATTGACCGAGTCTTCTTCCTGGATTACAGAGACGAGACCCGATGATCCATTGGAATTGCGCGTCTCGACCGTGGGGAGACCTCTTCCCAATGTGGAGGTGAAAATCATGGATCCCAGTACCAGCGAGGAGGTTCCTGCGGGAGTCGCAGGGGAACTCTGCGCGCGGGGATTGAATATGAAGGGTTATTATAAAATGGTTGCGGCCACAGAGAAGGCCATCGATCGGGAGGGCTGGCTCCATTCCGGAGATCTGGCCACGATGGATGAGAAGGGTTATGTGAGGATCACTGGACGATTGAAAGAAGTCATCCAAAAAGGAACGGAGACAATCTATCCCTCGGAGATCGAAGAAGTCTTATTTGCCTTTCCGGGAATCTCGAATGCCCAGGTATTTGGAGTTCCTGATAAAGCGTTAGGAGAAGAGATTGCAGTCTGGATTAAGCTGGAGGAGGGGGCGACTGTCATCGAAGAGGAGATTCTGAAATATTCCAGAGGAAAACTTCCGGATTCCCACCTGCCACGATACATCAAATTCGTCAAAGAATTTCCAATGACCCCATTGGGAAAAGTCCAGAAGTTCAAGATGAGAGAGGTGGCTGTCAAAGAATATGGACTATGAAACGGGATAACGTCCCGTTTCACCATGTCCCGGGTTTGGCCAGCGGACCTTTGGAACGTGGCCAACGATCCTTTATTTGCTGCATCCTGCCAGAGCGCATAGAGAAATTAAGGCCCACCGCCGTAAGCCAGTTCGCTCGTGGCGCACGGAACATCCTGCTGAAGATGGAACGAGGCGCACAACAGAATTTCTTGGCCCAAAGAAAACCCTCCTCAAGTTCTTCCGGCGTCATATAAGCGGGTTTAAACAGGACATGCGAACCGTCGTAGAATCGCCAGTCCTCGGCTTCCGGCAGGAGCCTGCCTTCCGCATTAAGTCTGGCCCTGAGCCGGGTAGCAGGATAAGGGGTAAGGATACCGAACACGGGCACTTGAATGCCATTCTTTTGGACAAAATCAACAGTTCTGCGGAAGACATCTTTACGGTCTTCATCATGGCCGAAGATGAAAGCGCCTTCGACGATGATTCCATAACCATGAAAAATCTTAATATACTCTTGCATCCTGTCGGCACGAACCCACGACTTGTTGGAGCGGTCCAGGTTGTTTTGTGAGAGGGACTCGAAACCGATAAAGAGCTCGATGCATCCGGATTTCGCCGCTAACTCCATCAGTTTACGGTCGCGAGTCATCATTACGGATGCAAAACTTCCCCATTTTATCTTAAGGGGTATCAGCGCCTCAAATAATTCCCTGGCGTAATCGGCCTGGCCGGCGATGTTGTCATCGACAAAGAAGACCGTCCTCGATCGGGCCTCTTCAAACGAGGCATGGAGGTCGGCGATCACCTCCTTCACCGGCCTCAATCGGTATTGGTGCCCGAAGAATGGCGTGACAGAGCAGAACTCGCACTCACGAGGGCAGCCACGCGTTGCCTGCACGGAGTGAAGGAAATAGCGATGCCTGGGGTGAAGGAGGTCGAAGCGTGGCCGCGGCACCTCGGCAAGGTCTGGAAGATTTTCATTCTTATAAGCGCCGCGCATCCTGCCATCCTTGAAATCTGACAAGACACGGTCAAGAACATTCTCGGCTTCACCCACCACCACGGCGTCAGCGTGTTTCAAAGCCTCTACGGGCATGGCGGATGGATGCATGCCGCCCATCAGAACGGGTATTCCTCTGGCTCGGAAATGATCGGCCAGGCCGTAAGCATGGTAAGCGTCAAGAGTAAGTGTTGATATGCCCACCAAGTCAGCGCTGGCCTCCAGATCAACAACCTCCATGCTTTCGTCTATCACGGCCACATCCCAACCCCTGGGGAATAGTGTGGCTACTGTGATCAGGCCAAGTACCGGAAAAGGGATCGGCGGCTGTTCCGCCACGAGGAGTGATTTATCGGTTGCATGGATGAGAAGCGCTTTAGGCATATTCACTGAGATGATCCGGCGGTCCCCTCACTAAGATGCTGTTTCAGGTTAGGAGCAGGCCAAATCTTTTCAGAACATATCAAGCGGGTGCACCTCTGAAATCCCAGGTTCATCGGTAGGTAGAAGAAAGGCCGTACCCTGGGTTGGGTCATAATCCTTCGCCATATTCCCTGCCATGAATAGATGCGACTCCATACCGATCTCATCCCTGAATGGAGTTGTCTTGGAGTCATGTTCTTCGGGATAAAAGTGACTGTGCCTTCATCGTAATCGCGCCAGTTGTGACTGAGCATGCGGTTCTGGGTTTTCATTTGATTAAAAAGCATGGTGTCAGGCTTGGGGGTGAGAATCAATGTAAAGGCTGTCTCCAACCGGTTTTCTATGACAAAGTCAACGATCTGATCAAAGACCTCCGGGGTATCTTCGTCAAAGCCTACAATAAAGGTGCCCATCACTCCGATCTCGCGCTCATGAAGACGCTTGATGCACTCAGCATATTCAGCCGTTTTATTTGGAAACTTATGCATATGATCGATATTTGCCTGGGAAAGTGATTCAAAGCCGATGTTTACGCCTAAACAGCCTGAATCGGCCAAAAGATCGACCAATTTATCATCCCGCATGAGATTGAAACTTGCATGGCCGAACCACCTGAGGTCGCATTCCTTGAAAACGTTCATTACAGCACGGGCATGGCCAAGATCTGAGATAAAATTGGAGTCCATCACATAGAGAAGCCGTCTCTCCACAAAATAGGGGATATCAGGGTGCCAGTGTCGAGCCAACCACTTCTTCCATCGCGTCTGTTGCGGCCTTGGTCCGAATAAAGCCATCAATTCCCGTTGGATGGCTTCGGGAGGGCGAACCCGGAATCTTGTGCCAAAAAAATTCTGCACACCGCAAAAAACGCAACCCACGGAACAGCCCCGTGTGGTCTCAATGATTTGACCCGGATAGTAAAATTTTTTATTGAACAAATCACGCCTCATAGGAGGAAGCTCGGCAAGATTCACTTCCCGGCCGGAATACTTTTTCTTAAGCGATCCTTTGACAAAGTCGTCGAGTATCTCCCTCCACACCGCTTCGGCCTCACCCACAATGATAGAATCGGCATGCATTAATGCTTCATCAGGAAGTGCGGTCACATGCATACCACCTAATATGACTTTCGTCCCCTCAGAGCGCAAACGGTCAGCAATAACATAGGCGTTCGGCATGTGATGGGTCAGGCCAACGATGAGCGCCAAGTCCCCCTTTTTCCCATTGGGAACGGGTTCGTTGGCCTCGTCGACAAGCTGAATATGAAATTGATCAGGGGTCAGGGCAGAGATCATTGCAAGACCGATGGCGGGATATCCTAAAAGCGGCAATCTTATTCCAAAAGCCTTATTGAAAACTTTTGAACCTGTAGCAGCCGCTATCAGTAGTAGGGTGGGCTTTCTTGAGGCCTCGCCTCTGCCTGAATTATCTGAACCACTCCGGTTCAATCCTCTTTGGACATTATCAGAGATCGTTATCACTTCTTGCCAGGCTCCATCCTTATAATTCCATTAATCCGGTTGAAATGTTGATCAAAGGAATAGAGGGTCGGAATTCCCTTTCTCAGCGCCGTGGTGGCCAAAATAGCGTCAGCGAAATCAAGATTTTTCTCGCAGTAAAGGTTTAATGCTTCAAATAACAGGTCCAAACTTTCTACTTCGAGTCCTTCACAGGATAAAAATTGGGTCATCGTTTCGGCAATCTTCTCTTTTGGGTATTCATAAAACGATTCCAGCACCCAGACAACCTCTGCCACTGTGATGGGAATAATCAGCAATGACATCTTGCCATGTTTGGCTTCCTCAAAAATCTTCAGGGCCGCCTCAGCCATTGGCGGAGGATCTTTAGTCAAAAAACGAAGGATGATATTCGCATCGATAAATGCTTGTCTCATTCCGTCTCCTTCGCAAGAAGATGTTTTGATGTCTTGCGATGAACCTCCTTTCGAATGGGCTCTATCCCCGGATAGGGACGGGTTGCCGGAAGAATCCCGTAGAAATCTTTCAAAGATTTTTTCTTGAGGGGTTTCAGAATGGCCCGGTCTTTTTCTACCATAAAGATGACGGAATCCCCTTCTTCGATCCCCAGGGCAATTCGGACCTCCTTGGGAATGGTGACCTGTCCCTTAAATGTAATCTTTGCCTTACCCATACATTACCTCCAATAATATTCCTTACAAATTTAAAATAGCATTACATTCATAGGATGTCAAATAAAATTTGCCGACGAATTTCCAATGATCCCTCTGAGCAAGATGTAGAAGTTTTCTCCCTTTTCCCCTCTTTGCTTTGGTATAAGCAGATTTAAAAAGGAGATTTTTGATGTTAAAAATAACAATCCGGAATTATACAACACATAATTATCAATAAAATCAATTAATTATCTATAATATGCTATTTTATAAAAAAAACGCTTGACAATCTATAAATATTATAGTAATTGGAAAATCAGCAAAATCTGTAAAAGGAGCAAATTATGGAAATCTTAACTGTCTCCCAGGCAAGTAAGTATTGCAATGTTTCTTCTAAGACAATAATCAACTGGATCGAGGCAGGCCATCTTAAGGCGTATAAGACCGTTGGGGGTCATCGAAGAATTAAGAAGGAGGATCTGGATCAATTCCTCAGAGATAAAGGGATGCCTTTGCCGGAGGAACCCAAGGGAGAGGAGAGGAAGAAGATCCTCGTTGTAGATGATGACAAAATTATTGTTGAAACGATTGTCCAGTCCCTTGAGGAGGATGAATTTGGCTATGAGATGATCTCTGCTTCGGATGGTTTTGAAGCAGGCCTTCAGGTAAGCCACTTCAAACCCGACCTTCTAATTCTCGATATCATGATGCCTGATATCAATGGGTATGAGGTCTGCCAGAAGGTCAAGTCGAACCCTGAATCAAAAGATACCAAGATCATCGTACTTTCCGCCTATCTCAATGATGAGGCCTTCAAACAGATGAAGGATTACGGAGCGGACGCCTGTTTTTCAAAACCCCTTCCGCTGGAACAGTTGAAATATGAAGTGGCCAAATTACTGGGATTGAAGAAATGAACCTATGACAGCGATGATGTGTCCTATGATTTGCCAAATTTGGTTTCTTTCAGCCATTTCGTCATTCGGGAGAAGCCATTTTATAATTAATATAGATCTCTATGCAATTCAAAAAGAGTTTACAGAATAGGAAATTTGTTGTGACATTGGAGATTCAACCCTCCATGGAAGCAGGAATTGAAGGACTTAT